>DATFHP010000080.1:0-49870 GCA_035248285.1 Allosphingosinicella sp. | reverse complement strand
AGCGGAGCAGACTTATCAGCGCCTCGATGCCGTCGGGCGGGTGCAAACCGGAATCAACTGGCCTTTCCTCACCGGGGCGGATTCGACCGATCCGACGCTGGTCGGCGTCTGGGGCGCGTTCAAGGGCTCGCTGCTGACGATGCTCGTGACGCTCGCGATCGCCTTCCCGGTCGGCGTGCTGTCGGCCGTCTATCTCGAGGAATATGCGCCCCGCAATCGATGGACGACGATGATCGAGGTATCGATCAACAATCTCGCCGCGGTGCCTTCGATCATCTTCGGGCTGCTCGGCCTCGCCGTGTTCCTCAACTTCATGCACATGCCGCGTTCGGCGCCGCTCGTCGGCGGCCTCACGCTGGCGTTGATGACGATGCCTGTGATCGTCATCGCCGGCCGCAACGCGCTGAAGGCGGTGCCGCCGTCGATCCGCGATGCCGCGCTGGGTGTCGGCGCCAGTCCGGTCCAGGTCGTGTTCCACCATGTGCTTCCGCTGGCGCTGCCGGGCATATTGACCGGCACGATCATCGGCATGGCGCGCGCGTTGGGCGAGACCGCGCCGCTGCTGATGATCGGGATGCGCGCGTTCATCGCCACGCCGCCGGGCGGCATCACCGAACCGGCGTCGGTGCTTCCGGTTCAGATCTTCCTGTGGTCGGACGAGGTCAGCCGCGGCTTCGTCGAGAAGACGTCCGCGGCGATCATCGTTCTTCTGGTCTTCCTCATGGCGATGAATGGCCTCGCCATCTATCTCCGCAACAAGTTCGAGACACGCTGGTGAAAATGATGGACACGACAAGCAGCCTGCAGGCTGAGACGAGAAAATCGGCCGGTGAGGCCGATATCAAGATCCGCGCGCGCGATGTCTGCGTCTATTACGGATCGAAGAAGGCCGTCGACGAGGTTTCGCTCGACATGGGCACCGAGCATGTCACCGCGTTCATCGGCCCTTCCGGCTGCGGCAAATCGACGTTCCTGCGCGCCCTCAACCGCATGAACGACACGATCGCGAGCGCGCGCGTCGAAGGCACCATAGAGCTCGACGGCGAGGACATACACAATCCGCGGATGGATGTGGTGCAGCTGCGCGCGCGCGTCGGAATGGTGTTCCAGAAGCCCAATCCTTTTCCCAAGTCGATCTACGAGAATGTCGCCTACGGACCGCGCATCCACGGCCTTGCCCAGCGCAAGGCCGACATGGACGAGATCGTCGAGAAATCGCTGCAGCGCGCGGGCCTGTGGGACGAAGTCAAGGATCGGCTGGGCGACAGCGGCACCGCGCTGTCGGGCGGCCAGCAGCAACGGCTGTGCATCGCCCGCGCCATCGCGGTCGAACCCGAGGTCATATTGATGGACGAGCCGGCCTCGGCGCTCGATCCGATCGCCACGGCGCGGATCGAGGAGCTGATCCATGAGCTGCGTGGACGCTATGCGATCGTGATCGTCACGCACAATATGCAGCAGGCCGCGCGCGTGTCGCAGCGGACAGCCTTTTTCCACCTCGGCGAGCTGGTGGAATATGGCGACACGTCCGAAATCTTCACCAATCCGAAGGTGCCGCGCACCCAGGATTATATCACTGGTCGCTACGGTTAAGGATCGCATCATGGCCACAGCAGGCGGACATACCCTCAAGGCCTTCGACGAGGATCTGGGGCAGCTGCGCGCGCTCATCAGCCAGATGGGCGGCTTGGCGGAGAATGCGATTCACGAATCGATGCGATGCCTGGCGCACCGCGATTATGACGGCGCGCTGCGCGTGGTCGCGGACGACAAGAAGCTCGACGCGCTCGAGACCGAAGCCGAGGGCAAGGTGGTCCAATTGATCGCGCTGCGCGCGCCGATGGCGGACGATCTGCGCGAAGCGGTGGCGGCATTGAAGATCGTCGGCATCGTCGAGCGCATCGGCGACTATGCCAAGAATATTGCCAAGCGCGTTCCGGCGCTGGAGGGCGCCGGACAGATCGAGGCGCTCTCGCTGCTGACCCAAATGGGCCGGCTGGCGGCCGAAATGGTGCACGATGTCCTCGACGCCTATGTCGAGCGCGACGCCGAGAAGGCGCAGAATGTGTGCGAGCGCGACCGCGCGGTCGACGATTTCTACGACAGCATCTTCCGCGCGCTGCTGACCTTCATGATGGAGGATCCGCAGGAGATCAGCCGGTCGACGCATCTGCTGTTCGTGGCCAAGAATATCGAACGGGTCGGCGATCACGCTACCAACATCGCCGAAATGGTCTATTTTGCGGTGACCGGCCAACGGCTCGCCGACCGACCGCGCGGAAACGACCCGATCGAGGCATAATGAGTAGAGCAAACATGCTGTTGGTCGAGGACGACAAGGCTCTCGCTGACCTGCTGGTGTGGCATTTCAATCGCGAGAATTTCGAGGTTCGTCTCGCTTCCGACGGCGAGGAGGCGCTGCTGCTGGCGCGCGAGAGTCCGCCCGACATCGTCATCCTCGACTGGATGATCGAGGGCGTGTCCGGAATCGAGGTGTGCCGCCGGCTGCGCCGCAACCCGGCCACCGCCAACGTGCCGATCATCATGCTCACCGCGCGTGGCGAGGAATCGGACCGCGTGCGCGGGCTCGAAACCGGCGCCGATGATTATATGACCAAGCCGTTCAGCCCGCGCGAACTGATCGCGCGCGTCGGCGCGGTGCTCCGGCGGGTGCGTCCGGCGCTGGCCGGCGAGATGCTGCAATATGCCGATCTCGAGATGGACGTGGCCGCGCACAAGGTGCGCCGCGGCGGCCGCGCGGTGCCGCTCGGTCCGACCGAATTCAGGCTGCTCCGCCATTTCCTCGAGCATCCGGCGCGGGTCTTCTCGCGCGAGCAGTTGCTCGACAGCGTCTGGGCGCACGACAGCGACATCGAATTGCGCACCGTCGACGTCCATGTCCGCCGCCTGCGCAAGGCGCTCAACGACGGCGACCAGCCCGACATCATCCGCACCGTCCGTTCGGCCGGCTACGCGCTCGATTCGGAGGAAGCCGCCTGATTGTGACAATATCGTGACGGCGGAGTCATCGAAGAGTCTTCGAACTTACCCGTGACTGTCATCGAATCATCCTAGTGCCCCACCTGGGAAGCCGAGGCGTCCGCCCGGCAGAGTGAAGGGGACTATGATGAAAATCAGGATCGCCGTAGCCGCGATTAGCGTTGCAGCCGTGATGGCCACGCCGGCGCTCGGCGCGGGCCGTCGCAACATCCATATTGTCGGCTCATCCACCGTATATCCGTTCACGACCGCGGTAGCCGAGCGATTCGCGCGCGCCAATCCGGGGATTCCGGCGCCGATCATCGAGTCGACCGGCACGGGTGCGGGCATGAAATTGTTCTGCGCCGGCGTCGGCGAGCGCTTCCCCGACATCGAAGATGCGTCGCGGCGGATGAAGGCCTCCGAGGCCAAGACCTGCGCGGCGAACGGCGTCACCAAAGTCACCGAGATCCAGGTCGGCCTCGACGGAATCGTGCTCGCGGGGAGCAAGAATTCACCGGCGCTCAACCTCAGTCGGCGCGACATCTATCTGGCGCTTGCCGCCAATCCCTATGGCAAGCCCAACCGCGCCAAGACCTGGAAGGACGTCAATCCCAAGCTGCCTAACGTCAAGATCCAGGTCTATGGCCCACCGCCGACCTCGGGTACCCGCGACGCGATCGGCGAGCTGTTGATGACTCCGCCCTGCGAGGCCAATGCCGGCATGGCGGCGATGAAAAAGGCCAACGAGGCCAAGTTCAAGGCGATCTGCACCGGCATCCGCGAGGACGGCGCCTATGTCGAAGCCGGCGAGAACGACAATCTGATCGTCCGCAAGCTCGGCGTGACGCCGGGCGCCTATGGCCTGTTCGGCTATTCCTACCTCGAGGAGAACGCAGGCACGCTGCAGGGCGCGACCATCGACGGGGTCGCTCCGAGCTACGACAGCATCGCCAGCTTCAAATATCCCGGCGCGCGCCCGCTCTACATCTACGTCAAGAATGCCCATGCCGCGGCAATTCCTGGGATCAGGCAGTTCGTTGCCGAATTCACCAAGGAAAGCACCTGGGGCAGGGGCGGCTACCTCGCCCGGCGCGGGATGATTTCCTCGCCTGACAACGTGCGCGCGGCCGCGGCCAGGACCGCACGCGAGCTGGCGCCGGTCGCTTTCGCAAGCTTGAAATGAACCGACGGCGCGGGGACTGTGGTCCCCGCGCCTCGTCACAAAAGTGAAATTCAACCGTCACACACGAGTCCTTCCCGGCCCGTAGGGAAGATCGCGAATCATAATCCGCACCAAGGGGGCAAGAATGAAGATCAGGACATTTACACTCGGGTTGCTTGCGAGCAGCGCTTTCACGTTGCCGGGCGTCGCCTATGCGCAGGATCCGACGATGCCTTCCGCAGCCACGCAGGATAACGCCGCGCCGGCCGAGAGCGACGCGGATGTCGTCGTTCCGGCGGAAGCGCCCGCCAGCAACGAAGATTTGGCGGCGAAGGCGGCCTTCCTCGAGGCCCAGGTGGAAGCGCTTCAGGAGCAGGTCGACAGCCTCAAGACCCAGATGACCAAGGCGACGCCGACCTGGAAGGGCGGACCGCAGTTCGAGGACAAGGACAGCGGCTTCAGCTTCAAGCCCAAGGGCTTCATGCAGTTCGACGCCGGCTATGTCGGAATACCGGGGCCGACCCGCAACGGAACCGTGGGCGGGCTCAATTACAACAACCTTGGATGGAACACGCGCGCGCGGCGTCTCGTGTTCGGCGCCGAAGGTTCCCTGCCCGGCGGTTTCGGATATAAGTTCGAGCTGAACCTTGCGCAGGCCACGGTCGACTATGAGGACATCGTCCTCACCTACCAGCGTCCCGGCAAGCCGCTGCAGGTGACGATGGGCAATTTCTATCCGCTCTCGAGCCTCGAGACGATGACCAGCTCGCGGCTCGGCAGCTTCCTCGAGCGCGCCGCGTTCACAGACGCGTTCGTTTACAACCGTCGGCTGGGCATCGCCGTCGGCCTGGTCGACCCGGCCGATCGCTATACGCTGACCGCCGGCGTCTGGAGCGGCGAGATCAACAACACCGGCTTCAATCGCACCGGCTGGCAGGCCAGCATTCGCGGCACTTACTCGCCGACGCTCGGCAGCGCCCGGCTGCATCTGGGCGCCAACTTCCAGCATCGGGTCGCGCAGCGCGATATGCAAAACGTCCAATATCGGTCGCGTCCGTTCACCCAGATCACCGATCAAAGGTTCGTCGATACCGGCCTGATCGCCGCCGATGGCGACGATACCGCCGGCATCGAGCTGGGCGCGGTGATGAAAAGCCTCCACGTCGTTGCCGAGGCGCAGCAGGTATGGGTGCGCGGTCTCCGCTCCACCCACGTCTTCGGCGCCAACAACGGGACCAACGGTGCTGCCTTCTACGCGGGCAATCCGAACTTTCAGTCGGGCTATGTCGAGCTCGGCTATTATCTGACCGGCGAGACCCGCGGCTATAAGGGCGGCAAATGGGACCGCACGAAGGTGCTGCATCCCTTCGATCAGGGCGGCTGGGGCGCGATCCAGGTCAACGGCCGGGTCGATTATCTCGACCTCAAGGATAAGGTCGGCAACGGCGGTCTGCTGGGCGCTCCCGACTATGTCAACGGCGGCAAGCAGCTTGGCTATGAGCTCAGCGTGATCTGGAACCCGATGGATTATGTGCGCTTCATGGCCCAATATGCCCATGTGGACGTCGACGGCGGTCCGCGCGCAATGACCGTCAATCCAACCTCGACCGATCCCGCCAACACGCGCAGCTACAGCTTCGACACGATGGCTATTCGGGCCCAGCTGGAATTCTAGAGTGATTTCGAGCCAGATAGAATGAGCTGGCCGCCGTGCCCCCGGCACGGCTGCCGATTGCCGGGGGCAATCGGCACCTGCTCATTCTGGCGGCTCGGAATGTGCCGGGTCCGAAGCTGGCGGGGCCAGCTTCGGACCCAAGCACCGCAATCAAAGAACTTTCCAGCCTCGTTCCGGTTCAATATGAACCGGAACGAGGCTAGCGCGCGAAAGCAATGTGACGACCAACAACGACGGAGCGGCGCGCGATCCAAGCCGATCGTGCGCCGCTCTGCCATTGTGTCCGCCGCCTTCCTGATCTCCCGTGTAACTGGGGCGCGGGACCGGCTTGGAAGCGAAGTCGGTGCGGCTGGATGGTTCGGGGCCGCTCTCAGCCGGCGGTCGCCGCTGCGTGCCAGCTCAGCTGTAAAAGATATGCGTCCCAATCCGCGCGAAGCGCGTCAGGTGACGCTTCCACGTCGGCGCGACATAGGACGCGTGATACCAAAGCACGTTGGACGCGACCTGACGCAACAGCTTTTTCTGCGCGATGTCGGCGATCGCGAGCGCCTTGTGCCAGCAATCGCTGTCGGTATCGACACGGGGAAAGCGTCCGCCGCGCACGAAGGAGAATTGCGCATGCTGCGTGACGACGCCGCAGATCGTCGCCGGATAGGCGCCCGATGCGGCGCGATTGAGCACCACTTCGGCCACCGCCAGCTGTCCTTCGAGCGTTTCGCCGCGCGCTTCGAAATAGACCGCCTTGGCAAGACACAGCTGCTCGGCATCCTGATTGCCGTAGTCGACGAAGGCGATGACCAGATCGTTCAAGGTGCGGAGCGGCATCGCTGTTGCGACGGGTGGGGCCGGCGCCGTCGGTTGCCGGTCCGCGGACGGTGCCTTCGTCGCCGCTTCGGCGGTAGGCGACGGTAGCGGCAGGGACGGCGCAAGTGCCGTGTCGACCGGTTGCGCAACCGGGATCGCTACCTGGGCGGTTTGCGCATCTGCGGCGGTGGAAGGCGCAGCGAACGGCGCCGCAAGCATGAGCAAAGCCGCGGCACGACCGCCGGCCCGAAAAAAACCGAACATCCAGATCCCAAGGATTGCGGTGGACGAACCAACCAGGGCGCATTCATTTGCGCCGCTCTGCTCGCCCCCCGACTTGCGCGCCGCCCGGCCGAAGCCGCGGCATTCCCGCTCTCAATTCAAGTGGTGGATGGCACATGTCCGCCGGCGTCCGCGGAGTCAACGAACGCAGCGGTGAATGGGTAATGACTCGGGACGAGTCGAAGGAACTTTGGAAATATATAGAAAAAACAATATGTTGTAAGGGATAGGGGGTTTCGGCCGCAACGGCCGCCCCTTCAGGTCGTTTCCCCGCTCGGAAGCTGCTAGGAGACGTCTTCGATGCAGGGGAGGACATTCTTCTTGCGGCGCAACGCGGCGGGCGGATTCGATCGGTGAGAGTTCGTCACACCCATTTCATTCTGTTCCTGCTTGCCTTCGCCTGCGTCACCGGGGCCTTCGCGCTGCACTTTCCGTTTGATCGCTCTATCCTCTATGGCTTCGACATCGCGTCCGCCGGTTATTCGGCGCTGACCTTGAGCGCGGCATCGCGCGCGCGCGCCGATCTGCTTCGGACGACGGCCGCGCGCAACGACGCCGGCCGGGGCTTCCTGCTGCTCATCGCCGCGCTTCTGCTCGCGGTGATCCTGATTTCGGTCGGCACCGAGTTCGTCCATCGCAAGCACATGCCGCTCGATCAGCTGGTCCTGGTCGTGCTCACCCTGGCGCTCGCATGGCTGTTCGGAAACCTGGTGTGCGCGCGTCATTATGCGCATTTGTTCTACGATCAGCGGACGGCGGGCGGCGATCGCGAGGGATTGATCTTCCCGGGCACGCCCAGCCCCGATCTGCGCGACTTCATCTATTTCGCCCTCGTGCTCGGCATGACCTTCCAGGTCTCCGACGTGCAGATCGCCAGCCCGCGGATCCGCCGCATGGCGGCGATCCATGGCGCGCTCGCCTTTTTCTTCAACATCGGCGTCGTCGCGCTGACGGTAAACGTCCTCGGCAGCGCGACCTGATGTAATTGCAGGGACACAATACCGAATTGAGTCATGTCTCGACCGTCGATCGTTGCGGTTGAAACCCATTCCAAAGGCCGCCAATGCGCAACCGTTCATGAAAGCCGATTCGACCCGCGTCCTGATCGTCGCGCTTGGCGCCAACCTCGGCATCGCCGTGGCGAAGTTCGTCGCGGCGGCGATCACGGGATCTTCGGCGATGCTGACCGAAGGTGTGCACAGCCTGGTCGACTCGACCAATCAGCTGCTGCTGCTCTACGGCCAGAAGCGCGCCAAGCGCCCGCCCGACGCCAGGCATCCGGCCGGCTATGGGCGCGAGCTTTATTTCTGGAGCTTCGTGGTCGCGCTGCTGGTGTTCGCCTTGGGGGCGGGGGTGTCGGTCTACGAGGGCGTGCTTCATCTGATCGAGCCCGAGCATTCGGTTTCGCCGCTGGTCGCTTATGCGGTGCTCGTCATTGCCTTCGCGCTCGAGGCCGGATCGACGCTGGCGGCCTTCCGGCAGTTCAACAACAATCGCGGCGCGCTCGGCTGGTGGCAGGCGCTGATCGATACCAAGGATGCCCCCACGGTTATCGTGCTGCTCGAAAATGGCGCGGCGATGGCGGGGATCGTGATCGCAGGGGCCGGCGTATTCCTGTCGCAGATCACCGGCAGCCCCACGTTCGACGGCGCGGCGTCGATCCTGATCGGCCTGGTGCTTGCGTTCGTGGCGATCTTCCTCGCGATCGAGGCCAAGGGGCTGCTGATCGGCGAGGCCGCCGATCCGGCGCTGGTCGCCGGACTGCGTTCGGCAGCGGCTCGTCCGGGCGTCATGGGCGTCGGAGAGGTGATCACCGTCCATTATTCGCCCGACCAGATCGTCGCCAACATGAGCGTTGACTTCGACAATCGGATCAGCGCCGGCGAGGTCGAGAGGATCGTCGCGGACATCGAAACCGAGGTGCGCAGCAAATGGCCCGAGGTCATGCGCCTCTACGTGCGTCCGGCGGACGGCGCAGGAATCCGATCCTGACCCACAGCGCCTTCATGGCAATTATCGTGCCTCCAGCGACCGTCGCCATTGCTCATGGCGCCGAGGGGCGGCTATGCTATGCCGCATGCTTCGCCGCCGCCCCTAGCTCAACTGGATAGAGTGCTGGGCTTCGAACCCAGAGGCTGCAGGTTCGAGTCCTGCGGGGCGGGCCAGCAGCATCATGGAGTGGGGCCTGCAAGATGGACCACGATCCGATGGCGGTCGTGGAGGATTGCTTGCGCGTACACGACATCGCGCGCTGTGCCTGCGTGGCAATGATCTTCCGCATCTCCAACCGTCCTCGGCGGGGGCATTCGATAGTTCATTCGATTGAGGGGCAGGGTGATGAGCGTTCCTGATTTCTTGGGTCTTGAAGGAAAAGTTGCCATCGTCACCGGTGCGGCGGGTGGCATCGGCGGTGAAACCGTGAAGCTTCTCGTCGAGCAGGGCGTGAAGGTGGTCGCGGAGGATCTGCGCCCGTCGGTTCGGGAATTGGAGAGCGCGGGCTCGGTCGTCACCGTCGAGGGCGATGTCTCGGACGAGGCTGTCGCCGCGCGCGCGGTCGCGGCGGCGCGGGACGCTTTTGGTCGGCTTGACATCCTTGTCAACAACGCCGGCCGAACCTTCATGAAGTCGGTTCTCGAAATGACGGTCGCCGAGTGGGATGGGATAATGCAGACCAACGCCCGGGGATGCTTTGTCCAGTCGCGGGCCGCGCTCGGCGCGATGGTCGAGGGCGGCGGTGGCGCGATCGTGAATGTCGCCTCCATCGTCAGCCTTGTCGGCATGCCCGGTATTGCAGCTTATGCGGCGTCGAAGGGAGCCATCGCCCAGCTCACCAAGGTTTTGGCGATCGATTTTGGGGGACAGAATATCCGCGTCAACGCGGTCGCCCCGGGCGTGGTGGAGACGGGCATCCTCGACGATGTCGTTCCCGACGGACGCCAGGCATTGATCGGCGCGGGCCCGGCCCATGTGCTGGGCCGCGTGGCGCAGCCCGATGAGATCGCCAACGTCATCGCGTTCCTCGCATCGCCGCGATCCAGCTTCATCACCGGCGCGATCGTCCTTGCCGATGGCGGCTACACGTCCCTCTGAGAAGCAGCCCCCTGCACTCTCGGCTATTGCGGAAGCGGCAGCGCGATGCCGCGCCTGCCGGCGCTGCGCCGGTGGAACGAAACCAGAGGATTTGAATTGTAAGGCCGGCGTCCGCGCCTGGCGTAGCTCGTCGGCGACAAGAGGAGAAAGACATATGAGGAACTTGGTCAAGGCAGCGGCCCTCGCAGGCCTGTTCGTGCTCGCGGCATGCGGGGGAAAGGGCGATGATTCGCTCGGCGACAACGTGGCCGATGCTGCCGATGCGCAGGCCGACAATCTCGAATCCGCGGCCGACAACGCGACCAACGAAGCCGTTGCCGAGAACCTCGACGCCCGGGCCGATGCGGTGCGTGAGGCCGGCGAAGCCAAGGAAAAGGCGATCGACAAGGCGGACGTCAACGCCGATGCGATGACGCCGGCCCAGAAGAATGCGGTAACCAACGGAATGTAGGACGCAGCGGCCGCTCGGCCGCTGCGAGTGTCCTGGCGACGGCTGAATGCCCACCCTTCAGCCGTCGCCCGCGTTGATGCAGCGGGCGAACGCGCGCCCATGCTCGTCCGACGAGGCCGTGATGCTGAGTGCCGATCCCGAACGCGCTCTCGAACGGGTGCGCGCGCTTTGCCTTGCCCTTCCTGAAGCGGGCGAGAAGATTTCGCACGGCATTCCCGCCTTCCACGTCGCGGGCAGGATGTTTGCCTATTTCCGGCATGATCACCACGGCGACGGAATGACGATTCTTTGCGTCAAGACCACCGGCCGTGACGAGCAGGAGATGCTGATCGAGGCCGATCCCAAGCGCTACAGCTGGCCGGCCTATATCGGTCCCTCAGGCTGGATCGCGATCAATCTTGCGCAAGATATCGATTGGGACGGGGTCGAGGCGCGGGTGCGTTCCAGCTATTTCATGGCCGCGCCGCGGCGACTCCGCGAACGGGCATGACCAAAGCCTCGCGCGGCGCGGCGTGCGTGCTGCCGAGTCGCGAAGCGGAACGGCTGGAGGGAGGGCGATCGGCCGCCTCCCGTCGCGCAAATTTGGCGGATTTGAGCGCTTTGCCCTGGCTTCCCAGATTCCGCTTGGCCTTTTTGCGGGCGTCGATAAGGTGAACGAATTCCAACCGGGGCAGCGGTGGGGTGAAGACATGGATACGCGTATTCGCGTCCTAAGTGCGGCTGCATTGCAGCAGCGCGTCGTCGCATGAGGGCGGCACGCGGCATGATGCGGGCGCCGCAGGCCGGCATGGCGGGAACGTCGCTGATCGGCATGGCATCGGTGCCTTCGTGGCGGACCGTCGCGACGGTCGCCGGCATGGTCGTGACCGCCGTGCTGATTCTCGAACTCGGAATTTGGTACTTCATCGGGCTGATCGCCCTCTACGCGGCTCTCGACGTCGCGCAGCGGGCCGAAATGCGCCGCGATGCGCGCAACCGCATGGCTATCCTGGCTTCGGTCGGGCATCATGCTCCCGGCATTTTCTTTGCCGGTCATGCGCGCCATTGCCACCAGGCCGCCTGGGTTGCGAAGCAGCTCGGCTGGATTGCCGGTCCGATGGCGCGCGAGGGGGTGCTGCGGCGCTCGGTCCGTTTCCGCTGCGTGCCGGGCGCGGCGCCGCTCGACACCTTGTTGGATGCGCTCAACGACGAAAAGCTCGCGACTCGCATCCGCCTGCTCGATGCCGCGCCGAGCTTCGGTCGGCGCTTGTCCGAACATGGTTTCTGGGAGGCCTGACCGGCGGACCGCGTCTTCGGTCGGCCTCGATGGAACTGGAGCATTGCGCGAAAAAGTCGCCGCCTGTGCTCGGCGACGGCAGTCGCATCGCATTGTCAGGAGGGCTGAATGAAGATCGCCGACGTCATGACCCGCAACCCGGAAATCGTCGCTCCCGAAGAGCCGATCCGCGAAGCCGCGCGCATGATGCTCGATGCCGATACCGGCGCGCTGCCGGTCGGCGATCGGGAACGGCTGGTGGGAATGGTGACGGATCGGGACATCACGGTGCGCGCGGTTGCCGAGGGGCGGGGCCCGGACACACCGGTCAAGGATGTGATGAGCGACAGGCTGCTGTTCGCCTGGGACGACCAGGACGTCGACGAGGTGGCGATGCAGATGAGCGACGCGCAGGTCCGCCGTGTGCCGGTGCTCAGCCGCGGCAGCGAGCGGCTGGTGGGGATTGTTTCACTCGGCGACCTCGCCCGCTCCGACGAGGAAGCTGCGGATGCGGCGCTGATCGGCATTTCCGAGCCGGACGGGCAGCATCGCCAGACCGAGCTCATAGAGCGCTGGCCGATCAACTGAGTTCGGACTCTCGCACCCGCCGATCATTGCTGCGCTGCAACACGGGCTAAAAATCCGATCAGCGGAGGCTTTCCGACTTTCTTAACCAAGGGCGCCTGATATCGGTCGGGTGACCATGATCGACGAAATCCTAATCGACCGCTTCTTTTCCCCGTTGGCGGGCGGGCTGCACCATCGTTTCGGCCTCAGTCAATGGCGGCTCTCGCTCGAATGCCTCAACGGCAATATCGTTTTCTATCTCGCAGGAATCGCGCTCTCGATTGCAGGCAAGGGGATGCAGGACGGCATCTTCGCCGACATGCTGAGAGCCATGGTCTGGTTGTGGATCATGGACTTCGCCCGCCGCGTCGCGCATCGCCAGGCCGCTTCCTCGATCGGCGTGCAGAGCGCGCGCATGGGCGAATGGATGGTGCGTCTCATCCTGGTCGCGATGATGCCGCTCAGCCTCCTCTATGTCAGGGGCATGGCCGGACTGTGCTTCTTCACGTCCCTGATTCTGCTGATCGCGCACCTGTATTTCAAGGCGAGCGACACGCCTCCGCCCCAATGGCGCCGCAAGTCCGCGCTGGCACGGTCGAGAGCCTGAAGCGATCGCGCCGGCCATTGCGGCGCGGCGCGCCATGCGATGTGCGGAACAACGGGCCTTCCGATGCGTCTTTGGATCGATCCGCTACCGTATCGGTAGCTGGAGAGGACCAAGGAGTAACGTCATGAATCTCATCGTTGCTTTGATTATCGGCGGCGTGATCGGCTGGCTTGCAAGCATCGTCATGAGGACGGATGCCCAGCAAGGCGTGTTCCTGAACGTGATCGTCGGCATAGTCGGATCGCTGCTCGGCAGCTTCCTGCTCGGCCGGTTTTTCGGCGCCGACGGCAACATTCTCAACAGCCCGCTCGATGGCGGCACGCTCCTGGCGGGATTCGTCGGCGCGCTGATCCTGCTCGCGATCGTCAACCTGTTTCGTCGAGGCGCCGTCCGCTAACCTTCTTCCCGATCGCCTTGCAGGCCCGCGGATTTCCCTTCGTCCGCGGGTCTGCTTTTTCCGGTGCCGCCCGGTTCTGGGTCAGGCTGCTGCCAGCACTATCGCGCCGCCCAGGAAGGCGATGGCCAGGACGGTGTCGAATCGCAGCGCGGGCGGCGCCAGCTTTTCGATCGCGACAAGGATCGCCAGCGCAGCGACCCAGGCCAGGTTCATCACGCCGAACACGAACAGCAGCAGCATCAGCAGCCAGCAGCAGCCGACGCAATAAAGGCCGTGGGCGAAGCCGAGCCGCAGCGCCCCCGACAGGCCGGGCCGCCACAGCCGCATCACGAACGACAGCGGCGACCGGCATTGATCGAGGCACGCCCGCTTCAGGGGTGTCAGCTGATACATGCCGGCAAGGAGCAGCAGGCCTGCGGCAATCTCGCCGCCGCCGAGCGAAAGCGCTATGGCCGACACCATTCCGCTCGAGACCAGCAGCGCCTGGGCAGCCGCCGCGCCTGCCGAGAATGTGGCCCACACGATCAGATAGGATCCTGCGAAGGCCAGGCTGCGGACCATTCGGCCCCGTTCGCCGCCTTGCCGGGTCAAACGCGCGAAAAGAAGAATCATCGGCAGCGCCGACGGCAGCATCATCGCCACCATCATCAGCGACCACATCAGGAACGCCGAACCGAAATAGGCCAGGGTCCAGGCCTGCGCCGGCGCGGCCATCGCCGTCATGCGGGTCATCGCCGCCGTGTCGGACGGCATGGCGGCGGAGGCCGCCACCAGCCACCACCAGGCGAGCGCAGCGATCGCCGCGAGCAGCAGCACGAGCGCTGCCCGGTCGGCACCGATCGACCGATGGCGCGCGCCGCCGTCCCGGGACGGCTCGACTATGTCAGGCGGCACCGCGGGTCGACAGATCGAGCATCGCGACATGCGAATGCCGCGCGCTCCAGCTCAATGCGACCGGCCCGGTCGCCGAAGTCGTACCGCTGGCATATTCGGCCTCGCGATATTCGAAACCGTCGGGCAGCGTTACGCGTGCGCGGTGCGGCGCGCCGGTGATCGGGTTGCGGATCGGCTCGACCGACGTCTCCATGATCCCCTCGATCGTGACGCGTCCGACGCGCGCATCCATGTCCAGTTCGAAGTGGATCGGCGCGAACAGCGGCTCGTGCAGCCGATCGATGACACTGGCGAAGACGTTGAAAATCGTCGCTCCGGGTTCGGTCTCCTGGCCTGACAGGATGGTGAGGATCGCGGCGCGCTGTGCCTCGTCGGCCTTGTCGTCGACCACCACGAAAGCCTCGCCGCCGCCTTCATGGATGGCCTTCGGCCAGGCGAACATCCCCGCCCAGATCAGGCCGGAGAGCGGCACGTCGCCGAAATGCCCCTGGTCGATCCGCATCGCCGTCATCGCGCGGCAATTGCCGTTCGTCGGCAGGGCGTTGAATTGGCAGGGGCACCCCCAGTCGCAATTGCAATTGGCGATCTCCGGGCCGCGCATTCGCCAGTCGACATAAGCCATGGACGCCGCTCCTCGCTAAAGCGGAGCCGACGATAGCAGATTGCGGCGCCAGGTAGAACCGGCGTCGATGGCAGGGCGCGTCAGCGGCCTTTGCGGCCCTTGCCGGGCGTGCTCTTCGGCTCGCCGGGCTTGCGACCGCGCAACATGGGAATGGCGGCAGCGGCAGCGAAGCCGGCGATCACCGCCGCGCCCGCGGCGGCGGTCGCGCCCGAGTGGGCGCGCGCGGCGTCGGCGATCCTGCCGGCGCGTTGCGACAGGGTCGGCGTCGCACCCTCGTTCCGCTCGTGCTCAGCGGTGTCACCTGCCTGCTTTATTGCCTTGTGGGGGATATGCGGCATCGAACGACTCCTTGAAACGGATCAAGGGGAAACGAGGCGGCGGCGGCGGCCGTTCCAGCCGGAGCGACCTTTTGTCCGGCTGGCGAAGCATCTGATCGAAAAGAAGAAAGCCTGCTTCCCGCGCGGAGGCGCCAAGCCGACCAATGCCGTAGAATCGGCACACCTCGGCCGCCTGTCCCATTATCCCACTGAAACGGTTGCGGAATTATCGCAACGTTTGGCCAGCTTGATCGTTGGCCGGGCGAGATGATGCGCAAGTTCGGCAAAGATCCGATCGACCGGCAGCCCGCCGGCGCTGAACAAACCCGCGCCGATGTCCGCCGCTGCATTCAGCAAATCCGCGCGCTGGTCGTCGATTACGGCAACAAGCTGATGGCGGCGGAAACCTTTGATGCCGGCGCCGTTCGATCCGCTCTTGATCGCCGCCCGGGTCGGCCCGACGGCTCTCCCATAGGTTTCTCGGATAGTTGAGTCGCTGCTCTCGCGTGGGGGTGCTGCTGCAGGCGATCGGATCGATGCCACTTGGCGCGCCCACCCAACGCTCAATAACTCTTTGTTGCTGCATCGCTATTTGCGAAAAACCGGTACCCACTTTTTCGCGCGATGCTCTAGGCAGCGGACAGCGCGTGCGGTAGAGCGGCGAGGGCGGTTCGGTGCGATGCTGCGCAAAATCACTGTGATCTTCGCTTTCGCTGCGCTGGGCGGCTGCGCGCTCCTGCGTCCCGAGCGGCCGGCGACGCTCGGCGGATCATGGCTGGTCGGCGGCTGGGTGCTCAAGGGCGAAAGCTGCGACAGCGATGCCGGCGTGATCTACGGCGCCGACGGCAAATGGTCGTCTTACGGTGCGTCCGGCACTTGGCGGCTCGATCGCGGCCGCATCCTCGTCGATGTCCGCAGCGACGAGGCGCGGCGACTCGATCCTCCGCTTCATTATGTTGAGCAGATCGAGAGGATCGGTCCGGACGAATATCTGGCGCGGCGTGGGGACGGCAACGTCCAGCGGCTCGTGCGCTGCCCGGCCGTGCGGCGGGACTGAGCCCTCCGGCGTGGCTCGTTTGCCAGACCTCGCATCGACAATTTCGGTCTGGGCGCGCGGCGGCGCAGCCGCCGTGATGTTTACGCCGCGCGGTCGCTTCGTTCGTAAAGGGCGTCGCAAGCGACCCATCGCCCGCTCTCCTCGCGTTCGAGCGGGCGCGCGCAGGTCTCGCAAAGGCCGGCATAGCCGGCCGGGCGCCGCACGATCGACGCGATCGACGGGCGGTGGATTCCGAAAAGGCAGCTCAATCGCATCGAACAGAACATAATGGGATTCTTTCGCCGCGCCAGCGCCTGCTGAGCGTTGCGCGCCAGAGAATGGACGGGTGTTGCAAAAGCGCAGCAGCAGTCGCGCAGCGGCGATGATATCATGGCGGGATGTCCATCTGTCCGCGCATCCCGTTCCGGCGGCGCCGAATCCGTTTTCACTCGGCGCGATCGGCGTTGCCGGCCCTGTGGGCGGCCGCAACGGCCCTGGCGGCGGGCGCCGTCGCCGGCTACGCGGCAGACGGCGCGGCGAGGGCTGCACCCTTCGCGCGCATTCCCAACCTCAGCATCGAATATTATGACGTGGCCGGCGCCACCGCCGAGCAGATACGAACGGCCATCGACGCCCGGCGGCCCGTCGATCCCAACGACAATCTGCCGGTCGATGCGATCAGCCGATGGACGATCAACTGGAAAATCCCGGTTCGGCCGGACGGTGCATGCGATCTCGGCCGCGCCGAAGTCAGCTTCAAGGCGCGCGTGCTGCTTCCCCGGCTCGTGAATCGCGATTCGTTGCCGCAGCCGCTCGTCGTCCATTGGGATGCCTATGCGGCGAGCCTGGCGAAACATGAGGATTGGCACGTGCGCTATGCCCATGCGCATTTGCGCGATGTCGAGGCGGCGATCCGCACGAGCACGTGCGCCAGCGCCGAGGCGGCGGCCGCAGCGGCCGTCACGGCGATTGCGCGGGTGGAGCGCGACTATGATATCAAGGCGCGCCACGGCGCGTCGGACGTCCTGCCCTTTCCGTGATCTATGGCCATGACGATCGCACGATCAGGGTTCCGACCTAAGAACCGCTGCCGGTCTTGGGAACGTTCACGTCGATATCGGCCTTGAAGGTCTTGGTCGACGGGCCGTTGTCGAGCAATCCGCGGCCGAACAGCAAGAACAGCGCGACCATCAGGACGAGCACGATGGCGACGACCGCCAGTGCCGAGCCGCCGCCGCGGCCGCCGTCGGTAGTGACGATTGTTTCGCGTTCACGATCAACCATGTTGATACTCCACTATGATTGATCGTCGTAACGTTCGGCGGGATGGAGACGTTCCGGAACTTCGGGTTTACCGGCGCCAGCTCTGCAGTGCCGGCTGCCTGCTCTCGGCCCTGGAATTGCCTGCCGCGTTCAGCTGCATGGCCAATGCCAGCAGGATTGCCAGCGCCGCCGAGATCACGCTCGCTGCTCTGCCGCTCATCGTGTACCGCATCTCTGCCTCGTTCGGATCCGTGCCCGCGCCGCCTGGCGCCGTTTCGGCCGTGCCATCGATCAGCCGCGCCGCGCATGCATCCGGTCGTCGACATGGACGCCGTCTGCCGCGACGAATCTGTTGAAGGCGTCACGGCTTGCCGCCAGCGCCGCAATGACGCTAAGAGACCGGACATGGGTACGCTTCCGAACCTCGATTATGGCACCTTCGCCTTTTCCGCCTTTGGCGGGAGGGAAGGGGAGCGCGCACCAGCCTGAAAGTCGCAGCTGATACCGTCCCTCCGCTCCGACCTCAGGCAGCGGGGCAACGACTATTGGAATCACCATGACGCACCAGACCGACGACGTCCGAATCCGCGAGATCAAGGAACTCTCGCCGCCATCGCACGTGCTGCGCGAATTTCCGACCAGCGAGCGGGCGGGCGACACCGTTTTCGCGGCCCGCGCGGCGATCCACGACATCTTGCACGGTTCCGACGATCGGCTGCTGGTTGTGGTCGGGCCGTGCTCTATTCACGACCCCGGGGCGGCCCGCGACTATGCCGCGCGCCTGACCGCGCAGCGCGCGCGGCTCGCCGATCGGCTCGAGATCGTGATGCGCGTCTATTTCGAAAAGCCGCGCACCACCGTCGGCTGGAAGGGCCTGATCAACGATCCCGATCTCGACGGCAGCTTCCACATCAACAAGGGCCTCCGCACGGCACGCGAATTGTTGCTCGACATCAACGAGATGGGCCTGCCGGCAGGCACCGAATATCTCGACATGATCACGCCCCAATATATCGCCGATCTGATCGCCTGGGGCGCGATCGGCGCCAGGACCACCGAATCGCAGGTCCATCGCGAGCTCGCTTCCGGGCTGTCGTGTCCGGTCGGGTTCAAGAACGGGACCGACGGCAATCTCCGCATCGCCCTCGATGCGGTGAAGGCGGCCTCGCAGCCGCATCATTTCCTGTCGGTTACCAAGGGCGGTCATTCGGCGATCGTATCGACCGGCGGCAACGATGATTGCCACGTCATCCTGCGCGGCGGGACCGAGCCCAATTACGATCCCGCGAGCATTGCCGCGGCGTGCAGCGAAAGCGAGACGGCTGGGCTGCCGTGCCGGCTGATGGTCGATGCGAGCCACGGCAACAGCCGCAAGAAGCCGGAGAATCAGGCTCTCGTCATCGGCGAGGTCGCGGCGCAGATCGGCTCGGGCGAGAAGCGCGTGTTCGGCGTGATGATCGAAAGCAATCTGGTGGCCGGCCGGCAGGAATTGGTCGAGGGTGGAACGCTCACGTACGGCCAGAGCATCACCGACGGCTGCGCGGGCTGGGACGAAACGATCGCCATGCTCGACACGCTCGCCGACGCGGTGCGCGCCCGGCGGCCCGTGTTTGCGGCATGAGCCGATCTGTCGGTGTCCGGCGGGTTCGCCCGCCTCGAAAGATCGGATTCACCAGCAATAAAAAGGGAACCTTAACCCCCGCGAGCTAGCCCCCCTTCGTGGGAGGCAAATAGTGCGCGCAGGGCGATTTTCGAGAGTGGTGGATCTGGCTCAAGAGCCGATGTCGGCCTTGTCGTTTCCGCAGCTTCTGGTCGTCGACCTTGCGTCGTCCCAGAATCCTTCGGACGCGCGCATCGCCCAGGACCGCGTGCGCACGCTCGCTCACTCCGCGGCCTTCCTGTTCATCTCGCATCTGATCTGCGCCACGCTGATCCTGATGACTGCCGTCGGTTCGTCGGGAATCGGCGCCGCCACCTCGTGGACCGCCTTGCCGATCCTCGTCCTGCTGGGGCTCGACGTCGCTTTCTGGACCGCCACGCGGCGTCATCGCAAATCCAAGCTCGAGGCACAGCAGGTCGTGCGCATCGGCGCCGCTTATTGCCTGTTCTCGGGCGGCATCTTCCTGATCATGATCAAGCCGGCATTGACTGCGGCCGAGGGCAATCCGGTCGTCTATGCGGCGCTCGCGGCGAGCTTCATCCTCAGTATCCCCGCCTTCCTCAGTATCCCCGCGCTCGCGGTCGAAACCTACATCCTCGCGCTCGCCGAGCTGACCTGGCTCGGCCTGCCCTATGAGCTCGTCGGCGCCGTGGCTGCGCTTGGCGGCTGTCTGTTGTGGTTCAGCCTGGTGGGCGCGCGCGACTATATATTGATGGTCGGGCGGCGCCTCAGCGCCGAATGGCAATCGGAAAAGGCGCAGCGCTTCGTCCAGGAATTCGAGCAAAGCGGGCAGGGCTGGTTCTGGGAGACCAATGCCGACGGCGAGCTTCTCTATGTGTCGGACCAACTTGCCGAGGATCTGAAGCGCAACCCCGCCGAGCTGCTCGGCCGGCGCTTCACCGATCTGCTGTCGGTCGAGGAAATCGACCTTTCGGAGACTCAGGAGCGCACGCTCGGCTTCCAGCTGTCGGCGCGCTTTCCATTCTCCGAGGTGACCGTGCGGGCCAACACCGAGGACGAGGTGTGGTGGACGATTTCGGGCAGTCCGAACTTCGATGAATTCGGCAAGTTTCTCGGCTTCCGCGGCATCGGCACCGATCTCACCGAAAAGAAGAAATCGGCCGCCGAGATCAGCCGCCTTGCGCGTTATGATTCGCTCACCGGCCTGCCCAACCGCTCGCTGATGCGCCAGACGCTCGAGGAAGCGCTGCGTAACGCCGAGCGTCGCCGCAAGGGCTGCTCGCTGTTCCTGATCGACCTCGATCGGTTCAAGAATGTCAACGATACGCTCGGTCATCCGATCGGCGATCTGCTGCTGCGCCAGGTCGCGCAGCGGCTCACCAGCGTGGTCGGCGACCAGGGCCAGATCGGCCGCCTCGGCGGCGACGAGTTCAAGGCGGTCTTTCCCGGCATGGATGAACAGGGTCCGCTCGCCGAGCTTGCCAAGCGCCTGATCAGCCAGGTCTCGATGCCCTATCTGATCGAGGGTCATAATATCTCGATCGGCGCTTCGGTCGGCATCGCCATCGCTTCGCCCACCGGCTCGGGTTCGGATTCGCTGGTCCGCGATGCCGATCTGGCGCTTTACGCCGCCAAGGCCGACGGGCGCGGCACCTGGAAGTTCTTCGCCCCCGAAATGCATTCGGAGGCCAAGGACCGCCAGATCCTCGAGCATGAACTGCGCGGCGCGATCGGCCGCGGCGAGCTCGAAGTCTATTTCCAGCCGACGGTGAGCGCCATAACCGAGGAGCTGGTCGGCTTCGAGGCGCTTGCGCGTTGGCGCCATCCGGTGAAAGGCTTCATCGGTCCGGCGACGTTCATTCCGCTCGCCGAGGAATGCGGCCTCATCCTAAGCGTCGGCGAATGGGTGCTTCGCAACGCCTGCGCCGAAGCCGCCAAATGGCCAAGCCACATCAAGGTCGCGGTCAATTTGTCGCCGCTGCAATTCGCCCATGCCTCGCTGCCGGCGCTGATCGTCAATGCGCTCAAATCCTCCGATCTCGATCCCGAACGGCTCGAGCTTGAAATCACCGAAGGCGTGTTCCTCGCCGACAACAGCTCGACCGACGAAATGTTCGCCAAGCTGAAGGCGATCGGTGTCCGCCTCGCGCTCGACGATTTCGGCACCGGCTATTCGTCGCTGGGCTATTTGCGCAAGGCGCCGTTCGACAAGATCAAGATCGATCAGAGCTTCGTGCGCGGCGCCGCGACGCCCGGCAACCGCAACGCGGCGATCATCCGCTCGATCGTGACCCTGGCCGAATCGCTCGATATGGAGACCACCGCCGAGGGGGCGGAGACCCACGACGAGCTCGATCTGATCCGCCAGCTCGGCTGCTCGCAGGTCCAGGGGTATATTTTCGGCAAGCCCGCTCCGTCCGATATCGCGCTCCAGCTCGCGCAGGAGAGCAAGAAGGCGATCCCCGAGGGCCATGAGTTCAGCCGCGCCCCGCGCCACGGCCTGATCCGCAAGGCCTATCTCAACTGGGACGACAAATCGCTCGACGTGCGGCTTCGCAACATCTCTTCCGGCGGCGCGCTGATCGAATGTCCGCGCGGCTTCGCGCCGGGCGCGTCGGTGACCTTGTTCCTGCCGGGATGCGGCGAGCTGGTAGGCGAGGTCCGCTGGACCAATGCCGGTCGGCTCGGCATGCGCTTCAAAGAGGCGTTCGATCTGCGCCAGCTCTCGCCGAGCAAGGGCAAGGCGGCCGGGGTCAGCATGCTCAAGCCCGAATATCTGAGCAGCGAGAAAAACCCCGATTCGCCCTGGGCAGGACGCCAGGACCGCCTGACGGCCGATCAGCTGCGCAATTATTAGACTCGTTCCCGGATGGGCGGAATGAGCAGGTGTCGATGGCCGAACGCGATCTCATCCGAACGGCCGGAAGGCTCGTCGGCGCCGACGTTGACCGCTCCTCCGCCGGTGGATACTTCCGGGGAAGATAATGGCGAGGAGGGCGGATGGCGGACGGTGAGATATTGGTTGTGGTGGAAATTCTCGAGGTGAAGGATCCCGAGAAACTGGCGCAATACCAAGCGCAGGCGCGCGTTCAGTCGGCGGCGCGCGGCGCGGCGGTGGTCGGTCGTGGCAGCCAGACTTACTTCGGCGATCCGTTCGGGACGCTGCTGGTTCAACGCTGGCCGTCGGAAGCGGCATTTCGCGATTGGCAGGAAAGCGATGCCTATCGGCAGCTGCTGCCGCTCCGGACGGAGGCGGCCCGGGTGCGGCTGGCGATCGTGCAGACGACCTAATCGTACCGGCGCGCCATCCGCGCCCTCGCGGCGGGCCGCCACACGGCAGGGCTCGATCGCGCACTGGAAATCCATGCGGGCCCTCTCATGAGGGATTGCGGCCGACATGGATCTTTGGGCATGGCAGGTGCGGTTGAGCAGGAGAGACTGCGCATGACATCACCCAGCCGTCGCATCGGTCCCTATCAGGTTTCGGCCATCGGCCTCGGCTGCATGAACCTCAGTCATGGCTACGGAGTCATGCCTCCGCGAGAGGAGGCGGCGCGATTGCTGAATCGGGCGCTGGACCTTGGCTGCAGCTTCCTCGACACTGCCGCGCTCTATGGCGACGGCGAGAACGAGCGTCTGATCCGAAGCGCGGTGATGCATCGCAAGGCGGAATTCACGCTCGCATCCAAATGCGTGCTGTTCAGCGAAGGGAGCGAGCGCAAGCTCGACGGCCATCCGCAGGCGATCCGGCGGACGGTCGAGGCTTCGCTCGATCGGCTCGGCACCGACGCGATCGACCTTTGCTACCTGCACCGGCTCGACAGGCGGGTACCGGTCGAGGAATCCATCGGTGCGCTCGCCAGGCTCCACGAGGAAGGCAAGGTTCGCGCCGTCGGGGTGAGCGAAATGTCGGCCGCGTCGATCCGGCGCGCGCATGCCGAGTTCCCGTTGGCGGCGGTTCAGACCGAATATTCGCCGTGGACCCGCAATGCCGAAGTGGCCGTGATCGACACTTGCCGCGAGCTCGGCATCGGCTTCGTCGCTTTCTCGCCGGTCGGGCGCGGCTTCCTTGCCGATGCCGTCCACGCCGCCGATTTCGCGGGCGGCGATATTCGCGCGGGCATGCCGCGTTTCACCGAGCCCAATCTTGCCCGCAACCTGCGGCTGCTCGACGAATTCAAGGCGGTGGCGCGCGGCGTCGGCTGCACCCCCGCGCAACTGTCGATCGCCTGGGTGCTGGCCCGCGGCGAGCAGATCGTCCCGATCCCCGGCACGCGCTCAATCACGCATATGGAGGAGAATTTCGGCGCCCTTTCGGCAAGGCTCGGCGATGATGCGATGGCCGCGATCGACCGGATCTTCGCCCCCGGCCGTGTCAGCGGCGGGCGGTATCCGCCGGCCATGCAGGCCACGATCGACACGGAGTTGCTGCCCGAAGAGCAGGTGCTGGCGAAATAGGACGCCAAAGCGCTACGATACAAGGTTCAGTCTATAGCGGGATGCGGTTGGATTGAACCGCATCCCGCTATAGAAATATTTGTTGCCGCAGGATTTTTTGCGAAAGACCGGACCCACTTTTTCGCATCCTGCTTTAGCGGAGGACGGGATGGAAACGCGCGCCGATGCGATCGCCGACGGTATCTACCGGCTCTCGACCCATGTCGCCCAGGTCGCGCCGCCGGCGGGCTTCACCTTCAACCAGTTCCTGATCCTGGCCGATCAGCCGATGCTGTTCCATTGCGGAACGCGCGCCTTGTTCCCGTCGGTCCGCGCCGCGGTCGCCGCGCTGATGCCGGTCGAGCGGTTGCGCTGGATCAGCTTCGGCCATGTCGAGGCGGACGAATGCGGCGCGATGAACGATTGGCTGGCTGCCGCGCCTGACGCGCAGGTCGTCTATGGTGCGCTCGGTTGCGAGGTTTCGGTCGCCGATCTTGCCGATCGGCCGCCACGCGCTCTCGGCGAGGAGGAAGTGCTGGAGCTTGGCGGCAAGCGTGTGCGGCTGATCGCGACGCCCCATGTGCCGCATGGTTGGGAGGCGCAGCTGCTGTACGAGGAAACGCAAAAGGTCCTGTTCTGCGGCGATCTGTTCACCCACGTCGGCGATGGACCGCCGCTGGTCGCAACCGACATCGTCGAGCCCGCCATGGCGGCCGAGGATATGTTCGGCGCCACGGGCCTGGGGCCGCTGACGGCGCCGACGATGCGGCGGCTTGCGGCGCTGTCGCCGAACATCCTCGCGCTGATGCACGGCTCCTCCTTCGCCGGCGACTGTGCGGGCGCGCTTTACCGACTGGCCGAGCGCTACGAAGCGAGGTTGCGGGCATCGCTCGAGTGAGCGCCGAAGAGGGGCGCGACGCGCGCGGCCCGCTCGCGCGCGGCGCCGGAATGCTGTTTTGCCTGTTCGTATTTTCGATCGGCCTGATGCAGCCGCCGATCGACTTCCTCGGCTATGCCGCGGTGCCTGGCGACATGCTGTTTCCCGCGATGCTGGTTATCTGGCTGCTGGCCCTCGCAACCGGTGAGGCCGCGTTCGTATGGGACGATGGCTATTGGCTGCTGTTGGCCTATCTCGCCGCGCTGGCGGCATCGACGTTGGTTTCGGCTGCGCCGGACCGCAGCCTGCTCAAGATGACGACCCAGCTTTACCTGCTGGCGGTGCCAGTGCTGGCCTGCAACCTGATCCGAAGCGACCGCGACCTGCGACGCATCCTGCTCTGCTGGCTGGCCGGAACGGCGATCGTGGTGCTGGTCGCCCTCGCCGCCGCGGCAGCCTTCGTCGTCGAGCCGCACGGTCGGGCGCTGGCCTTCGCCCGCTTCCATTTCGGCACGCTTCCGCCCGGCGATTATCCGCGTATCCGCGCAACCTTCCTCAACGCCAACATGCTGTGCAATTATCTTACCGTGTCGCTGGTCGTCGCGCTGGCCGCGGGCCGGCTCGGCTGGATCAGCGGCAGGGTCCGCGCCCTGCTCGTCGCCGGCATCGCCCTGAGCGCGCTGCTGACCATCTCGCCTGGGCTCGGCGGCATCGCGCTTGCCGGGGGCGTGTGGCTCTGGCTGGTGCGGCGGCCGGAGCGCGAGCGCTCGGCGCGGATTGCGCTCGTGGCAGGGCTCGGCATCGCGATCCTTTTCGTCGCCGCGACGGCGGTCACGCCGATCCTCCATCCGACCGCGCCCTTCCTGATCCACGTTCCGCTCGCCGGCGTCACGCTCGCGCCTTCGGGGCGGTTGATGGTGTGGATCGATGCGCTGCGCAATTTCCGCGCGCATCCCTGGTTCGGAATCGGCATCGGCCAGGATCCGGTCTGGGTGCTCTATCGCGATCCTTCGGGCAATCTCCAGACGCTCACCGACGCGCACGACAGCTTCCTCAGCATCGCCGTCCAATGCGGGACGTTCGGCCTTGCCGCCCTGGTCGCGTTGGTCGTCTGCGCGGCGCGCCTGTCGCTTCCCTTCCGCCTGATGCCGGACGGCCGCAATCTCGTCCGCCTGGCGCTCGGCCTCGCCTTCCTCGACGGTTTTGCCTATCAGGGGCTTGGCGGATCCTTCGAGGACACGCGCCATCTGTGGCTGCTGTTCGGCCTGCTGCTCGCGAGTCGCCGCATAGAAGGCCTGCCGCCCGAGCCTATCCGGCGCTGACAAGCGTGGTTTCTGTCCCGGCGTCAGCTTGTCGACGGCGGCCCACCGATTCTATACTTTTTGTTGCCGCATTGCCTGTTGTAAAAAACCGGGCCCACTTTTTCGCGCAATGCTCTAGCATCGCGGCTCGACCGGAGTCTTCGGCTGAAGGCGCATTCATAAACCGGCGAAGAGGAGCAGATCGTGTCCGCAACGAATGATGTCCAGGCACCTCCGCGATGTCCCTACATGAGCGGGGTCGCCTTCGACCCGCTTCTGCCCGAACAGGCGGGCGAGCCTTATCCCTGGCTCGAGGTCGCGCGTGAGGAATGCCCGGTCTTTTTCTGGCCGCAGCACAATGTTTGGTGCGTCACCCGCTATCAGGACATCAATCTGATCCTGCGCGACACCACGACCTTCTCGAACCGCAAGACGATCAGCTTCGACAACATGTCGGAGGAATTTGCCCTGGCCTTCCCCAACGAACGCCCCGACCGGGTGCTCGTGACGCTCGATCCGCCCGAGCACAACCGGCTGCGCCGGCTGGCGCAGGCCGCCTTTTCCAAATCGCTCGTCGAATCCAAGCGTGCCGAGGTTCGCGGTCTTTGTCATCAGCTGATCGACGCATTTGCCGACAAGGGGAGCGCCGATCTGGTGCGCGACTTTGCCGACCGGCTGCCGGTACAGGTGATCACGCGGCTGGTCGGCGCGCCGATCGAAAGGACCGCTTTCTTCCGCCAATGCGCGTTGGACCGGGTCTCGATGCTCACCGGGGCGCCGGATTTCTCGCGGCAGGAGCGCGCCGCGCTTCTCGAGCGCGCGCTCGCGTTCAACGAATGGATGCACGCCTTCATCGAGGAACGGCGCGATCATCCGCGCGACGACCTGGCTTCGACGCTGGTCCATGCCACGACCAAGGAAGGCGATCCCGCATTGACGACGCCGGAGATCCTCGGCCTGATCGCCACCATTCTCTCCGCCGGCTCGACATCGACGGGGCACCTCATCACCATGATGCTTCTGGAGCTTCTGAGTCATCCGGACCAATGGAACGAGCTCGTGGCCGATCGCTCGCTCGTGCCGGCTGCGATCGAGGAGACTTTGCGCTACCGCTCTCCGGTTCAAGGTGTCCTGCGGGTCACCACGCGCGAGGTCGACGTCGGCGGCGTCACGATTCCCGAGGGCGCCGACGTCTATCTCTATTATGCGTCTGCCGACCGCGACCCAAGCGCGTTCGCGGATCCGGACAAGTTCGACATCCACCGCCAGGATGTCGGCCGTCACATGGGCTTCGGCCGCCTCGTCCATTTTTGTCTTGGTGCGCCGATGGCCCGTCTCGAAGCGGAGGAAGCGCTCAACGCCTTTCTCGATCGCCTGCCATCGATGCGATTGGTCGAGGGGCGCGAAGAACGATGGATACCGAACCTACTGTCCCCGGGGCTCCAGAACCTGCCTGTGACATGGTGAAGGAGTCGCCGGCATGAAGGCTGTGACCCACCCCGGCAACGGCGGCCTGGAAGAGATGCGTCTCGTCGAAAGACCGGAGCCGCATGCGACGGAGGACGCGGTGCTGGTTTCCGTCCATTATTGCGGAGTCAATTATTCCGACATCGCCTGTCTGGAGCCCGGCTACAATTGCATGGGCGGCGATCCGTCCGATCCCGTGCCTGGCGGGGAGATCGTCGGGCGGCGGCTGGACACGGGCGAGCGCGTCATGGCGATCTGCGGGGCCGGTGGCTATGCGGAGCGCGCAGCCGTGCCGGCCGACCTCTTGTTTCCGATTCCCGACGAGGTTTCGGACGAAGCGGCGGCGGCGCTGCTCATCCAGGGGCTTTCGGCATGGCATATCGTCACGTCGATGGGACGGCTGGCTGAAGGGGAGTCCATCCTGATCCCCAGCGCGGCAGGCGGACTGGGCTACCTCGCGGTGCAGATAGCGAAGGCGGTTGGGGCCTCGCGGATCGTCGCCACCGCCTCGTCGGAAGCGAAGCGCGACCTTGTGCTTGCCGCGGGCGCCTCCGCGGCCATCGCCGGGGGCGGGGCCGACGCTGCCGCGCGCGCCATCGAGGCCAACCTCGGACAGCGGTTCGATCTGGTGCTCGATCGCGAGCTGGGGCCGGAATTTACCCAGTCTATGGCGGCGTTGGGCCCGCGCGGACGCATCGTCTGCTATGGCACAAGGGCCGGACCGTTCAGCTTTCCGGTCGGGGCGCTCCTCGCTCAGTCGCAGAGCATCTCGGGATTCTGGCTGATGGATTTCATGCGCGATCGAAGCATGGCGGATCGCGCCTTCGCCGATCTCTTCGCGCTGCATCGTGCGGGCCAGCTGGATCCGAAG
Source organism: Allosphingosinicella sp. (assembly GCA_035248285.1). Taxonomy (GTDB): domain Bacteria; phylum Pseudomonadota; class Alphaproteobacteria; order Sphingomonadales; family Sphingomonadaceae; genus Allosphingosinicella. The sequence goes on along the minus strand of DATFHP010000080.1, from coordinate 21,892 downwards.
ATCGGTCTCGTCGTACCGCTCGCCGAGGCTGCGGCGGCGCTCCGCGCTATCGGTGCGCGCGAAACGGTCGGCAAGGTGCTGTTGGATCCCAGGGCGTGATACGAAAATGCGGCTTGGGTCTTTCGATGAATTCGCACGGTAGCAGCGGGAGACGATAAAGCATGGGCTGGTCGCTGCGGACGCAGGACGGCGTCGGTTACGTCCAATATAGCAACCCGCCGGAGAACCGGATTCCGTTCCGCGCGCTATGCGAGCTCGACGATCTTCTGGGCCGAATCTCCGGAGACCAGGAGATCAAGGTCGTCGCGCTCACAAGCGGAGTAGCGGGCATTTTCAGCATCGGCAGCGATTTCGGAGACATCACCGCGGTGCGCCGGGGCGAACCCCCGAGCGCGCCGTTCGAAAGCTGGATCACGACTCCGTGGCGCATTGAAGACATGCCGCAGCCGGTCGTCGCTTATGTCGACGGACTGGCGGGGAACGGCGGTTGCGAGCTCTGCCTGGCCTCCACCTTCCGCATCGGCACCGAGCGGGCGGCCTTTAGGCTCCTCGAAATTGCGCAAGGGGGTATTCCGGCCGCCGGCGCCACCCAACGCCTGCCCCGCATCGTCGGCATGCCGAGGGCGGCCGAGATCATCATGACGGCGCGCACGGTCGAGGCCGAGGAGGCGCTGCGGATCGGGCTGCTCCAAGCGATCGTGCTGGATGAGGCGGGTTTTGCCGAATGGCTGAGGCGTCTCACCGCGATGTCCAGGGCAGGCCTCGTCGCTGCCAAGCGGGCGATCGTGCAGGGCAGCCGGATGCCGTTGCGTGACGCCTTTGAGTTCGAACAAAGCCTGTTTCGCGAGCTGCTCCAATCCAGCGAGACTCGTTCCCGGCTAGGTTGAACCGGGATCGGGCCCAGTTTCCTTTGTTTGCCGTGCTTGGCACCGAAGCCGGCCCCGCCGGCTTCGGTGACGGCGCATCCGAATCGACAGAATGAGCAGATGCCGATTGCGCCCGGCAATCGGCGCTAACCGTAAGACGTCTGTCTTGTACGCGGCCTGTTCTACGCGGCCCGTTCTATACATTCTTTCACCGCCGGTCCTATCACGCCTCGGCAATTGAGAAGAAGCGCTTGCCGAGATCGGTCCGGGTCGCATGCCCATCGATCGCGGCGCGATAATCCTCCAGCGGATGGATGCCGCCGACCGGGTGGGTGAAACCCGGCTGCGTCGACTGCGCCACCAGCGCGTCGATCTGCGGCCGATCGCGCTCCGTCGGCGGTTCGAAGAAGAAGCGAAAAGCATAGGGAAGCACACTGCACGACTTTATCAACATGTCTGCAGCGGTGAAGCCGAGCGGCTCGCTTCTGAGATTGCCGAAGATGACGACCCGCGACCGGAAATCGCACAGTCGGAGGAGATCGGCGCATCCAGGCCCGCCCACGCAGTCCGCGACGCCGGAAAGCGGGGCGCCGCTCGTCGCCGCGCGTATCGCATCCGTCAACGAGCCTTCCAACTCCTCAAGCGCGATCACCGCATCCGCACCGTCGATCGGCGCACCCTTGCGGCGGCGCACGATCGCGATCGTGCGGACGCCGCGCGCGCGGGCCAGCTGCAAGGCGATGCGAGCGACCGTCGATTGCGCGGCCGTCAGCGCCAGCCAGCCGCCTGGCCGGACGCCGGCGAGATCGAGGATATCGGCCGCGCTGATCAGATTGGAGAATTGGCTTGCCAGCGTCTGCGGATAACCGGCGGGCAGAACGACGAGCGACGTTTCCGGCACCACCGCATATTCGGCCCAGCTGCCGGTCGCCCATATGCTGACGGCCTCGCCCTCCCGGACGGTGCACCCGTCGCCTGCCTCGGCTATCACGCCGGCGCCGGTAAGGCCTGCAATTTGCCCGGGCAGGGACGGGCTTTTGACATAGGCGTCCGCCATGAACATGAAATCCGCGGGATTGATCGCGGCCATCGTCATGCGAACCAGAACCTCGCCCCGCCCGAGGCGGGGAACGGGCACGTCGCGCAACGCGAGCGCCGCATAGCCATCACTCGCGACGGCAACGTCATCGAACACCAGAGCCTTCACCGGAAATTCCTTCGGATTTGTGGGAGCCGATGTGTGGCTCGCTCGGCAGGAAGACGGCCGTCGAGGCCGTCCTCTTCCCCAGCCGGCGACCAAATCAGCTTTGGTCGCCGTATGTGTAAGATCCTTCTCAGCCCCGCGCCGGTCCAGGCAAAATACAGCCGGCGTGACGCGATCGATACGCCGCAATGGCAGGCCATGTCCCGATTGCGCATGAAACGGATCCGCCTGGTGACTCGCTTTCCCAGGTGCGGCGACCGGCGCTTTCTTTCATCGCCGGCTTCCCCTCACGCCTCTTCGGGCTATAAGGCGCCGCTTCGCGCATGCTGGGGCGTCGCCAAGTGGTAAGGCACCGGTTTTTGGTACCGGCATTCGCAGGTTCGAATCCTGCCGCCCCAGCCAGTCAAATTCGCCAGCATCGAGTCTGGACAGAGATTTGCGCCCAACCCGGGGTCCGGGCTGCGACCCGGCGGCTGCGCGCCTCTGATGAGGGAGTTCTGCCTTGTTCAACCGTCCCTTGAATCCGTGGTGGAGCGTTGTCGCCGGCTTCTTCGGGTCTGCGGTCGGGGCGGGGACGATCATGGTCTACGTCTATGGCCAGCTCGCTGTGGCGATGGCCGCCGAATTCGCGTGGAGCAGGGAGGTGATAGCCCGGAATCTCACCGCCTTCCTGATCGGGTCCGGCGTCGGCACGATCACGCTTGGATGGCTGATAAGCCGCCTTGGCATAAGGCGTCCGGCTGCGCTCATGGCGGGCATTTGCGGATTGCTGTTTGCGTCCGTGCCGTGGTTGCCGCGATCGTTCCCGATCCTCACCGCAACCTTTCTTCTGATCGGCTTTTTCGGCGCGGCGTGCAATCCGATGCCCTATTCCGTGGCGATCTCTGGATTTTTCGACAAGAAGCGAGGGCTTGCCCTCGGGCTGGTCGTCGCGGGCGCCGGGGCCGGCGCGACCGTGGGGCCTCGGATCGCCCAATATCTTCTTGATGAACATGGCTGGCGCGCCGGATTTGCCGTCATCGGGCTTGGCGCCGCGCTGATCGCCGTGATCGGCCTCGCGTTTTTGGTGCGCACGCCTCCGGGGGTCGTCAAGAGCGCTTCGGTTGGCGGACCGGAACCCCGATCGGCCGCCGATCTCTTTCTGTTCAACGGGGACTTCTGGCGAATAGCCGTGCCTATCATCATGGTGTCCGTCGCGGCTTTCGGCGGGCTGGGCAGTCTGGTTCCTTTGTTCAGGGACGCGCATCTGTCGCCGGCCGTCATTGCCGGCGCCTTGTCGTTTGCCGGCTTTTGCTCGTGGATCGGACGCGTCGTGGTCGGCTACCTGCTCGACAAGGTCTTCGCTCCATTGGTCTGCGCGGCCGTCTTTGCCGGCGCCGGGTCCGGTCTGCTGTTGCTGACGACGGGAGCAGCGCCGTTCCAAGTCTATGCCGGGGCTGCGCTGTTGGCGATGGCGCTGGGGTGCGAATCGGACCTTGTGACCTATCTCGTCAGCCGATACTTTCGGCTCGTGGACTATAGCCGGGTCGTCGGCATGCTATGGGTCGTCTGGGCCTGGGGCGGCGGCCTTGGCGCGTTTCTGGCGGACCGTTCGTTCGGCATCCTCGGCTCATACCATTATGCCTTCTACGCTTTTGTCGCGATGCTGGCGGTCGGGATTCTGGTGGTGCTGACACTCGGTCCCTATCGCCAGCAACAGAACAGCGCCTCGGTCCGTTAGGGCAGGATGGGAGCGTTGCGGCAGTCTGCACTTGCCAATTTTCACAAAGAGCAGTGCGGCGACAAAGCGCTATAAAGTGGGTTCAGACCATGTCGCAGCGGATGAACTATGATGCGGTATCACCGGGCGGCATAAGGGCGCTCGGCGCCGTGCACGAATATGTTCGCCAATCGGGGCTGCCCTCGCGGTTGGTGGATCTGGTGTTCCTGCGCGTGTCGCAAATCAACCGGTGCGCCTATTGCATCGGCCTGCATTCGCGCGATCTCGTCAAGATCGGAATGCCTGCGGAGCACGTCGGTCTCGTCGCCGCATGGCCAGAGGCCGATGGAATCTTCGACGCGCAGGAGAGAGCGGCGCTGGCGTGGGCGGAAGTCGTGACCCGTCTCGGCGAGGGAGGTGTTCCCGACAGCGCGTTCCAGGCGATGGCCGCGGTGTTTGGCGAGAAGCACCGCGCCGACCTGACGATCGCGATCGGCCTGATGAATGCTTACAACCGCATGGCAATCTGCGCCCATGGCGGCTGATCATGCCGCCGAGTTGCAGCATCAATGCATCCGGAGAGCGGCGTCAATATCTTCGAGCCGCTCGTATCTGCTTCTTGAGGCGCGCGGACACGTTGTCGGAACGGCTCGAGTCGCCGGAGCGGAAGCAAACTTCGTCTCCGATCGTCACCCGGCCATCGGAACTGACGTCGGCATACACTCCGAGACAACCAAACTTCCCGAAGCCGGGCACGTCCAACATGTTCGCCTTGAGGATATTTCGTATTGTGTCACGATCGACCGCAAGGTCGGGCGCATGCGATAAAGTAACGGCCACGCACCGCGGCGTAGGCAGGGTCACGTTCACTCTCAGCCCGGAACCGATTTCCAGCGTGCCATCGATCCACTGGTCTTCCACCAGGCCCCCTTCTGCGGCCTCGATTACAATATTCGGTCTAAAGCGACGAAAGTCGAAATTGCTCTCCGGGTTCTTGTCCGACATGTGATTTATGGACGATGTGGTCACGAGATGCAGCGGCGCAAGATCGAAGAAGGTGGTATCGGGCACGTCTCGGCTTCTCTTGTGCAGCATTATGAAATCGTCGTTATTGTCTGGATCCCGAGGCAAGTTGCGCCGTTCGTCGTCCGGCTGTTCGGGGACGTCGAGCCGGATGATCTCGAAATCGCCTCCCGATGCCGGAACCTCGCCAATCAACCGGACGGCGCGCCCGATAAAGCCGGACAGGGCCTCATCCAATCCAGCGCCGTCGCTTCGAAGCGACGAACCATCCGGAAAATGCACCAGCAGCGGCGGCAGATCATCGTCCCGGGTCGGATCTTCAACATAGCCGGCGCGAAGTTCCAGAAGCTTCGCAAACTTGCGGGGGTTCTTGGCGCTTGCGATGTTTCCCGTTTCCAAGTCCAGGATTGCGAACCTTCGATCGCCGACAAGTCCATTTCCCTCAATCATCGCTTCTGACAGCGTCTCGCCGCCAAGCGACTTGACGGGAAATCGGCTTATATATGTTACGCGCCCAACCGAAGTCGCGGCCGGTTTGTCCACTGGCGGTACCGGGAGCTTCGTGACCATTGTCTCACCTGTGATGTTAGACTCTATCCCGGTTTGATTGAACCGGGATAGAGTCTATTTCCCTTTGTTTACCGTGATTTCCGAGCCGCCATATGATTCCATCTGGCTCGAATTCACTCCATTGCCTCAGTGTCTGCTAAGGCAGAATGATCTTCCGGGCCAGAACGAGTGCGCGATCATAGTCGGGCGCATGACGGACCAGAGCGCTCGATCGGCCGAGTCCGCTGCGCTTCAGCAGACGGAAGGGCTGGCTCTGAGCTCCCGACAGGATCACCACGGTGCCGTCCGCGCGCGCTTGCGCCACGAACTCCTGAACCGCCGCCACTCCGCTCGCGTCGAGATAAGGCACGAGTTCCAGGCGCAGGACGATCGCCCGAGGCAGTCGGCCGATCCGCTTCAGCGCGTCGAGCAGCTCGCCCGCTACGCCGAAGAAAAAGGGGCCTTGTATCCGGAACACCTCGACATCCTCGGGCAGCCGGTCGCGTTGCGCCGAATCCTCGCTTTCGTCGATCCGTGTCGCCGTGACGGTCACCGTCTCGCTCATGCGCGCCATGAACAGCAGGCTCGCGATCGTGACGCCGACGCCGATCGCGACCGTCAGGTCGACGAGGACGGTGAGCAGGAAGGTCAGCAGGAGCACGCCGCGTTCGCCGATCGGCATGCGCAGCAGCGCCACGAAACGCTCGGCCTCGCTCATTCCCCAGGCGATCATCAGCAGGATCGCCGCCAACGCCGCCAGCGGCACATAAGCCATCAGCCCGCCCGCGAAGAGCACGAAGACGAGCAGGAACGCCGCATGCAGCATGCCGGAGACGGGCGAGCGCCCGCCCGCCTTCACGTTGGTGGCGGTGCGCGCGAGCGCTCCGGTGGCAGGAAGCCCGCCGAACAGCGCCGAGGCGATGTTGCCCACGCCCTGGCCGACCAGCTCCTGGTTGGACCGGTGGCGGAAGCCCGTCATGCCGTCGGCGACGACGCACGAGAGCAGCGCCTCGATCCCGGCCAGGAAGGCGATGGTGAAGGCGGCGGGCGCCATATCCTGGACCTTGGCGAGCGAAAATGCCGGGAGGCTGGGCGTGGGGAGCCCGTGCGGCATGTCGGGGAAGCGCGAGCCGATCGTTTCGACGGGCAGACCGAACAGCGCCACGATTGCAGAGGCCAGGATGATGACGATCAGATAGGCGGGGAGCTTCGGAGCGAGGCGGCGAAGCGCGAGGATCAGCGCGAGCGTGCCCGCGCCGATGGTCGCGGTTGTCGGATCGATCGTGTTCCCCGCGTGCGCATAGGCGACCCATTTGGGGATGAAGTCGGCCGGCACGTCGCGAATCGCAAGCCCGAGGAAGTCCTTGACCTGGCTCGATGCGATGATCACCGCGATCCCGGCCGTGAAGCCGGTGATCACCGGATGCGGGATGTAGCGGATCAGCCGCCCGAGCCGCATGTAGCCGGCGGCGATCAGGATGACGCCAGCCATTAGCGTCGCCAGCACCAGCCCGTCATAGCCGTGCTTCGCGATCACGTTGAACACGACGACCACGAACGCGCCCGTCGGCCCGCCGATCTGGACGCGCGAGCCGCCCAGCAGCGAGATGAAGAGACCGGCGACGATCGCGGTGACGAGCCCCTTGTCGGGTGACGCGCCGGAGGCGACGCCGAGCGCCATGGCAAGCGGAAGCGCGACGATCGCGACTGTCAGCCCGGCGAGGCCGTCGGCGCGGAAGCGATCGAGGCGATACCCCTCGCGCAGCACCGTGATGAGCTTGGGCGTGAAGCTGCCGGGCTTGCGCGGCGGGCGCACCGCGCCCCTTTGCGCACTGTTCAGCCGGTCCGCCATGGTGTCGAACATCGGCATCGCGGCTCAGTCCTCCTTGGCCGGCCGCGGCGCCGGCTCGCGCAGGCGCACGCCGCGCCCGGCCCCGGCGCTCGGCCGGTTCTCGCCGATCAGTTCGATCCCATCCGCTTCGAGCGCCTCGATCACCTTCATCAGCGTGTCGATCACGCCGCGCACCACGCCGTCCGAAGCTTCCATCCGCTGGATGGTGGGCAACGACACGCCCGCGCGCTCGGCGAGCTGGCGCTGATCGATGCCGAGAAGTGCCCGCGCGGCACGAAGTTGGCTCGCTGATATAATGGCACTCACTCCTGATGTTTCAGCTATCATAAGTGATGGAGAGTGCGCTGCCAAGCGCAGTTGGAATTCTCGCTCCTATCGATGAATGCGGGCCGCTCGTGCGCCGGCCATTTGCATCTCCGCTGTCGTCCGCGAAACCGATAGGGCGCGCAGCGCGTCGCCCAGGTTGACAGCGCCGGACCGGCTTATCATGAGCGAACGTGTTTCGCGTCGATGATCGCCGGGCGCGGCAACCCGATATCGTTGCTCGGGTCGCCAGCTCTTGCGGCGGGAGCGTGGCGAAGAGCTCGGAGGAGCGATATGGATTGGTCGCTGCGCTATACATCCCACCTGGGCTATCTTCCGCCTGACCGGCGTCCTCAGTTCCTGGCGACGCTGGGCAGCGATGATCCGGTCGCCCACATCGAATATGCCGCCAAGATCGGCATGAGCGGCGTGCTCTACGCTTGGGCGCGCGATCGATCGGAAACCGAGGTCTCCACGGTGAGATCCGCATTGCGCGCGAACGGCCTGGCCTGCAGCTGCATTGTCGCCCTTCCTGCGTCGCTTGTGCTGGCTCCACTGTGGACCGATCGATCGCCGGCGGCGCGGGATGTTCTGACTCGTGAGATCGGACAATCTGCCGAGCTTGCGGCGTCGCTCGGTTCGGATCTGCTGGCGGTCGTCGTCTCCGGCGATCCCTCTCGAGGCTTCGAGACTCAGCGCGACGACTTCATCGCGAACCTGCACGAGACGGCTGCGATCGCCAAGGCGCATGGCGTGAAGCTGGGGCTGGAGCCGATGAAGTCGCGGCCGGAGAGCTTTCTCGATTCGATCCAGAAGACACTCGAGATTTTGGACGCCGTTGCCGATCCGCAGGTCCGCCTCATCTACGACACGAGCCATGTGCGGGTGATGGAAGGCGAGCTGCTGGATGCGCTCGATCGCAGCTATCGTCATATCTCGCTGCTGCAGTTCGCCGACTTCCCCGGCCGCGTGGAGCCGGGCGCCGGCGAGCTCGATATTGCATCGGTTGCGCTGTCCGCGTTGCGGCGCGGCTATGACGGCCTGGTCGATTTCGAGCATGAATGGCTGTCGCCTTCGGCGGAGGGCGAAGCCGCGGGACTGGATCGGCTGCGCGCGTTCGAGCGGCAGGTCGCGAGCGCGCGCGCTTCCGAAACCGCATAGCGACCGGCGGCCGGCCCGGGCCGCGCATCCGGGCAGTAGGAGTGCACGATGCGGTCGGAAGAGCCCGACGACGAGTCCCAGGACGGAAGATCGCCTTCCCGGCTGATCGACGAGAGGATCGCCGAGCTTGGCGACTGGCGGGGACGGATGCTCTCCCGGATCCGCGCATTGATCAGGCAGGCCGATCCCGATGTGATCGAGGAGTGGAAGTGGAGAGGGGTTCCGGTGTGGTCCCACGGCGGATTGATCTGCACCGGCGAGACCTACAAGAAGGTCGTCAAGATGACCTTCGCCAAGGGCGCCGCGCTGGACGACCCGTCGAACCTGTTCAATAGCAGCCTCGACGGCAACACCAGACGCGCGATCGACTTCCACGAGGGCGACGAGATCGACGAGACGGCATTGAAGGCCCTCATCCGCGCCGCCGTGGCCCTCAACGAAGCCCGATAAACGCGGGGACACAATACTCAATTCCCCAAGTCACGCGTTCCTAGCCTCGGCTAGCCTCGTTCCGGTTCAGGTTGAACCGGAACGAGGCTAGAAAGTTCTTTGATGGCCGTGATTTCCGAGCCGCCAGATGATTCCATCTGGCTCGAAATCACTCTGGGAGCGCCGATTCATTCCGTCAATTCGGTATTGTGTCCCCGAGTTTCCTGCGCCATCAGTCGTAGCTGAGCTTGGGGAAGAAGTCGCCGCGGCCCTCCGGACTCATGTCGAGCAGGCCCCAGACCGGATCGACCAGATCGCCGGCCCGGTGGTTCTGGCCCGGCTCCTCCTGCACGTAGAGCAGCTCGCTGCCCCAGAAGTGGCGGACCGTGCCGTCGGCATCCTTGCGGAAGACATTGTACATTGGTTCGTCCCAATTCTTGCCGCGCTCGTAACCGCGCGCGGCGCGCATTTCCGGGCCGAACTTCGACGTGTCGCCGAAATAATGGTGGGAATAATCGTTGCCGGCGGTCGAGAGCAGCTGGAGATTGCGCCAGTCGCGGGACCGCGCCAACGCTTCCAACCGGGCGATCGGCGACTTTGCGACGACATAGGTGGGAAAGCGCTGGTCGGCGTGGAAGACGCTGCCGTCGAGCCCGTCGAGCGTGTGGGTGCAGCCGGTGCACGGCTGGTCGCGCTCGGGCCCGTACATGAAGCTGTAAAGCAGGATGCTTGGGCGATCCCCGAACAATTCTGACAGCTTCACTTGCTCGGGCCGCTGGTTCGCACCGATCCGCTCGAACACGAAATCCTCGGGCACTGCGCCGCCGGACGGCAGTGCGCGGCGTTGGGCGGCAACCGCTTCGAGCTGGCGGCGCAACGCGATCTCGGCCTCGAGCAGCGCGTTGCGCGCGCTTCGATATTCGGCGCTTTCGTTGGGGAAGCATAAATGCGGCATCGCCAATTCCTTGCTAATTAGGGCTCCGCCCGCTGCGGAGCGGGAACGGGCCAGGACGCATCCGCGGCGATGGCGCGATCCGGGGCTGTCTGCTGCGACGGTTCGTCCGGGCCAGCAGCACGGGGTCATCGCGTGCGGTGCTTCGCGTGCACAATGGCGGTGAGGCCAAACCGTTCCCTAAGCCGCCCTTGCCCGTCTCTCGTCGCGGTTTGAGGCGCTCTCCACGAAGGCGTGTCGCGCCAAATGGCGCGCCGCAGCTATACTATGCAGCCGCCTTCTCGGCGGAACGGTCGCCGCGGTCCGCGCGTCTCACCGGGGACGCGCCGACGCCGCCGCGGGTGTCGTGATCCGGTCCGGCCGGCCGGAGCCTGACGGCATCGCCCGTGGATGCCGATACGGTGAGTTCGGAATTGCGTACCAGCGCCAGTGCACCATCGCGAAATTCGGCGGTTGCGATCGCGACCGATGCACCCTGCTGCTTGGCATCGTACATCAGCTGATCGGCGAGCCGCAGCTCGGCGTCCAGATCCCTCGGCCCGGCAGGGACGACCAGCACGCCGAGGCTGCACGGGAGCCGCCATCCCGGCTCTGCGGAGGTGCTGTTCATCGCCAGGTGCAGCCGCATGGCGACCTGCCTCGCCGCGGTCTCGTCCCTGACATTCATGTAGATGACGAATTCGTCGCCGCCGATCCGAGCGAAGATATCTCTCTTGCGGATGAGCTTGCGCACGGATTTGGCAAAGGCGCGCAGGCTTTCGTCCCCGGCCGCATGCCCCTGCTCGTCGTTGAGCGTCTTGAAACCGTCGAGGTCGAGGTAGACCAGCATGCTCCAACCGCGGGACTGAGCCATATCTAGCGATTCGAAAAATGCCTGCCGATTCAGCGCACCGGTCAATGGATCGATCCGGGCCATGCGCCACTGCATCGAATAGGACCGCCGGACGGTTTCCATGAGGCCTATGGCGAGCGTCACGACGCCGAAACGCATCGCCAGGTTCCACAATGCCGAGGCCGTGCCGTAAGGGTAGAGGGTCAGGCCGTTCACCGAGACGGTGATCGCCATGCAGGCCATGCCGACGCCGAAGGCTTCCCGCCACCCGAGCGTCCAACCGGCAAAGCCGATGAGGAGCAGATAAACCGGGCCGAACCAGGCCTCGTGCGTCATCCAATCGGCCAAGCCTGTCAGCAAAAGGGCGACACTGGTCAGCGCAACGGCGTGGGCGCGCGCGATCCCGGCAGGTCCCCTGGACCTGGCTGCCGACCCATGCTCAAGCTTTGCACGACGCTCAAACGCGATCCTCATGCGCCGAGCGTTATGCGATCGAGGTGAAGCAGCCGTTAAATTATGGGTGTCGATCGCGTGCGGGGCGCTTTCGGCCCTCCGGGCGCACTGCGTCCTTATGGCTCCGCAGCAACAGCAGGCCCACGACGATCGAGAACGTGCCGGCGGCAAGCGCGAGCGAAATATGCACGCCGAACAGCGAACCGATCACGCCCACGCTGATCCCCGCAAACGCCCGGCAGCCCAGCGACGACATGTTGAACACACCCAGGATGCGCCCGCGAATTGTGGCGGGCGCCTCCAGCTGGACCACGGTAAGCGCCATGCTGCTGAACGAGAGCTCGAAAAACCCCGCACCGAACAGGAAGATCAAGGCGAGCCAATAGGTTTTCGTCAGCGCGAAGGCGGCGAGCGCGCAGCACCAGCCCATGGCGAACATCAGCGCCGTTCGCGTCGACGTGCTGAGCCGGCCGAGACTTTCGAGAACGAAGCCCGCGGTCAGTGCGCCTGCGGCATCGGCGGCCAGCAGCATGCTATAGGCGGTTCCAGGGTCTCCATGGCCGAGGTCGACCGCGAAATTGGGCATCTGGGCCTGGTAGCTGTTGCCGACGAAAAACGACGCCGCGCCGGCGAGCAACGACATGGTGACGATGGCCGGGCGGCTCACGATCTGGCGAAGCGTGTTGGCGACATCCGCCAAGCCGCGAAGAGGAGGGTGCCCGGCCGCCTCACGGCGATAGTGCAGGCGCCACAGCCACAACACGGCCGGCAGGTAATAAAGCGCGTTCAGGAAGATGCCGTTGGACGGACCCAGCCAGATCAGCATCGCGCCGCCCACCGCGGGACCGGCCAACACGCCCAGGTACCGTCCCGTGGCGTTCAGCCGGACCGCGCTCTGCAGGTCTTTCGCCGGAACCAGGGCATGCAGCAAAAGCTGGCTCGGAATCACCCACAATACGCCGGCGCATCCGTGCACCACCAGCAGGAGCATGGCCTGCCACATCTGCAGCGTGTCCGTGACAAAGAAATATCCCCATCCCAGCGACACGCAGGTGAACAGCAGCATGCCGGCCTGGATCAGGCGCCGCGGGTCCACCCGGTCGGCCAGCGTTCCGGCGGGAACCGAGAAGAAGAGAAAGGGCAGCCAGTGCGAAAGCACCGCGAAGCCGCCCAGCGCGGGCGAATGAAACTTGTGGAACATCATCCAGTAGCTGATGACGTGCTCGATATTGTCGGCCATCATCGTCAGCGTGCCGGTCAAGAAGAACCAGCGAAACCGCGAATGTCGCAGGGCGGCGAACGACAGCCGCTTCTCCCGGGAAGAACTCAAGCTGCTCTCTTTCGTCACAGGAAAGGGATCGGACCTTGAAGACGTCGAACGCTCGTTCATGAACGCCATCGCCGGCTGCTTGGCGCCACTCGGCGGCGTAGGCAAGCGCCATCGGCCTCGCCGGATCAATCGCGGATCGGCTCCGGCGGTTCGGCATTCTGCCTTTGCCGGTGCAGCTCGAACCGTTCGGCGTCCAGCGGCGGGGAGGGGCTTCTACCCGTCGAGCCGGACCTTCGCTTGATCTGCGGGGCGCAGTGTCAGCCTGGCTGGAAGGTCATCGCCGTGCCGTTCATGCAATAGCGCTTGCCGGTCGGCGGTGGGCCGTCGTCGAAGACGTGGCCCAAATGCCCGCCGCAGCGCCGGCAATGCACTTCGGTGCGCGTCTCCATCAGACTGGTGTCGATGCGCGTGCGCACCGCGTTGCGCAGCGGCGCATAGAAGCTCGGCCAGCCGGTGCCGCTCTCGAACTTGGTCCTCGAGCTGAACAGGGGCAGGGCGCAGCCGGCGCACAGGAATGTGCCGCGGCGATGCTCGTTGTTGAGCGGGCTCGTGCCGGCGGGCTCGGTCGCCGCCTCGCGCAGCACCGCGAATTGCTTCGGCGTCAGCAGGCGTGCCCATTCCTCGCGCGAGCGGACCACCTCGAATCGCTCCGCCGCGGCGGTCGTTGCGCCGCCCCATCCGAGGCAGGAGATCGCCGCGGCCGCGCCCGCGGTCTGAATGAACGCTCGCCTCGTCACCGCCCGTTCCATCTTCGGCTCCTCTATCGGCCAACCAGATAGGTGTGCGCTCGAGGCGTGGATGCAAGCCCCTGAATGCGGCGGAACGCGGCGCGATGCGATTGTTGATCGCCGTCCTTGTCGATTTCGTCGCGACGCCGCCCCCTCCGCCGCACCATAATCGCTTTTCGACGCAAGCGCGCTGACGCCGCCGCCGGTGCAGCCGATCGGGCGCGATCCCCGGTTCGATTCTCGCGCGGGGCAGCGGGAGCCGGACGGGTGCCTGGAGAATGTGACATGCCCGACAATGCCGGAAACGCCGCTGTGCGATCCAGCCCCCCGCTGCTGATGATCGGCCTCATCCTCGGCGCAAATCTCCTGGTTGGAATAGTCCTCGCCGTCGCGATGGGCTGAACTCGAGAGCGGCCTTCCGCCCGGAAGCCTCAGGAGACGGAGCGTAGCCTCGGTTCCGGCGCAGTCCTGCCGGCGCTGAAGCGGAATCTGGCCACCGAGCGGGTCTGGGCGTGCGCCTGTTCGCAAAGCTCGCCGGTGACGGCTTCGGCCTTCTCGACCATGGTGACATTCTTGGCGACGTCCGTCATGGCCCGGATGGTGTCATCGACCGCCAGCAGGTCGTGGGATTGCTCTTGCGCCGATCGCGCGATCATCGACATCAGCTCGTCGATCTCGATGACGTGGCGAACGATCTGCTTCAACGATTCGCCGGTGTGCGAAACCAGCGAGGCGCCATGCCGCACCTTTGCGGCCGAGCTCGACACGAGGGCGTCGATCTCCTGCGATGCGTCGGTCGAGCGTTGCGCGAGGGCGCGCACTTCGGCCGCGACCACCGCGAACCCGCGTGAGGCCTCCCCACCGCGGGCCGCTTCGATGGTCGCATTGACCGCCAGCAAATTGGTCTGCGAGGCGATCTCGCGGATGATGCCGACGATCTTGGTGATCGCCATCGCGGCCTGATCGATCTCCGCCATTGCCGCAATGGTAAGGTCGACGGAAGCGCCGCTGCGCTCGGCGTCGGCTTTCGTCGAAGCCACCGCGGCACGCGCCTTGCCGGCATTTTCCGCATAGCGGCCGACCGCGTCGGTGATCGATCGGATCGAGGCGGCGGTCGTCTGCAATCTCGCGGCTTGCTGTGCTCTGCCGTTCGTCAGCGTCGCCGCGGTGCGGTTGATCTCTTCGGCGCCGGCGGCAACGCCGCTGGCGCCGGCGGCGATCGCCTGCATCGCCTCCTCGAGATTGTCCAGCGCATGATTGAAATTGTCCTTGATCGGCAGATATTCGGCGGAGACCTTGGCGGCGATGCGTGCGCTGAGATCGCCCGCGGCCAGCGCGTCCAGCGCCTCGGCGACCGCTTTGACGATCTCGTTTTGGCCGCGGCCGGCAGCCTCGAATGCCTCCTCGACCTGGCGCAGTCGCCGGTCGGTGACCTCATGCGCCGCGTCCGCCGCGGCCTGAAGATCGCGCCGTTCGAACAGCCGGGATTGGAAGATGCCCAACGCGGTCGCGATTCGACCGATCTCGTCGTGGCGGCTGGACTCCGGAATTTCGATTTCGAGCTTGTCTTCGGCGAGTTCGGTCATGGCCGCGCTGAGCCGCTCAAGCGGATCGGTGATCTGGGTCCGTATCAGCAGGAGCGCGATCCAGCTGATCATCGCGATTACGAGCGCGGCACCGCACAGCACCAACCAGAATGTGCGGTCGAAGGTCCGCCTTTGCGCCGTGGCCGCCTGGCTCAATCGCTGGTTGAGGCGGCCGACGAGGGCATCGAAGCGTTGGTCCTGCGCGTGCAGCAGGCCGTCACCGGTCTTGTCGGCAACGACTGCGGCCTGTTGGTCGCGTCCGGCCCGGTGCAGCGCCAGGATGCGCCGCTCGGCGGCGCGCATGGCTTCGAGCGCCGAGACCATCTGCGCATAATCCTGCTCGCCGATCAGATCCTTCGATTCCGCGAGCCGGCCGAGTGCGCCTTCTATGTCCTGATAGAGAGCGTCATATCTTTTTTTGATCTCGGGCACCCGCCGCTGGTCCACCAGCAGCCTGTAATGAAGCTGATCGAGCTGGGTGAAGCCATCCTGCAGCGCATGGACATCGTGGGCCGCCGCCGCATTGGCGGCGAGCAGCGCGTCGGTCCCGACCGCGGTGCGTTGCATCGCGTTGATCGAAAAGGCGGTCAACGCCGCACTCAGCGCGACGAACAGGCCGAATGTCAGCATGATCTTCTTGGCGATGCTGAGATTGGCCAAGAAAGGCGGCAGGCTCCGGTTCATGGTTCCGTCATTTCAGAATAAGGTAAACAAATGTCGAAATCGCGCGCTGGGACATCCACCGGCTTCCCGGCTGTGGCGCCATGGCGTGCGACCCGGGCAGCATTGCTCCATCGCTACGGCCGCGCCGATACGGCTTGCGCGCGCAGGCGCGATGGCTCAGACGGGCGGCGTCCCGCAGGAGAGTCCGGATTGAGCGAGCTGCTCACACAGGCGCAGACCGATTTCGCGCAGGCGGTGATCGCCGGCCTTTCGCAGCGCCAGAAGGTGATTCCGGCGCGCTTCTTTTACGACAAGCGCGGCTCCGAGCTGTTCGAGGCCATCACCCGGCTTCCCGAATATTATCTGACGCGGACCGAGACCGCGCTGCTCGCCGAGCATGCCGCCGATATCGGCGCGCTGGCGGGCGAGGGCCGGGTGGTCGTCGAATTCGGCTCGGGCTCGTCGGCCAAGACGCCCCTGCTGCTCGATGCGGTCAGGCCCCCGGTCTATATACCGGTCGACATCAGCGCCGACTATCTCGCCGCGGCGGCGCGCGCGACCGCTCAAGCGCATCCCGGGATGAAGGTGGCGCCGGTCGCCGGCGATTTCACGCTGCCGGTCTATCTCGGCGCGGTCGCCGGCGATGCGCCGCGGCTCGGCTTCTTCCCGGGCTCGACGATCGGCAATTTCGGCCCGGGCGGGGCGGTCGATTTGCTGCGCAGCTTCGCGACCACGCTCGGCCCGGGCGCGCTGCTGGTGATCGGCGTCGATCCTCGCAAGGATCCGGCGATCATCCGCGCGGCGCAGGATGACAGCGAGGGTCTGACCGCGCAATTCAACCTCAACCTGTTGCATCGGATCAACCGCGAGCTGGACGGCACCATCCCCGTCGACCGGTTCGAGCACCGGGCCAGCTGGGACGATTCCCGCGGGCGGCTCGAGCTGCACTTGGTGGCGCGGGAGGATGTCGCGTTCGCGGTTGCCGGACGCCGCTTCGCGATGCGCGCGGGCGAGACCATCCACACTGAGAACAGCTACAAATACCGGCCCGAGGAGGCGCAGCTGCTCGCCCGCGCCGCCGGCTGGGAACCACTGGTGGCATGGAGCGACCCGCAAGGGCTGTACACGCTGCATGTCTGGAGTGCCGGCGAAGAGAAGATCCGGCCCTAGCAGTCTGTCGGACTGACGTTAACGGGCTTGACCGATACAGTTTGGAACCGCTCGTGTTCCCGCTAATCGATGCGTCCCGTCCACTGATACCGTCGATCCTGCAAACCAGTTCAACGCGGCTGCATGAACGGGCTCGTCCGCGGCGATTCAGGATGCCCGTCAACGCGCGTTTTCCGCTTGACGCAATATCAATATGACGAATATCGTCCAATATGATACCGGTTGTCTAAGTTACGAAAAATGGCAAAGCCAGAGATCGGGAGGGGATGGCCATGAGGAGCGCCTTATTAGTCAGGTCATGCCTTCTGGCGATCGCAGCTGCGCAATCCGCAAATGCTCGAGGCGCCACTCTTGAAGGCGAATCTGCCAATGCCGGCCAAGTTGCAGATATTGTCGTAACGGCCGAGCGCCGTTCCGAAAGCATGCAGCGTGTGCCGATCACCATGGTGGCGGTTACAGCCGAGAGACTGGACGCAACCGCGATCGGCCAGACGGAAGATCTGCAAGCGATCGTTCCCGGCTTGGTGAACACGGTGAATCTCGGCTACGCCGCGCCTTTCCTGCGCGGTGTCGGTAGCACCTTCACCGGCGCCGGCGACCAACCTCCCGTCGCGACCTATGTCGACGGCGTCTATTATGCGGCATCACCGACGTCCGTATTCTCGCTCGTCGACATCGAACGGATCGAGGTGCTCAAAGGACCCCAGGGCACGCTTTTCGGCCGTAACGCCACCGGCGGCGTCATCCAGGTTATCACCAAGGATCCAACGGCCAGGCCACAGGCCGAGGCGTCATTGTCCTATGGCAATTACGACAGCTGGCGCGGCACCGGCTATATCTCCGGCGGCAGTGAGCAGATTTCCGCCAGCCTAGGTTTTCAGATAGCAAACCAGGGGGACGGCTACGGCAAGAATTTCTTCAATGGCAAGGATACATATCGGGTTTACCACGACAATCTAGTTCGGGGTAAATTGATGATAAAGCCGAATGACGATCTCACCATTCGTATTCTCGGCGATTATGGCGACAGGAAGGATTCCTCGTTCGCTCTTAGGTTATTGAAGGGCTATAAGCCGCTAATCGCGCCTTCTGTGGATTATTATTCCAGCCGTCCCTGGGATATCGATCAAGACACTCAACCAAAGAATTCTATCAAAGGCGGAGGCGGAAGCGTCCAAATCGACTATGATTTCGGCAATGCAAAAATCGTCAATATTACGGCCTATAGGGAGTCTCTCTTTAAATTGCAGGGCGATGGCGACGAGTATATACTTCCCGTCATTTCTGCACATTGGAGACAGAAAGACAAGCAATTCAGCAACGAATTGCAGATCAGATCCACCGACAATGGCGATTTTACCTGGATAGCCGGACTCTTCTATATCGACACCGATGCGAGGCTGAACCCGCATGTAACGACAATTGGACCACCCTTCCTTCCACTGGATGTCGCTTTTGCCAGAACCGTCCATCTGCCGGGCAAATCCACCGCTCTTTTCGGCCAAGCCGGATGGCGATTCACCCCCGCGACGCGCCTGACCGTCGGCTTGCGATACACGTGGGACAAGCGGCGAAGAGAAGGCGTGTTACAATCTCTCGCCGTGATACCTTTCCCCGATATTCCGATAGGCGGCTCGCTCAGCCAGAAGAAGCTGACCTGGCGGCTGGCGCTGGATCATCAGTTTACCGACCGAATCATGGGCTATGTGTCGTTCAATCGCGGCTTCAAAGGTGGCGGCTTCAACGCGCTCGACACCAGCCCCGGCTTCCTTCCAGAAACACTCAATGCCTATGAGACCGGCCTCAAGACGTCGCTCGCAGACGGAAGACTGCGGCTCAATGCGTCCGCTTTTCTTTATCAATACAAGAATTTGCAGGTTTCCTTTTCAGACCTTTCCACCGGTTCCTATACTATCCAGAACGCTGCAAAGGCTAAAGTCTACGGATTTGATCTTGATTCCGAAGCTCTCGTATCAGAAAATCTTACGCTGTTTGGGAGCCTTGAATATCTCCATTCAAAGTACACTAAATATCCGGAGGGCCCCTTCTACATAGAAGGTCCGGCCGGCGGATTCTTGACGGTTACGAGGGACTTAAGCGGTCACACTCTGCCATTCTCACCCAAGCTGGCTTTCAATTTCGGCGCTACGTTGAGCAAGGAAAGCAGCATCGGCCTATTCTCCATGACTCCAATGGTCAGCTACAGCTCGTCGGTCTTTGCAAGTGCGGACAATGTGCTGAAGCAAGGCAATTATGCGATGCTAAATGCAACCTTGAATTGGAAGTCGCCCGATGAGCATTATCGGGTTTCAATATGGGGCCGTAACTTGACCAATCGAGCGATCCTATCCAAATTCGAGGCAAGTCCAACGGGCGCAATCGGTACTTTCAAGCCGCCCAGGACATATGGAATTACACTTTCGGCACGCTACTAGGAAACAGGCCATATTGTGGACCTACACCATGTTGCCGGGTACGATGCAGATTCGGGCCTCGGGAAGCCGAAAGCCCGCCGATGGCTCCTTTCGACTCCATTTGCACTGAAGACCGCATGAATGAAGGAGAGGCCGAATGACTCCGCAAATTGCGTCCATCGCGACATCGCCGCAGAAAAGATCGGGAGCAAAATCCCCCTTTCGCAGTGAACATGCTTTCGGCGTGCTGGATGACAAGCAGATTGGGAGCTTGCGGCACATCGGCAACCTGGCTCGTCAGCTGACGAACGACTGGTCGGGAATGATGGGCCCGGCCCATATGAAGGAAGACTTCGGAGCTTATCGATATCAGCTGGCTTATATGAGCTACGCGCTGGCTCTTGCGCATTTCAATCGCCTGCCTGCCGCACCCGGCCTGTTCAAGAATACATTCATGCGGCTGGTCGAGAAGATGCTGCTGCCGGAAGTCTGGTGGTACTGGAAGGAAACCAGCCAGGGTGGCAGCCCCATGGTCCCGGACCTGCCGATGCGCGAGGGCTGGGCGGACCCGATCATCAAGGAAAACATCATGTACAGCGCCTATCTGCAATCGATGGCGCTCATGTACAATGTTCTGTTCGATGATGACCGCTTTGCTCGGCCCGGTGCTTTGACGCTGAAGTATCTGCCTGCCTTCTGGAACAACGGCGTCCCGTTCGAATTCGAATATGACCAGAATTCCGTCAATGACCGAATTTACTGGAATATGGTTGAAAGCGGCTATCTGGGCGTAGCCTGTGAAGCAAATTGCGTTTTCCAGATCTGCAACCAGCCCGCGATCATCGGCTTTCGGATGCATGATCATCTCAACGGAGGTTCGATCGCCGAGGAAGTCACCGAGGGCTATATAAAGGCTTGGAACGAATTCGGAGGAATGCTCGACGAACGTGGGCATTATCAAACCCTCGTCGTCACGCATCGAAATGAAGTCATTCCGGGGTTGGACACTTGGTCCGATGCGTGGCTGGGCACGCTCATGAACTCATGGAATCCGGAATTCGTGAAGGCGCAATATACGCGCCAACGCGATCGCTGGGTCGTGAGGGACAACCACGGCCTCATGCAGGTAAGGCCTGTCGAGGACATGCAATATCCAGAAGGCCTGCTGCCGACATCGATGTGCGATCTGGGGTGGACCGCGACATGGGCTTCGGAGGTCGGCGATGTCGAAACCTTGGAGGGCCTGCTGGCCTATGCCGATACCTATCTCTCCCCCCAATATTCGAATGGCGGATATTATTACCCGCGTAACGACGAGACGTACGATGAGGAAGGCCGCATGGTCGGCTGCCACCCTTCGCAGAGCAATGCGCTGTTCCCTTATGCACGTCTCAACGTGAAGGACGGTCTCCACAATCTGTACACGCATCTGTGGGGCAAAGAGCATTTCGCTGAACCGGCGCTCTCCGAAGTGGATTTTTCGATCGATATCTACAGGGCCGTCTGGGACGACGAGCACGACAGGCTGTTGTTCGATGCAGCTCTTTCCGAAGCGCACAAGGGCCGCACGGGCGGCGTTCTCATTTCGAGAATCCTCTACCGCGGTGACTGGATCCTGTCCCGCGACGGTGAGAAAATCGCCTGGGGCGACAGCAGCGGTCTCAGTGGCAAGACCGAGAGCAGCGTCCATCAGAAGGGTGCCGACCTTTACGTCGAGATCACGCATCTGAAGCCTGCTGCCTATGCGATTACCTGCTCGGGGAAGAACGCGACCCATCACTGACTCCCGCCTTGTCCGCATTCGAACTCGTGTTCGGAGCAGGAGAGACATTTCGAACCGGCAGCGATGCACTCCCGGGCTCGCTTGAGAAAAATTTGGAGCGCGGCAACAGCCGTGGCGCAGCGCCAGAGGGCAGAGCATGGTGCGATCGAAGCGGAGTCGGATATGGTGAGCGAGGAGATCTTCTTCCTCAGTCAACTCGAGGCCTCGCACCATTCGCGCGGCGGCCGTTTCCATTCGGCTGGTCGGTCCCGCGCCCCGGCTTGAAAACTAACCTCGTTCCGGTTCAGGTTGAACCGGAACGAGGCTAGAAAGTTCTTTGATGGCCGTGCTTGGGTCCGGAGCTGGCCCCGCCAGCTTCGGACCCGGCGCATTCCGAGCCGCCAGAATGAGCAGGTGCCGATTGCCCCCGGCAATCGGCAGCCGTGCCGGGGGCACGGCGGCCAGCTCATTCCATCTGGCTCGAAATCACTCAGTTATGCTGAAGGTTTCTTCCCCGTGCCAAAGCGTCGCCGATACGGTCGGCGATCTTGTCTTCTTCGACGGCATCGGTGAAATGGTCGCAACAGCTCCCGTCCGGCGCCATCAGGTAGCTGATCGCGCTATGCGGCACTACATAGCCGTCCGGGTCTTCTGCATCGGGCTTGGGCTGAGCGAAGACACGGAATGCCTTTTTCGCGGCGTCGATCTGCTCCTGCGAACCGGTGAGCCCGGTGAATCTCGGATAGGCCGATTCAAGGTAGGCCCGCATCACCTCGGGCGTGTCGCGCGCGGGATCCACCGTTATGTAGAGCGCTTTGATCCTGCTGGCCGGATCGCCCAGCCGGTCGAGGACGCCGGACAGCCTTGCCAATGACCTGGGACAGACCACCCGGCAATGCGTGAACCCGAAATAGAT
>DATFHP010000079.1:0-45022 GCA_035248285.1 Allosphingosinicella sp. | reverse complement strand
CAGGCTCCCGGGGCCGTCAGCGATCTCGAATGGCAGATGCGCGTAGATTTGGCGGCTTGCTACCGGCTGGTCGCTCATTTCGGCCTTAACGAGCTGACCTACAACCATATTTCGGCGCGCGTTCCCGGGCCGGGGGAGCAGATTCTGATCAACTCCTTTGGGCTGATGTTCAATGAGGTTTGCGCTTCCAATTTGGTCAAGGTCGATATTTCAGGCAGGGTCCTGGACGATCCGCTGGGCATGGGAATAAACGAAGCGGGATATGTCATCCACAGCGCGGTGCACGAGGGCCGCCCGGACGTCGCCTGCGTCATCCATTCGCATACCCCTGCCGGTATGGCGGTGTCCGCGCAGAAGCACGGACTGCTGCCGCTTACCCAGAACGCGATGCTGTTCCACGAACATCTCGCCTATCATGATTATGAGGGAATCGCCGTCAGCCTCGACGAACGAGGCAGGCTGATACGGGATCTGGGAGATTGCGGCGCGATGATCCTGCGAAATCACGGGTTGCTCACCGCGGGGCGTTCGATAGCAGAGGCCTTCAATGCCATGATCTTCCTCGATCGTGCGTGCGAGGCGCAGCTCAAGGCGCTCGGCGGCGGCGCAGAGTTGAATTATCCCAGCGACCTCGCCGCGAAAGAAGCGGCGCGGGTCTATCGGGAGCATTCCTTGGCGGCCGCAGACCGCGACTGGCCGGCGTTGCGGCGCCTCGCGGACAGCCTGGACGACAGCTACAAGAATTGATCGCCTCGCCGTCGACGATCGCGGCGACGCGCTTGCCGTCGGCGGAGAAAGGAATGCTCGTTGCGTAATGCGTTCTTGATTGCCCTCGCTGCGGCTTTCGCTTCGACCGCGGGATCGGCGAAAAAGGGGGAGGAGCCGTACCGGCCGAGCCCGCCGACGATCATCGCCAGCCCGTTCGCGATGGCGGTCGCCGCGTTCGATCGCGACGGCGATTATAAGGTCAGCCGGGCCGAATATGATTGGGGCGTGTCACGTGCCTTCGCCGCGTTCGATCGAGATGGCGATGGCTCGCTGTCGCTGATCGAATTCGCCGCCTGGGCCGAAGCGGCGCTCGGCAGCAGCGGCGCGCTGCCGGGTCAATTCGATTTCGACAAGGACGGCAACGACAAGATCTCGCGCGACGAGTTCAGGGCCTATTTCGCCGGCCGGTTCGCGACGCTGGACAAGAACAACGACGGATCGCTGAGCCGCGCCGAGCTCGTCAGCTTCGCGCCGCAGCCAGCGCGCGATCGGCGCGATCGGCGCGATCGTGATGACGACCGGCAGGATAGCCCAACGTCGCGCCGCTGACAGGCTCAAGCATGGGCGGCGTCAGAGGCGCGGCGCGGCCCGCGCCCCGGGTAACGCCCCCCTTCGCGGGGGGATGCCGTAGCCAAAGATCACATGGGCTTTGGCTCAGAAGCCCATGCCGCCCATTCCATTGGGCATGGCCGGCATGGCTTGCTGGTCGTCCTGGATCTCGGTGATCGCGGCTTCGGTGGTGATGATCATTCCGGCGACCGATGCGGCGTCCTGGAGAGCCGCGCGGACGACCTTGGTGGGGTCGACAATGCCGGCCTTGACCAGATCCTCATATTGTTCGGACTGGGCATTGAAGCCCATGTTCCGGTCGTTGCCGTCGATGAGCTTGCCGGCAACCACCGCGCCGTCGTGGCCGGCGTTCGCAGCGATCTGGCGTAGCGGCGCCGCGAGCGACTTGCGGACAATGTCGATGCCGCGGGCCTGATCGTCATTGGCCCCCTTCAGATCATCGAGTGCGCGCGATGCGTAGAGCAAGGCGGCGCCGCCGCCGGGGACGATGCCCTCCTCGACCGCGGCGCGGGTGGCATGGAGCGCGTCGTCGACGCGGTCCTTGCGTTCCTTCACCTCGACCTCGGACGAGCCGCCGACCTTGATCACCGCGACGCCGCCGGCGAGCTTGGCGAGACGCTCCTGGAGCTTCTCCATGTCATATTCGCTGTCGGAGCGCTCGATCTGGCCGCGGATCGCATCGGCGCGCGCCTTGACCGCTTCGGCCGTGCCGGCGCCGTCGACGATGGTGGTGTTGTCCTTGTCGATGGTGACGCGCTTGGCGCTGCCCAGCATGTCGAGCGTGACGTTCTCGAGCTTGATGCCGAGATCCTCGCTGATCATCTCCCCCGCGGTGAGCACGCCGATATCTTCGAGCGTCGCCTTGCGGCGGTCGCCGAAGCCCGGCGCCTTGACGGCGGCAACCTTGAGGCCGCCGCGCAGTTTGTTGACGACCAGAGTGGCCAGCGCCTCGCCCTCGATATCCTCGGCAATGATGAGCAGCGGACGTCCGGACTGGGCGACCGCCTCCAGGATCGGAAGCATCGCCTGCAGCCCGGTGAGCTTCTTCTCGTGAAGCAGGATGTAGGGATCGACCAGTTCGACCTGCATCTTCTCCGCATTGGTCACGAAATAAGGCGAGAGATAGCCGCGGTCGAACCGCATGCCTTCGACCAGGTCGAGCTCGAACGCGATGCCGCTGCCCTCCTCGACCGTGATCACGCCTTCCTTGCCGACCTTGTCCATCGCCTCGGCGATCTTCTCGCCGACGACCGCGTCGCCATTGGCCGAGATCGTTCCGACCTGGGCGATTTCGTTGCTGCCCGCCACCGGCCTGGATCGCGCCTTGAGGTCCTCGACGACGCGCGTGACGGCGAGATCGATGCCGCGCTTCAGATCCATCGGCGCAGCGCCCGCGGCGACCGACTTCATTCCTTCGCGCACGATGGCCTGGGCAAGCACCGTCGCGGTCGTGGTTCCGTCGCCCGCGTGATCATGGGTGTTGGAAGCGACGCCGCGGATCATCTGCGCGCCCATGTTCTCGAACTTGTCGGAAAGCTCGATCTCCTTGGCGACGGTGACGCCGTCCTTGGTGATTCGGGGGGCGCCGAAGCTCTTTTCGAGAAGAACGTTGCGGCCTTTGGGGCCTAGGGTCACGCGAACCGCGTTGGCGATGATGTCGACGCCGCGGGTGATACCCTCGCGCGCGTCGCCGGCGAATTTTACGTCTTTGGCGGCCATGATCTGTTTCCTTGTCTTGCTTTTCGACGGCGAGCGGCAGCTCAGCCGAGAACGCCCAGCACGTCGCTTTGCTTCATGATGATCAGATCCTCGCCGGCGATCCTGACCTCGGATCCCGACCATTTTCCGAACAATATCCTGTCGCCCGGCTTGACATCGAGCGGGGTGACCGTGCCGTCTTCGGCGCGTGTACCCGCGCCGATCGCGATCACCTCGCCTTGCTGCGGCTTTTCCTGCGCCGTATCGGGAATGATGATGCCTCCCTCGGTCCTTGCCTGGGCTTCGATCCGGCGGATCAGGATGCGATCATGTAACGGGCGGAATGTCATGGGCCGTCCTCTTGCTGGGTCGCGGCCGAAGCGGACGCTCTCTCACAAGCGGTAGCCAGCGCTGCCAGATGTGATGGCACTCGTGGAGCAAGAGTGCCAAGCCACCCGTGTGGACGCGATGGGGCGGCAAGTCAACGAAGGCGGACCGATTTGACGCCGGAGCGGTCCGCATTCGCATCCGCGCCGCCGTGCGGCGCTCGACTCAGGGCACGCGTCGCGCCAAGGAACGGCCGTGTCCGATCGCTTCGCCTTTTCCGTTGCCGCCGCCGACGGCGCCGCCCGCACCGGCACCATCGCCATGGCGCGCGGCGATATCCGCACCCCGGCGTTCATGCCGGTCGGCACTGCCGCCACAGTAAAAGCGATGAAACCTGCGGACGTGCGCGCGGGCGGCGCCGACATCATCCTCGGCAACACCTATCATCTGATGCTGCGCCCGGGCGCGGAGCGGATCGCGCGTCTCGGCGGCCTCCACGCCTTCATGGGCTGGGACGGTCCGATCCTGACCGACAGCGGCGGCTATCAGGTGATGAGCCTCGCCGATCTTCGCAGCATGGGCGAGGAAGGCGTGCGCTTCAAAAGCCACCTCGACGGATCCGCCCACCTGCTCACGCCCGAGCGGTCGATGGAGGTGCAGCGCCTGCTCGGCGCGGACATCGTCATGGCGTTCGACGAGTGCACGCCCTTCCCGGCGAGCCGCGAGGAAGCCGCCGGCTCGATGGAGCGATCGATGCGATGGGCGCGCCGGTCGCGCGATGCCTTCGACGGGGGAAAGGAGCATGCCGCGCGGGCGGCGCTGTTCGGGATCCAGCAGGGCTCGATGCACGAGGATCTGCGGCTGATCTCCTCGCAGCAGCTGACCGACATCGGTTTCGACGGCTATGCGATCGGCGGCCTGGCGGTCGGCGAGGGGCAGGCCGAGATGCTGCGCGTCCTCGATTTCGCGGCGGCGATGCTGCCGCAGGACCGGCCGCGCTATCTGATGGGGGTCGGCAAGCCCGACGACATCGTCGGCGCGGTCGAGCGCGGCATCGACATGTTCGATTGCGTGCTGCCGACCAGGTCGGGCCGCACCGGCCAGGCGTTCACGTCGCATGGCCCGATCAATATCCGCAACGCGCGCTTCGCCGAGGATCAGGCGCCGATCGATCCCGGCTGCGGCTGCCCCGTGTGCGCGCGCTGGGGCCGGGCTTATGTCCATCATCTCGTCCGCGCCGGCGAGATTTTGGGCGCGATGCTGATGACCGAACATAATCTGCACTTCTATCAGCAGCTGATGGCGGGATTGCGGGAGGCCATCGGCGCGGGCCGGCTGGCCGCTTTCGCCGCCGATTTCCGCTCGTGCTATCGGACCCGCAAGGCGGGTCCGGACTGGCCTCGTTCCGGTTCAGGTTGAACCGGAACGAGGCCAGAAAGTTCTTTGATTGCCGTGCTTGGGTCCGAAGCTGGCCCTGCCAGCTTCGGACCCGGCGCATTCCGAGTCGCCAGAATGAGCAGGTGCCGATTGCCCCCGGCAATCGGCAGCCGTGCCGGGGGCACGGCGGCCAGCTCATTCCATCTGGCTCGAAATCACTCTAGCTACCCAGACGCTGTCCGAGAAAGCCCGGCACCGGGCCGTTCCAGCCCTCGTCGGCCGGATCGAGATCCTCGGCGGACCCGGTTTCGACAGGCTCAGCCCGGCGCGCGGGCTGCACGGCGCGCGCCGGCTTGGGAGCACGGCTTCGCGCGGGCTTGGCCGGCCGCGGTCGGGTTTCCGCTTTCACCGCTTTCGCCGCGTCTGTCGGTTCCGCCGGGGCATCCGCCGTTTCGCCGTCCATCGGCTTGATCGCCAAGCCCATCAGCTTCTCGATCGCGGCAACCACCTCCTGGTCGTCGCGGGTCGCGAGCGTGATCGCGGTGCCGGTCTTGCCGGCGCGGCCGGTGCGGCCGATCCGGTGGATATAATCGTCCGGCTGCCAGGGAACGTCATAGTTGAAGACGTGGCTGACCCCCTTGATGTCGAGGCCGCGCGCGGCGACGTCGGAGGCGACAAGGATGGTGATTTCGCCGGACTTGAACCGATCCAGCTCGGCGATGCGTTCGGGCTGCTCCATGTCGCCATGGATCTGGCCGACGGCGAAGCGGCCGCGCTTCAGATTCGCGGCCAGCTCGCGGACCGTCGTCTTTCGATTGGCGAAGATGATCGCGGTCTTGACGTCCTCGGCCCGGAGCAGGCGGACCAGGGCATCGAACTTGCGGCGGGAATCGACCCTGACCAACCTTTGATCGATCGACTCGGCGGCGGTCGCGGGTCTCGCGACCTCCACGGTCTTGGGATTCGAAAGGAATTTGTCGGCGAGCTTCTTGATCGGCGCCGGCATGGTGGCGGAGAAGAGCAGGGTCTGGCGGACCGCCGGCAGCTTGGTGCAGATCTCCTCGATGTCGGGAATGAAGCCCATGTCGAGCATCCGGTCCGCTTCGTCGATAACCAGCAGGTTGCAGCCGGTCAGGAGGATGTTGCCCCGCCCGAACAGGTCCATCAGCCGGCCGGGCGTCGCGATCAGCACGTCCACGCCCTTTTCGAGCGCCTTCTGCTGATCGCCCATGCTCACGCCGCCGATCAGCAACGCCATGCTCAAATTATTGTATTTGCCGTATTTCTCGAAATTCTCCGCCACCTGCGCGGCGAGCTCGCGGGTCGGCTCCAGGATCAGCGAGCGCGGCATGCGCGCCCGGCTGCGCCCCTGCGCCAATATGTCGATCATCGGCAGCACGAAGCCGGCGGTCTTGCCCGTGCCGGTCTGGGCGATACCGATCAGGTCGCGGCCCATCAGCACCGAAGGGATGGCCTGGCGCTGGATCGGTGTCGGCTCTCCGTAGCCCGCCTCGCCGACCGCGCGGAGCAATTCGTCTGAAAGGCCGAGATCGGCGAACGTCATGATGTTTCCGGAAAAAGGTTCGACCTCAATGGGGAGGTTGCCGCGGCTTGGCCTCAGCGGCGGCTGGTTGTCAATGGCTGGACGACCGGGCGAAGCAAGCGGAAGCTGTCTATCTCGCACTGGCCGCCGGCTCGCGACCTGATCGTCTCGCGGTCGGCGCAGACGAAACCGTCGTCTCCCGGCGAGATATAGAAGCCGTAATAATAATCGAGCGCCGGACAGGCGTTGCTCATCCGGGCGCGGATGCGCGTGCCGTTGCGCAGGATCAGATCGACGCTGCTTTGTCCGAATTGAGAAGCGCCGGCGATCGAGCGCGCCGCAAGGCATTTGACGCCGCGCTCCTCGCGCCACTCGATCCTGCCCGAAATTTGCGGTGCCGGTCGAAGACGCACCGACCGAATGATGATCTGGCGGCGGATCGTCATCTGCGGCGGCGCGGACGGGGGCGGCGCGCCGTTCGCCGACGGCGCAGCGACGCCAATCGCCAGAATTGCCGCAGCTCCTGTAAAAATCATCGGCACGCCCTCATCCGAGACCCTTCAGGACTGGTGGTTGAACAAGCCATTAATTGCCACTCGCCATCGGCATCCTTAATTACTCGCCGATGATGAACAAGCCGCCAATGGCGCTGCTCGATGCCTTGGCGTCGCTTCTCGGCGCCAAGGGCTTCACGCGCGACCCGGATGCGATGGCACCCTGGCTCGAGGATTGGCGCGGGCGCTACAAAGGCGCCGCCGCGGCGATGCTGTCGCCCGCCGGCACCGCCGAGGTGGCGGAAATCGTGCGCCTGTGCGCGCAGACAGGCGTTGCGATCGTGCCGCAGGGCGGCAACACCTCGATGGTGGGCGGAGCGACTCCGGATGCCGGCGGTCGTTCGCTGCTCCTGTCGCTGCGGCGGATGAACCGGATCCGCGCCATTTCGGCGCCGGGCAACAGCGCAGTGTGCGAGGCCGGCGTGATCCTCGCCACGCTGCACGATGCCGCCGCGGCAGCCGGCCGGCGCTTCCCGCTGTCGCTCGGTGCGAAAGGATCGGCCACGATCGGCGGCCTCGTCTCGACCAATGCCGGCGGCACCCAGGTGCTGCGCTTCGGCACGATGCGCGGCCTCGTCACCGGGATCGAGGCGGTGCTTCCCGACGGATCGCTGTTCGACGGCATCGCGCCGCTGAAAAAGGACAATCGCGGCTATGACCTGCGCCAGCTGCTGATCGGTGCCGAGGGGACGCTCGGCGTCGTCACCGCAGCCAGCCTGAAGCTGGTGCCGGCGATCGCCGTGCGCAGCGTGGCATGGGTCGGCCTGGGCTCGCCGCAGGCAGCGCTCGCTTTGCTCCGCCTGCTCGAGGAGCGCACCGGCGACGCGGTGGAGAGCTTCGAGCTCGTGCCGCGCAACGCCCTCGATCTCGTCCTCGCCCATGTCGACGGAACCCGACGGCCGCTGGCGGCGAGCCATGCTTGGAATGTGCTTGTCGAGGCGGTCAGCGCGATCCCCGGTGCCGAGATGGACCAGGAACTGGCGTCGATTCTCGCCGAGGCGAGCCAAATGGGACTCGTCGAAGATGCCGCGCTCGCGGCGAGCGGGACCCAGGCGGACGCCTTCTGGCGCCTGCGCGAGAGTATTTCGGAGGCCGAGCGCATCGGCAGCCCCGGTCCGAGACACGACATTTCGGTTCCGGTGGACGCGATGCCCGATTTCATGGTCACCGCGGCCGCGGCGGTCGAGGCGCGATTCGCCGGGGCCGGCGTGGTGGCGTTCGGCCATCTCGGCGACGGCAATGTGCATTTCAACGTCGGCGCTCCGGCCGGCGAGCCGGCAGCGGCATGGATCGCCGCGCACGGGATGGCGGTTACCGCATTCGTCGACGATCTCGTCACCGCGGCGGGAGGCTCGATCTCCGCCGAACATGGCATCGGCCAGGCGCGTCTCGAGGAGTTCCAACGGTTGGGGGAACCGGCGCGCCTGCACGCGCTGCGTGCGATCAAGCACGCGCTTGACCCGATGGACATAATGAACCCGGGCAAGCTCGTGCCGCTTGCAGACCCGCCGCGCGCGCCATAGACGATTGCCCCGGCTTTTCCTGCGGCCCACGGCCGCCCTTTATGCTGTTATGGAGTGAGAGATATGGCGAGCGCGCCGAACAGTCTGCCGCTTTTCTACAACCGGCTCGAGCCGCTTTCGAGCACGGCGCATGGGCATCTGAAGGCTCGGACCGCGCAGGCGGCGCCATTCCTTGCCAAGGCGCACGCCATTCCGCTGACCAGCGACGAATTCGTGATCTGTCAGCGTTTCTACCCGATCGTCTTCTCGGTCGGCGAAAGCCCGGTTCCGCTGGCACTGATGGGCCTCAACGAAGGCGTTAACGTGTTCATCGACGACGAAGGCAAGCCCAATGGCGAGCTTTATATTCCAGCTTATGTTCGACGTTATCCGTTCATGCTGGCCCGCCTGCGTCCCGACGCCGACGAGCTTTCGTTGTGCTTCGATCCGTCGAGCGACGTCATCGGCGAATTCGACGACGGCCAGCCGCTGTTCGAGAACGGCAAGCCGAGCGAAGCCACGAACGGCCTGCTCAAATTCTGCGAGGAGTTCGAGCTGTCGGCGCAGCGGACCAACGCCTTCATGAAGGAGCTCGCCGATCTCAAGCTGTTGATTGACGGCGAGGTCGCTATCCAGGTCAGCGACGATTCGGCCCCTTTCGTCTATCGCGGCTTTCAGATGGTTTCCGACGAACGGCTCCGCGACATGCGCGGCGACGAGTTGCGCAAGATCAACCAGAACGGCATCCTGCCGCTGATCATCGCCCACCTGTTCTCGCTGCAGCTGATGCGCGAGATCTTCGGCCGGCAGGTGGCCCAGGGGAAGGTGCCCCAGGCGCCTCCCATCCCGGCCAACGCCTGACCGCCACCAGGCGATACGCGGCCGCGCCGGCGCGCCGCTTACATTTTCACCGGACTTATTTTCTTTATTTTACAATGTGTTGTTGGGGCGGTCATCGCATGAAGGCGGCAGGTCGTCGCACGGGGGTTGAAAGCCGTTAACACATTTTCTACATGTTCCTTGCGTCACCGTATTCCCCCTTTACGGCGGCGTGTGCGCCCTTCTGGGCGTTCCTCCCTGAACCTAGGCCACCTCGTCGAAAGACGAGGTGGTCCTTTTCTATTCCGCGGCAATGTCTTGCGGGGGTTCCAGCGCCTTTACGGCGATGGCGGCGGTCAGCGATGCCAGCAACTGCGCGGTCCGCGCGAACCCTTTGCCAGGGTTTCGCAGCTCCCGGCATAGATAGAGCGATCGGTCGATCTCGATCTGGAGGGCATGCACGCCGGTCGCAGGGCGGCCGTGCCGGGCGGTGATGTAGCCGCCGGCGTAGGGAATGTTGCACACGCTTCGGAAGCCCGACGCACGGCTTATGCGGAGAGCGGCTTCGAGCAGATCGGGCGAAATGGTCGTGCCGTGCAGGTCGCCAAAAATGACTTCCGCCTGGCAGGAGCCTCGGTCGGGCCGCGGCGGCATCGAATGGCAATCGAGCAGGATCGCCAGACCGTAACGATCGCGCGCGGCCTCCAACGCCTCGGCGAGCGCGGCATGATAGGGGCGATGGATTTCGGTGATGCGCCGGTAAAGCTCGCTGCTCTCGATCGGCTGTTGCCAGATCGGCCCCGCACCGGTGATGCGGGCGGGAATCAGTCCCAGTCCGCCGCGCGTGCGTGCGGTTGGAAGCACCGCACGCGACGGCGGCGGCGGCGCGATGATCGCGGGATCGACTTCGCGCTCGTCGCGGTTGAGGTCGATCTCGGCACGGGGCCGTCGCGCGACGATCGCGGTGACGCCGGTTGCGAGCGCGGGTTCGATCAGCCGGTCGACCAGCCTGTCCTCCAGCGACTCCAGGTGCCGCCGGGTCAGCCGCGACGCGCTGAGCAGCCGCGGCGAATAGTCGCGTCCGGCGTGGGGAACCGACAGGACGACGGGAGAGGCGGCCGAGGGCGGTCCGAGACGCACGAACGGCGCATTTCGCGGTCCATCGGAGGGAATTTCGGCCATTGCCTGTCCTGCTAAGGCACGGATCAACTCCCGGCAATCGCAAAGGCCGCATTGTCCGGCTGGAAAATCTTAAGCGCTTAGGGCATAGAGAGGATCAGCGGCGAGGGATGGGCCAGGCCGTCGTAGACCAGCTTCAAGGGCGCAATGATAAAGATCCTTCTCGCCGAAGATGATGAGTCGATGCGCCTCTATCTCGCCCGCGCGCTCGAGCGCGTCGGTTATGGGGTGGTCGCGGTCGACCGCGGCACCGCAGCGCTGCCGCTGCTCGAGGAAGAGCGTTTCGATCTGCTGCTGACCGACATCGTCATGCCCGAACTCGATGGGATCGAGCTGGCGCAGAAAGCGGCCGTGATCGCGCCGGAGATGCGCGTGATGTTCATCACCGGCTTTGCCGCGGTTGCGCTGAAGGCCGGCAAGACTTCGCCCGATGCCAAGGTGCTCTCCAAACCATTCCACCTCCGCGACCTTGTCGCCGAAGTCGACCGCATGTTCCAGAGCGAGGATCAGCACGGCCGGCTCTGAATGGGGCGAGCACGAAGCTTAATGCCGGTTGCGCCCCGCCTGACCCGCAGTTAGAAGCCCGGCTTCGTGGGCGTGTAGCTCAGTGGTAGAGCACTGTGTTGACATCGCAGGGGTCGCAAGTTCAATCCTTGCCACGCCCACCATTTTTTATCATAAATCCATACACTTACGTTGTCATCGACACGGGGCCGTCATCGGCTCGACCGACAAGTGGAAGCAGAAGGCTTGCGATATTGTCCTGCTGCTTCGCCTCTTCGAAGACCATGACGAGATGATTGACGCCAAAGGACGCGAGCTCGCGGATCCGCTGAGCACAATCTTCGGGAGATCCTACGATCTCCCGCTCAACGAATTCTTCGAATGTGCCGCGCAGCTTGGCGCGCGGCGAAGTCGAATTCCCGAGTTGGTCGTAATAGATTTTCGCGTCGGCAACGGCGGCGTCCCTGGTTTCGGCAACGACAAGGCCAGTGACGCAAGCAATTGTCATCGGCCGTGACGGCCAATCAGGCGCAGACAGGATGCTGCGTGGATATTCGGATCCCGGACGCTTCGCGAAAACCCAGCCATCGGCGAGATCGCGGGCCAGCTCCAATGTCTCCGGTGAATCGCCGCCGATCCAAATCGGAGGGTGCGGCTTGCGATAGGGTTGCGGACTGAATTGCAGGGCGTCTGCGTGAACATGGTTGCCGTGAAAAGTAACGGCCGCTGGCGCGACGTTGGTCCATAGCTCCTTCAACAACATCACGACTTCGCGCGTAAAAGCGACCCGCTCCGCTTTGTCGTCGACGAACGGCATGCCGTAGGCGTCATATTCGGCCTTACGGGAACCCGAGCCGAGCGAGCAGATGATTCGACCCTGGGAAATCTGGTCCATCGTCGCCAGCATCTTCGCCAGCAGGGCGGGGTTGCGGAAGCCGGGGTTGAGCATGGCCCAGGCGAGTTGCACGCGGCTGGTTACTGCCGCCATCGCAGCCATAAGGGTCATCGAGTCAGGTGGTTCATGCGGATTCGAAGAACCGGGATCAGAGCCGGCTACATGATCCGTAAGCCATAAGGAGTCGAAACCCTGCTCATCTGCACGCTTCGACTGATGCAGCACGGCTCCGAGACTCAAGCTGGGCCCCGGCTGGTACACGAGTCCCAGTTTCATCGGCCATTCTTCCTGTTTTGATCAATGCCAATTGGCGCGAAGCTACCGTCAGACCTGTGGGATGTTGCAGGGAATGTCCATCCGATCACCTGGCCTGCGTCAGTCCGCGTCCAGCCGATCCTAGCAGCCCAGGGCGGCGGCCAGGGCATCGAAGTCTTCGGCGACGAGGTCCCAATCCCCGTCGCTTTCGAGATCCGTCGTCTGCCGAGGGCCATGTTCGGTTAGTCGGGGCACGAAGATGGTGCGCAAGCCGACCGCTTTTGCCGCGCGAAGATCATCGTTGTGGGCGGCGACCATCGCCAGCTGTGACGGATCAAGTCGCAATGCTTCCGCCGCCGCAAGGTAGGTGCGCGGCGCCGGCTTGTAGGTCCGGCTTATGTCGGCGCCCAGGATCGCATCCCAAGGCAGGGCGGCATGGCGGGCGAGGTGAGTCATGAGCGCAATGCTGCCGTTGGAAATCGGTGCGATCATATATTTCGTCTTGAGGCGTTGCAGTCCATTCACGACATCCGGCCAAGGAGAGAGCTTTTCCCATAGACGCGCGAAGGATTCACGGTTCGGATAGCCGCCGGCAGCGTCGGACACGCCAAAGTCCGACAGCAGATCGTCAAGCATTTCGGCATGCAGCACGTCGAGAGGCACATAGTCCCGTGCCTTGCTTCGACACGCCTCCATCGCAGGTTGATAGAGGGCGCGCCAGCGATCGGCGAAGACGAAGGGATCGACCGAAGCCAGCCCACATTCGATCAAGAACGGCTTCGCCGATCGGGCGATGCTCGAACGCCAGTCCACCACGGTGCCGAACACGTCGAAGCCCAGGGCGCTTATTTCCAGCATGGAAACCTCCTTACCTCAGCCGGCGTCAGGCAAGCATCTTCTTGGCTGCCTCGATGCGCTCCCTTTCCGCCTCGGCGTCTGGCGATGGCGGCACCTGGATGCCACGTTCGACGGCAGGACGAGCCTTCACGTCGTCATTCCAGCGGGCGAGGTTGGGATATTCGTCGAGGCTGAGGCCCGATGCGGCATGACGCCGGATCCAGGGCCAGCAGGAGATGTCGGCGATCGTATAGGCGTCGCCCGCGACATATTGGTGAGCGGCCAGTTGGCTTTCGAGCACACCGAACAGGCGGTAGCTTTCGCGTTCGTAGCGCGCGATCGCGGCGGGCAGATGTTCGGGAAAGTAGCGCCGGAAGACGTTGAGCTGCCCCATCATCGGCCCGAGCCCTGCATTCTGCCAAAACAGCCATTGCAACACGCGGCTGCGCGATGGGCCGGCGGCCGGCAGCAGCATGCCGGCCTTCTCGGCAAGATAGATGAGGATCGCGCCGGATTCGAAGACCGGGAAATGATCGGCATCGCGGTCGACTATCGCCGGAATCCGTCCGTTCGGGTTGATCTTGAGGAAATCGGGCCTCTTCTGGTCAAGATCGCCGAGATTGAGGATGTGCGGCTCGTAATCGATTCGGCATTCTTCGAGCATGATGCTGATCTTGTAGCCGTTGGGCGTGGCGGCGGTGTAGAGGTCGATCATCCCGTTTCTCCTCGAATCCCATGCGACCGGCCGGTCAAGCCGGCGCGGATAGAGCGTATCGAACGGGTCATCCACCCGATTTGTCATGCGTCGGCGAGAAGTGAGGCCCTTCCCGCCGCGTTATGGGCTTCTTTGGAAGATCGTTGCTTAGACGCCTATCATCTTTCATCTCTCTAATTGATGCGATAACCGTCTTCCCTGGAAGGCCATTCTTGACATGACCGGCGGAGAGGAAGATATTGGCTGCACGCAGCAAGCGTCGACAAAAAATAGATCATCGGGGAGAGAAGCATGAGAACGTCAGGCATGAATCTGCGCGGCACGAGCACGGCACTCGGCCTGGTTCTTTGGGCGGCAAATTGTGCTGGGTTCGGGGCCGGAGCGGCATGGGCGCAGGCCCCCTCTACGGCGAACGAGGACAGGGTCGAGGAAATCGTCGTTACCGCGAACAAGCGGTCGGAAAATATCCAGAAGGTTCCTATCGCGATCACGGCCGTTACGGGCAAGCGGCTCGAGGCTGTCGGCATCACGAGCACCCAGGATCTGGCGCAGGTCGTACCGGGACTCACGATCCAGAACAGTTTGAGCGGAACCCAGGCTCACCTTCGCGGCGTCGGCACAACGGCGCTCAGCGCGGGCACCGAGAATTCCGTCGCAACCTATGTCGACGGGGTCTACATCATCAGCTTGAGCGGCGCGCTGGTGCAGCTCAACAATATCGAGCAGGTCGAGGTGCTCAAGGGCCCGCAAGGCACCTTGTTCGGACGCAATGCCACGGGCGGCGTGATCAACATCCGCACGCGCGATCCCAAGCATGAGCCCAGCGGCGATTTCAACGTTCGCTATGGCAATTACCAGACGCTTGCTGCTCAGGGCTATCTCACCGGGGGGCTCAGCGACAGCCTCGCCGCCGATATCGCCGGTTTCGTGTCGCTACAGAACAAAGGCTGGGGGAAAAATCTCTTCAATGGAAAAGACGTCAACAAGATGGATCAATATGCGGTGCGCTCGAAATGGCTGTTCGAGCCGGGCGACGCCGATCAATTTCGCCTGATCGGCGACTATTCGGTCCTGAAGGGCAATTCCTTCAATAGTTTTTCGCTGCTCAAGGGCACTTACGATAATTATGGTCCCGGCAATACCCTGGCTGGGGCTCGTCCCGATCTCGCACCCTATGTGGCGTCAGGGGCATTGGCGCCTTTTGCGGAGGTCGGCGATCCCTTTCCGGCGACGGGGGGATTTTATGACATCAACGTGTTCGACCAGCCCCAATATAAGTACAGGACGGGCGGCGCCAGCTTGCAATGGGACCATCGTTTCGGCGATGATCTGAAGCTGACGAGCATCACGGCCTACCGGCGCGCGCGACAGCACATCAACTGGGACAGCGTGCCTGTCCCCGCCTTTCGCGGAAACGTTGATTGGGACGAGAAAGAGTCCCAATTCTCCCAGGAGCTTCAACTAGGCTCGACGGCGGGGGCAAGCATACAATGGGTGGCAGGGCTCTATTATCTGAAGGGCAAGGCATCCTATCTGCATTTTGACATCAAGGGTACGCCATTTGCGCCTTTGGATACCCTGCAGTTTCACTCGTTCACCCATGTCGAATCGGGGGCGGCTTTCGGGCAGGTGACTGCGCCGCTTTGGTCCGGCGGCCATGTCACCGCCGGGCTGCGCTACACCGTAGAGGAGCACGGCGTCACGGGCGACACCACGCTGATATTCCCGGGCGGATTCACGATACCGATCCCTGCCGCCGATCGCAAAAAGACATTCCGCAGGCTAACCTGGCGCATATCGGTGGACCAGCAGCTCACGCCTGACATCCTGGGCTATGCTTCCTATAATCGCGGCTTCAAGAGCGGCCTTTTCAATTCGATTCCTCCCGGCGGCGAGCCCATCGATCCGGAGATACTCGATGCCTATGAAGCCGGGCTCAAGACGCAGCTCGCAGACGGGCATTTGCGCTTCAACATCGCCGCTTTCTATTACAAATATAAGAACCTCCAGGTGACCGTCTTTACGTCGACTTCGGCGCTTCTACAGAATGGCGCCGGGGCGGAAGTCTATGGCACCGACTTCGACTTTACGGGTAAAATCGGCCCCAATATTACGGTATATGGCGGTGCAAGTATCATGCATTCGGAATTCACGTCCTATCCGGGGGCGGGGTTCTTCATTCTTCAGCCGTTGTCCGCCGGCGGCGGGACGGTCCAGGAGACCAGGCTGCCTATCGGCGCGAAGGGCAATAAACTTCCATACGCGCCCGATTTCACGTTCAACCTAGGGGCCAATTATGTCGTGCCTGTGGGTTCCGGAAAGCTAGAACTGAACGCCAACTACAGCTATTTGGGGCGCTGGTATAATAATGGTGATAATCTCTTGAGCCAGTCCGGCTATGGCTTGCTCGATGGCTCAATCAACTATTCATTCGGTGATAGCGGATTCAGCGTCGGCGTCTGGGCGCGAAATATTGCGGACAAGAAATATTATCTCTTCCTGGCCTCCCAAGCCAATCCCGGCGGCCATCAACAAGGACTTCCGGGCGCACCGCGAACGTTCGGTGGTACGGTCGGTTATAAGTTCTAGAAAGTTCTTTGATTGCCGTGCTTGGGTCTGAAGCTGGCCCCGCCAGCTTCGGACCCGGCGCATTCCGAGCCGCCAGAATGAGCAGGTGCCGATTGCCCCCGGCAATCGACGGCCGTGCCGGGGGCACGGCGGCCAGCTCATTCCATCTGGCTCGAAATCACTCTCGAAATATTTGTGGTCGCAGGATTTTTTGCGAAAATTGATCAGGTGCTCAGTGCCCCGCACTGAGCAGCCATGTTCCGGGGGAACATGGCGACCTGTCAACGGTGCCCACTTTTTCGCATCCTGCTCCGGGAACCTGCGGCAAGCTCCCGGATTGGGAAAAGGCCAGGCGGTGCGGAACCGGTCGATGCAGCGAAGCTCAGCCGGCGATGCCCTTGCCAACAGCCGATCTTGAAGAGGCTGCCCTGAGACCGACGTGCTGCGGGACCAGCGCGCGCCAATCATGTTCAACGTCAAGCGACGAAGTGGCGTTCGTTGCCCGAACGTGGCCCACGGACATCCCGAATCCCACCGGATCCCGGCCCTCCATGACGTTGCGGGCCGAACGCAGAAGCACCCGGTAAATCATGCCGATCGCCATGTCGGCGGTCGACAGGTGCTCGCGGCTGCGATCGCGGATTCCGTCGCCGGTTCCGGCGGTGACACAGACGGCATCCTCCTGCGTGAAGTTCGGCATGCCGGTGAAGTGCCCGCCCTTCATCGCCACGCGATCCTGCCGCCATCCATTTTGGCGGCGCATGCGGGCAGGCGTGTCGAAAGTGGCGCGCGTCATTCCGTAGGCGGACAGCAGCTCCTCGCTGAGACCAGTGATTTCTTTCTGCTGGGTGCGCAGAGGCTCTTCGCCGTAACGCAGCTCATCGCTCCACCAGACCTGATAGAATGCGGTCTTGCCGTCGGCCATTGGGACCAGCGCGCTCCAAAGGTCTCCATTGGGGTTCAACTGGAAGCATGGCGCGATAAACGGCGTAACCCGCGTCTCGCGGCGCCCATCGACCGTGCGGATAGCTGCATAATGCAGACCAAAATCGGTCTCTTCCGCCTCGATACGAGGGGCGGCATCAAATTGCATGTGGGAGGTGGCCTGCGCGAAGTTCAAATCGCTTCCACTGGCGGCGGCGAGCGCCGACGAATGCAGGAGCGTCAGATGGGAACTGTCGAAGATTCCTTCCATCACCTGCACGAAATTGGCGCCGACGATCGCGACCGTCGGCATCCGGTTGCTTTCGGGGACATTGAGAAATTCGAAATCGGGAAAGGGCGGTATCGCCGCAGGGTCGCCCAGATAGGCCCAAAGCAAACCGCCTGCTTCCCGAAACGGGTAGCTGGGTGCCCTGAACCGATCCTTGAACCGCTGATCCGGGACATTGGGCGTTTCCAACACATGGCCGTCGGCGTCGAACAGCCAGCCATGGTAGATGCAGCGGATTCCGCACTTTTCGACATGGCCAAGCGCCAGGCTGGCCCCACGGTGGCAGCAGGCCTCGTCCAACAGGCCGATCCTGCCGCTTCCATCACGGAATGCGACGAAGCTTTCGCCGAGAAGCTCGACATGCACCGGATCGCCGTCGGCGGGCAATTCCGTGCTGAGAAGAGCCGGCAACCAGGTCCGCCGCATCACCGCGCCCATTGCCGTTCCCGGTCCGACGCGACACATCAGTGCATTATCTTCCGCTGACAGCATGCTCTATCTCTCCTGGACAATATTATGTTGCCCGGCGCGGCCCGATTATCGCGGTCAGCGCCTTGATCGAACCACATTCGCGGCACGAGTCCTGCGGCAAGCCTACTCGTCTTCCGCGAAAGATCAATTGAATTTCAGCCATAGAACCCCGTGTCGGTTCCCGCTCCCGGCGCCGCCAGCATGATCGATTATTTTGGATGGCCATTGATCGAAATCTGAGCCACAGGGCGGCTACGTTTGGGAGGAGAGCGAACTTGGCGCGAAAATCCGATGACAAGATGCGGCTTGGCCTGTTCATCAATCCAACCGGTCATCACCAGGCGGCATGGCGCTCGAGGGAATCCCAAGCCGACGCGAACGTGAACCTGCAGCATTATATCGACATCACGAAACGCGCCGAAGCAGCCAAGATCGATGCGATCTTCCTAGCCGACAATCAGGGGATGCGGAGCGGGCCTCCCGAGGTGGTTGGCCGGGTCGCACAATATGTCGCCGGCTTCGAACCTCTGACCTTATTGTCGGCCTTGGCGTCGGTCACTTCCAGTATCGGGCTGATCGCCACGGCATCGACCACCTTCAACCAGCCTTATCAAATCGCGCGCAAATTCGCTTCGCTCGACCATCTCAGCGGCGGCCGCGCGGGCTGGAACATCGTCACGTCCGGGACGGCGACCCGGGAGGCGGAAAATTTCGGGTTCTCCGAACATCCCGACTACGAACGTCGATATGAACGCGCGGTGGAATTCGTCGATATTTGCCGCGGTCTTTGGGATAGTTGGGACGACGATGCGTTCGTTCGCGACCGGGAGACGGGCATCTTCTCGGACATGTCCAAGCTGCATGTGCTGGATCATCATGGGGCGTTTTTCGACGTCCGCGGACCGCTCAATGTGCCGCGATGCCCCCAAGGATATCCATTGCACGTCCAGGCCGGGACGTCGTCCACCGGCAAGGATTTTGCGGCGCGCTACGCGGAAATGATGTTCGTCGGCGTGCAGTCGCTGGACAATGCGCAAACCGTCTACGCCGACGTCAAGGGCCGGGCGGAGCAATTCGGAAGAAATCCCGACCATATCAAGATCATGCCGGGCCTAGCCCTCACCGTGGCGGCGACCGAAAGCGAAGCCTTGGAAAAGTTCGAGGAGCTCCAATCGCTGCTCACGACTCCGGTGGCGCTCAACATCCTGTCCATGCGCATGAACGGCGCCGACCTTTCAGTCTACGATCTGGAAAAGCCGTTTCCCGACGACATCGTCATGCCCACCGGATCCCGTTCGGGTTTTGAGGTGATGGTCGAGCGCTCCTGGCGCGAAAAGCTCAGCATTCGAGAACTGGCGTTGAAGACGGCCGGCTCTTTGGCCGGCCTGACCATTTACGGGTCGGCCGCTCAGCTTGCGGATGTCATGGAGGATTGGTTCCGTAATGAGGGTTGCGACGGATTCAATCTGCAGCCGTCCACATTTCCCGGCGGCCTGAACGACATGGTGACGCTCCTGATTCCGGAGCTGCAACGCCGCGGCTTGTTTCGTACCGAGTATGAAGGCCGCACCTTGCGCGAGAATCTCGGGGTTCCGCGACCGGCCAGCCAATATGCCTGAGGGGTCCGACGCCTGGCCTCGTTCCGGTTCAGGTTGAACCGGAACGAGGCTAGAAAGTTCTTTTATTACCGTGATTTCCGAGCCGCCAGATGATTCCATCTGGCTCGAAATCACGCTAGAAATGGGCCACGCCGGCGCGCGCGTTATCGAATTAGGTATTGTGTCCCCGCGATCGGTTGAAAGGCTGGCACCGCGGCCTCGCAGGGCCTAGATTCGCTTGATGACCGAGCAGCCTTCCGATCGCTTCAACGAGGAGAAATCCGCCTATACGGTGCGCGGTGCCGACAAGCCCGATCTGGACGCCGGAATTGCGGCAATCCGCGGTGTCGTGAGGACCTTGCCCGTGCGGCCCGGGGTCTACCGGATGCTCGATGCGCGCGGCGACGTCCTCTACGTCGGAAAGGCGCGATCGCTTCGCAACCGGGTAACCAACTACACCCAGGTCACGCGGCTCACGAAGAGGCTGCAGCGGATGGTCGCGCAGACCCGGGCGATGCAGATCGTCACCACCAACACCGAGGCAGAAGCGCTGTTGCTCGAGGCCCAGCTGATCAAGCGTTATCGGCCGCCCTACAATGTGCTGCTGCGCGACGACAAGAGCTTCCCCTTCATCCTGCTGCGCGAGGATCATCCGTTTCCGCGCGTCCAGCTGCATCGCGGCGCACGGCGGGCCAAGGGGCAATATTACGGGCCGTTCGCCAGCGCCGGATCGGTCCGCACCACGCTTACCGCGCTGCAAAAACTGTTTCTGCTGCGAAGCTGCACCGACAGCTTCTTCGCCAACCGCTCCCGACCTTGCCTCCTGTACCAGATCCGCCGCTGTTCGGCACCCTGCGTCGGGCGGATCGACGAGGCCGGCTATGGCGAGCTCGTCGGCGACGCCAAGGATTTCCTCGGCGGGCGATCGACCAAGGTCCAGGCCAAATTGGGCGCGCTGATGAACGTCGCCGCCGAGGCGATGGACTATGAGCTGGCCGCGGTCTACCGCGACCGATTGCGCGCACTGACCTTCATCCAGGGGACGCAGACGATCAACGCCGAAGGGCTCGGCGACGCCGATCTGTTCGCTTTGGCCTGCAAGGGCGGCACGATGTGCATCCAGGCCTTCTTCATCCGCGGCGGCCAGAATTGGGGACATCGCAGCTTTTTTCCCGCCCACACCAACGACGTGCCCGAGGCCGAAGTGCTCGAAAGCTTCCTGATGCAATTCTACGAGGAAGTGCCGCCGCCGCGCGCGATATTGCTCGACCGGACGATCCCGGAGGCCGACCTTCTGTGCGAGGCGCTGTCGGAACGATCGGGTCGCAAGGTGGCGATCCGCGT
This sequence comes from Allosphingosinicella sp., assembly GCA_035248285.1. Taxonomy (GTDB): domain Bacteria; phylum Pseudomonadota; class Alphaproteobacteria; order Sphingomonadales; family Sphingomonadaceae; genus Allosphingosinicella. The sequence goes on along the minus strand of DATFHP010000079.1, from coordinate 24,285 downwards.
ACCGCAGCGCGGCGACCAGCGCCGCATGATCGACCAGGCAAAACGCAATGCCGAGGAAGAACTCGACCGGCGGCTCGCCGAGACCAGCACCCAGGCACAGAATCTCCGGGCCATAGCCGATCTGTTCGAACTCGAAGGGCCGCCGCAGCGCATCGAAGTCTATGACAACAGCCATGTCATGGGCACCAGCGCGGTCGGCGCCATGATCGTCGCCGGACCCGAAGGTTTTCGCAAGAACGCCTATCGCAAATTCAACATCAAGCGCGAGGAAACGGTGCCGGGCGACGACTTCGCGATGATGCGCGAGGTGATCAGCCGCCGATTCGCGCGTCTCGAGAAGGAGGATCCGGATCGCAGCCGGGGCGATTGGCCGGATCTCCTGCTGATCGACGGCGGCAAGGGACAGGTGAGCGCCGTGTGCGAGGTGCTCGAGGATGCCGGCGTGCACGACGTTCCGCTGGTGGGGATTTCCAAAGGTCCCGATCGCAACGCGGGTCGCGAAGTGTTCCATCTGCCGGGGGGGCGCGAAGTCACGCTTCCGCCCAATTCGCCGACGCTCTTCCACCTTCAGCGGCTACGCGACGAAGCGCATCGCTTCGCGATCGGCGCGCACCGCCAAAAGCGGGCCAAGAACATGGCCTCCAGCCCGCTCGACGACGTTCCCGGCGTCGGTCCCAGCCGCAAACGTGCCTTGCTGATGCATTTCGGGACCGCGCGCGCGGTCAGGGGCGCCGCTCTCGAGGATCTGGAGAGGGCACCCGGCATCTCGCATGCGATGGCGCGCGGCATCTACGATTATTTCCATCCGCGCGGCTGATGTGAGCACTGTGATCCGATACCGCTGCCGTTTCACTTGCGTCATCCCCGCGCAGGCGGGGATCCAGCTTCCTGCTCCTTTCGGCGCTGCGCAAAGGCAGCTGGATTGCCGCTTTCGCGGCAACGACGCGACGAAAAGTCGAGGACGGTGCCAGCCGTGAACGAGAGTCATGCGGCTTGAAACCCAGGCCATAATCTGTGCGGTGCGCCAACATGGCGAGCATGGCGCGATCGTGCGTGCGCTGACTCCGTCGGACGGACTGCAGGCGGGCTATGTGCGTGGCGGCCGCTCACGGCGTCTGCGGCCGGTGCTGCTGCCGGGGAATGTCGTTCACGCGCAATATCGTGCGCGGACTGCAGATCAGCTGGCCCAACTCAGCGTCGAGCTGGTGCACAGCCGTGCGCCGCTGTTCGGAGAGCCTCTGCCGGCTTTGGCGATCGAATGGGCATGCACCCTGACCGCAACGGCATTGCCCGAGGGGCATGATTATCCGCAAGTCTATGCGGCGCTCGAGGGATTGTTGAGGGCGATCGAGGCGGCGCCGACGGCGAGCGGCTGGGGAGCCGCGCTCGTGCGCTACGAATTCCTGATCCTGGGCGAGCTCGGCTTCGGGCTCGATCTTTCGCAATGCGCGGTTACCGGAAGCCGCGAGGATCTTCGTTTCGTCAGTCCGAAGAGCGGACGAGCGGTGAGCGCGGCGGCAGCCGAAGGCTATCGCGACCGACTGTTTCGGCTGCCCGCTTTCCTGCGCGACGGCGGAGTCGCGCCGTGGGAGGAGATTTTCGACGGCCTCCGGATCACCGGTCATTTCCTGGCGCGGGACCTGCTGATCGAGCGCCAAGCGGAGGGGCTTGCCGCGCGGGAACGGCTGGTCGAACGATTGCAGCGCGTGACGCGTTGACGTCGCTTGCCGGAAAGGCGAGAAGCCGCGGCGTGAGCACGCAGTCAGTCAAAGCCCTGTTCCCCCACAGCGAGACCACCGGCGGGGTCACCGTCCGGGTCGCGGTGAGCTTCCTCCCCGAACAGTCGGAGCCCGGCAAGGGTCGCTGGTTCTGGGCCTATCATATCCGGATCGAGAATGGCGGCGATCGTGCGGTGCAGCTGATCAGCCGCGAATGGTCGATCGTCGACGCGCGCGGCGGCCGCCACGAAGTCCAAGGCGAAGGCGTGGTCGGCGAGCAGCCGGTGATCGATCCGGGCGGCGCGTTCGACTATGTTTCGGGATGTCCGCTCAACACGCCGAGCGGCTATATGGAAGGCCGGTATCACATGGTCGGCGAGGACGGCACGACCTTCTCCGTAGCCATTCCGCGCTTTCCGCTGACCGCTCCGGCGATGATGAGCTAGCCTCGTTCCGGTTCAGGTTGAACCGCAACGAGGCTAGAAAGTTCTTTGATTGCCGTGCTTGGGTCCGAAGCTGGCCCCGCCAGCTTCGGACCCGGCGCATTCCGAGCCGCCAAATGATTCCATCTGGCTCGAAATCACTCTGGACGAGGGTCGCCTCAAGCGCAGCGAACGGTACGTCTGCAAGCCCTTGTATTCTGACCTCGCAGCGACCTCCTATTTCACCAGCGCGACCGCCCGACCCATCAACGCGACGAATTTCGCCTCGTCGACCGGATGTGACCGATCGTTCCAAGTGCCCGCGACCGCATGCCATGCGCCCTGCTTGCCGCGAAGCAGGAAGGTCATGTTCATCACGCCGCTTTCTGATCCGCCCTTGTAACCGACATAGGAGAATTCGGCCGCGGCCACGGCCGTCAGACCATTGTTGATCGCCATGATGTCGAGCGCCCGCTTGTCTCCATGCAGGCGGAGCCAGTTCATCACGCGTATCAGGTCGCCGGTCGAGACGAACCATTCGACGGAGTCGATCGCAACCGGATCGCCAGCCAGCTTGGCGAGGTCGATCTTCTTGGCGGAGAATGCGGCGAGCGGACCATCCAGCATCGCCCGCCGTCCTGCTTCGGAATTCGCGGCCCATTGCCTGAGCAAGCCGGGATCGCCGTCGGTCTTGAGGAGCGCGGCTTCGCGGGTCGTCAGCAAAGGACGAAGCCGATCGGGAGCGGCGATGCCCAGCTTTGGAAGCAGCTGCTCGACCTTCTCGCGGCCGAGCAGGTGAAGCATCGTATCGGCGGCGGTATTGTCGCTCTGCGATATCATCAGCGCCGCCAGCGTGTGCAGCGTAACCGGCGCGTCTTCGGGCCAGGTCTGCAAAATGCCGCTTGGTATCGAGCGATGACTGAGCTGGACGACGTCTGTCCATCGGCGCTGGCGCGCGCTGATCTCGCGACTGAGCTCGGCGAGCAGGAACAGCTTGAAAGCCGAGCCGACGGCAAGCGGCTTGTCCGCGTTGAGCCGGACGGTCAGCACAGGCGGCTCGTCGCCCTCCATCGTCGCGACCGCGATAGAGACTTCGCCGGGCAGGCTTTGGAGGTCGCGCACGACCGCCGACAGCGTGTCGCCCTTCACCTGGCCAGGCGTGAAGAGCAGGCCGGTGATCCGGCCGGGCGGATCGGGCTCGATCGCCAGCATCGTCGGCACGATGGCGCGTTCGAAGTCGAGATAAGCGGTGGCGTTGCTTGGGCTGGTCGCGTCGAACCGAATGACAGATCTGGCCGCACCATATTGGCCGGTCAGCTGCTTCGAAAGCGCGGCCAATTGCGCGGGCGGCACCTGCGCCAGGAAAGAGGGAACGAAGATCTGAGCCGGGTCGCCGGATCCGTTGACCAGCGTGACGATCTGATCGGCGCGGACCTTGAGCGCCGTGGAGGGTTCGGCCGCCCGGGCAAGCTGCGCATGCCACGCGAGGAGCAGCAGCAATGCTGCCAGGCGCCGGACGAGCGGGGAAATACCACGCACGCGCCGGCGGGCGCTCATGCGTCGATTTCTTCCTCGTCCAGCTCGGCGGCGTGGTTCTGGATGAAGGCGAAGCGATGTTCGGGATTGCGGCCCATCAGCCGATCGACGAGGTCGCGCACCGCCGACCGCTCCTCATATTCCTGTGGCAACGTGATTCGGATCAGCGCGCGCGACTTCGGGTCCATCGTGGTCTCGCGCAGCTGCTGCGGGTTCATCTCGCCAAGCCCTTTGAAGCGCGCCACCTCGACCTTCCTGCCCTTGAACATGTCCTGCTCCAACTCGGTGCGATGCGCGTCGTCGCGGGCGTAGACACTCGTTCCGCCCGCGGTCAGGCGATAGAGCGGAGGCTGGGCGAGATAGAGCGCGCCGCTGCGCACCAGCTCAGCCATCTCCTGGAAGAAGAAGGTCATCAGCAAGGTCGCGATATGTGCGCCGTCGACGTCGGCGTCGGTCATGATGATGATTCGCTCGTAACGCAGCGCATCGATATCGCAGCGTTCGCGCGTTCCGCAGCCGAGCGCCTGAATGAGGTCGGCAATCTCCTGGTTGGTACGAATCTTGTCCGAGGTCGCCGAAGCGACATTGAGGATCTTGCCGCGGATCGGCAGGATCGCCTGGGTCTTGCGGTCGCGCGCCTGCTTGGCCGATCCTCCGGCGGAATCCCCTTCGACAATGAACAATTCGGTGCCGGTTGGATCGTCGTTGGCGCAATCGGTGAGCTTGCCCGGCAGGCGCAGCTTGCGTGCGCTGGTGGCATTCTTGCGTTTGACCTCGCGCTCGGCCCTGCGCTTGAGGCGTTCGTCCATGCGGTCGAGCACGAAACCGAGCAGCGCACGGCCGCGGTCCATATGATCGGCGAGATAATGGTCGAAATGATCGCGGACCGCCGCTTCGACGAGCCGCGCCGCGTCAGGACTGGTGAGCCGGTCCTTGGTCTGGCTCTGGAATTGCGGATCGCGGATGAACACCGAGAGCATGATCTCGGCGCCGGTGACGACATCGTCTGCCTGGATGTCCTTGGCGCGCTTCTGGCCGATCAGCTCGCCGAAACCCCGCAGGCCGCGCGTCAGCGCCGCTCTGATGCCCTGTTCGTGGGTGCCGCCGTCGGGCGTCGGAATCGTGTTGCAGTAATAAGATGAGCCGCCTTCGCTCCACAAAGGCCATGCCACCGCCCATTCGACCACCCCTTGCCCGTTCGGGAATTCCTGGCGGCCCTTGAAAAATTCGGCCGTGGCACATTCGCGTTCGCCGATCTGCTCCATGAGATGGTCGGCGAGGCCGCCGGGGAACTGGAAGACCGCCTCGGACGGCGTTTCGTCGACGATCAATGCGGCATCGCAGCGCCAACGTATCTCGACGCCGGCGAACAGATAGGCTTTCGAACGCGCCAGCCGGTAGAGCCGCGCCGGCTTGAAATGCGCCTCTTCGCCGAAAATCGAAGGATCGGGGGTGAAGGTGACCGTGGTGCCGCGCCGGTTCGGAGCCGCCCCGACGGTCTCAAGCGGCGAAGTCGGCACCCCACGCGAGAAACTTTGCCGGTAAAGTTCCTTGTTGCGTGCCACTTCGACGATGGTTTCGGACGACAAGGCGTTGACGACGCTCACGCCGACGCCGTGCAGACCGCCCGAGGTGGCATAAGCCTTGTCCGAAAACTTCCCGCCGGAATGCAGCATGGTCAGGATGACCTCGAGTGCGGACTTGCCGGGATATTTGGGATGCTCGTCGATCGGCATGCCGCGGCCGTTGTCGGCAATGGTCAGCCGGTTGCCCGGCTCGAGGCTCACCTCGATGCGGTTGGCGAAGCCGGCGACGGCTTCGTCCATGCTGTTGTCGAGCACTTCGGCGGCGAGATGATGGAAGGATCGTTCGTCCGTGCCGCCGATGTACATCCCAGGCCGCCGGCGCACCGGCTCAAGCCCTTCGAGCACTTCAATTGCATGGGCATCATATTCGCTGGGAGGATGGCCGCGCGACGCAAACAAGTCCGACATGATCCAGCTATAGCGCCACTGCGAATCCTGCCAAGTGCTGGGCAGCGGCGCGCGCACCGAGGCTTAACCGAATTTTACTGGTTTCGGCCCGATGAGGGGCGACTCGGGGAAAATGCGATGTTCGGCAACCTGATTCGAAGGAAGATCGGTTCCACTGGGCCCAAGGCGAACGAGGCCGCGCTGGAATCGACGCTGTTCTCGCTGACCACCGACGTTCCGCGGCCGACCGAGAACCGTCTCGACGATCGCCTTGCCGCGCTGCTGCCGATCGTAAAGCTGGTCTCCGATGATTGGCAGGATCTTTGCCGGATCCGCAATATTTCCGCCGGCGGGCTGATGGCCGAGACGACGCGCCGCCACAATGCGGGCGACATCGTGATCGTCGAACTCCAAAACGGTCAAAAGATCGGCGGGACGCTGGTGTGGACCCGCGAAACCGCGGTCGGCGTCAAATTCGATCAAAGCGTCGACCTTCGCGAGATCCTAGCCAACCGGCGGCCGCGCATCGGCTTCAGACCGCGGCCGGCGCGGCTCGAGATCAAATGCGGCGCAACGATCCAGATCGACGGCCTCTATCACAAGGTCGAGGTCAAGGACATTTCTCTCGGCGGCATCAAGGTCCATCTTCAGGACCGCGAATGCGTCGGGAAGGATGTGCTGGTTACGATCGAAAGCCTGCGTCCGATCAAGAGCGCCATCCGCTGGCATCGCGACGGAATGGCGGGCATCGTGTTCCATCGCCCGCTGACATTCGACGAGCTTGCCGAATGGCTCGGAAAGCGCATCGAAGTTGCGAGCCTCAGAGCCTCGACGCATCCGATCCACCGCCTCTGAAGCAATTGTTGCCGGAACAACGAAGGACTTCGACCATGATGGGGCCGCGCTCGTCCCATTCGGGAGACATGCCACCCTGTCGTCCAGCCCGAACGCCGCCATGATTGTATTTCGCCGGGATCGACTCCGATCACGTCAGAGGTACCGCGTCAGCGAATCCTCGGGCCGCCGAAGGGGAGCGGCGGAGGCGGTCGCCGGTCGCGGCGGGGCAATTGCGCCTGATAGGCGACGCCGCAATGCTCGACGCAATAGGGAAAGCCGGGATTGGCCGACTTGCCGCAAAAATGGAAATCGGGCTCGCCGGGATGGCCTATCGGCCATTTGCAGATCTTTTCATTGAGATCGAGCAGGCTGGTCTTGTCGGCAACCTCGGCGCTCGGTTTCGCCGGCACGAGCCGCCGCGGCGGCGCGGGCGGGATCGGCGGCTGCTGGTCGCCCGGCCCCTGGCGAAGGAATCCTCCGGGCCCCACCGACCGTATCTGCGGCTGCGGCGCGGCTTGCGAGAGCGGCGGCGCGCTTTGCGGCTGAGACGGAGCGCCGGCCGGGGCGACCGCGACGACTGGTGCCGGGGCCATCTCGCGGACTTCTTCCGGCGCGGCAGCGGGTTTCGTTCGGGGCTTGACCGGAAGCGGCTCGTTGGGCTTGACGGGCGACGGGCGCGACTGGAGTCCCAGGCGATGCGCTTTACCGATCACCGCGTTGCGGCTGACTCCGCCAAGCTCGTCGGCTATCTGGCTGGCGGTCATGCCGCGCGTCCACATCTCCTTCAACTGGTCGATACGCTCATCGGTCCACGACATTGTTGTTCCTTCTTGCGGCTTGCGGCAGCGCGTGCGCGATCCTAACGACGCGCCATGACTGACCAGCCTTCATACCGGGTCAGGTCCGGCCCCGGCGTTCCCGTGATCAGGAACATCAATTGGGGCGGCCTCAGGACCCTCTATGTGAAGGAGGTGAGGCGTTTCTTCAAGGTCCAGCTGCAGACGATCTGGGCTCCGGCGATGACGACGCTGCTGTTCCTAGTGATCTTCACGGTCGCTTTGGGGCGTACGCGCGGTGCCGTGATGGGCGTTCCCTTCGCCGATTTCCTGGCACCGGGCCTGATCGTGATGGGCATGCTCCAGAACAGCTTCGCCAACTCGAGCTTCTCGCTGCTGGTCGGCAAGGTCCAGGGAACGATCGTGGATTATCTGATGCCGCCGCTCTCGACCGGGGAGCTGATCGCCGGCATGGTCGGAGCGGCGGTGACGCGCGCCGTGCTGGTGGGCTTGGCGGTCTGGGCGGCGATGCTGCTGTGGCCGGGAGTGCATATTCTGCCGCGTCACCCGCTCGCGGTCGCCTGGTTCGGCGTCATGGGCAGCATGATGCTGGCATTCTTCGGCCTGCTCACATCGCTGTGGGCCGAGAAGTTCGACCACGCCGCGGCAGTGACCAATTTCGTGGTCGCGCCCCTGTCGCTGCTTTCCGGTACATTCTATTCGATCAGCAAGCTGGCCCCGGCATTCCAGATCATCAGTCACGCCAACCCATTCTTCTACATCATCTCGGGCTTCCGTTACGGCTTCCTCGGCGTGGCGGACTCGCCCGTCGCGATCGGCGCCGGGCTGCTGCTGGCGATCAACGTCGGCTTGTGGGCGCTCTGCTACGCCGCTTTGCGCACCGGCTGGAAGCTCAAGCAATGACCTCCATGCGGGCGACGAGCATTGCGCTCCTCGTCCCTGGACCCTATTGGGCGCGGGCCGCGGCCGGGAACCGCCGCTTCGCCTCGACCCAACGGACGCCGCAATGACGATTTCGCCGCTGATGCCAGTCTATCCGCGCTCGCCGGTCCGCCCGGTGCGCGGCGAAGGCGTCTACCTGTTTGGCGAGGACGGCCGCCGCTATCTCGATTTCGCCAGCGGAATCGCCGTCAATGCGCTCGGACACGGCCATCCGCATCTGGTCAAAGCGATCCAGGATCAGGCCGCCACGTTGATGCACGTGTCGAACCTCTACGGCAGTCCGCAGGGCGAGGCGCTCGCGCAGCGGCTGGTCGACCGCACCTTTGCCGACACCGTCTTCTTCACCAACTCGGGCGCCGAGGCCGTCGAATGCGCGATCAAGGCCGCGCGCCGCTACCACCATGCCAAGGGACGACCCGAAAAGCATGTGCTGATCACCTTCGCCAACGCCTTTCACGGCCGCACGCTGGGTACGATCAGCGCCACCAATCAGGACAAATTGCGCGACGGCTTTGCGCCGTTGCTGCCCGGATTCACGGTCGTCGAGTTCGATAATCTCGATGCGGTGCGCGAGGCGTTGACCGAGCATAGCGCCGGGTTCCTCATCGAGCCGATCCAGGGCGAGGGCGGTATCAGGGCGGCCTCCGCGGAATTCATCCAAGGGCTGCGCGATCTGGCCGACGAGCATGATCTGATGCTGGTGTTCGACGAAGTTCAATGCGGCGTCGGGAGGACCGGCAAACTCTACGCTTATGAACATTATGGGATCGAACCCGACATACTCGCCACCGCCAAAGGCATCGGCGGAGGCTTCCCGATGGGCGCATGCCTCGCCACGGAGAAAGCGGCCGCCGGCATGGTCATCGGCACGCACGGATCGACCTTCGGCGGCAACCCGCTCGCCATGGCGGCGGGGCAGGCCGTGCTCGATGTTGTCGACGACGAAGCCTTCCTCGACCAAGTGACGCGGATGGGCGAACGGCTGCGCGGCGCGCTCGAGCAGATGATCCCAAACCATGACCATCTGTTCGAATCGGTTCGAGGGATCGGGCTGATGCTCGGCGTCAAGATGAAGACCGACAGCCGCGCCTTCGTCACCTATCTGCGCGATCGCGGCGTGCTCACCGTCGCTGGCGGCGACAATGTGATGCGCGTGTTGCCGCCATTGGTCATCGAGGAAGCCCATATCGTCGAATTCGTCGAGACACTGTCGGCGGCGGCACGCGACTATGAGGTGCCGCAAGCAGCGGCGTGATTGCGTTGGAGCGTGATCTGCTTCGATGGCTCAGCTCCCGCCAAGATTTCCTTTTCGCCGCATTTCCCAAGTCTTCGGCTGTCGCCAGCTGACTTGAAGATGGTCTATTGTGAGAGGCGTCCCGGTCCCTACATTGCCGGCATGACCTCTCACTCCCGCCGCGAATCCACCGTGGCCGCAAACCTCGACCTGGCGGTCGGCTTCAGCATTCCGCGGCGCAACGCGCGCGGCCGCATCGTGCGGCTCGGCCCGTTGCTCGACGAAGTGCTCGCGGCGCATGCCTATCCGGCACCGATCGCGCGCATTCTCTCCGAGGCATTGACGCTCACGGCGCTGCTCGGAGCGATGCTCAAGGATGCCGGTGGGCAGCTGACGCTTCAGGCCCAGACCGAAGCCGGGATCATCGACCTGCTGGTCTGCGACTATCGCGGCGGCGAGATTCGCGGCTATATCCGGTTCGACGGCGAGCGCCTTGCCGAAGCCCCGCCGCTGCCTTCGCTTTTCGCGTTGTTCGGCAAAGGTTATCTGGCCATCACCTTTGACCAGGCGGTCAGTGGGGAGCGCTATCAGGGGATCGTTCCCCTGGAAGGCGCCTCGCTCGCCGATGCCGCACAGAGCTTCTTCAGCCAGTCGGAGCAGATTCCGAGCCTGGTGCGACTTGCGGTCAACGACACAGGCCATATCGCGGGGGGCATATTGCTCCAGCATCTTCCCGAAGGCGAAGAGGGCCGCGAGCGCTTGCACACGCGGCTCGACCATCCGGAGTGGGACCACGTCCGAATCCTCGCCGAGACGATCAAGGCCAGCGAGCTGGTCGACCACGCGCTGCCGATCGAAACCTTGCTATGGCGCTTGTTCCACGAGGAAGAGGAAATACGGGTGACGGCGACGACGGCGCTGAGCAAGGGCTGCCGCTGCAATCCGCAACATGTGCGCGAGGTCATCGGCCGCTTCGATCCTTCGGAACGGCGCGAGATGGCGGACGAGGATGGACTGATCACCGTCGACTGCGAATTCTGCTCGCACGCCTTTTCGATCAAACTCAGCGACCTGAAAGACTGAACCAAGGTCCTGACCCTGACCCAGATTTCCATTCGAGACGTATTGGTCGATTTTTCGGCGGTGTTCGTCTATAAAGTTCGCAGCCGCAGCAGGGCATATCTTACCGCCGGTGCAAGCGGGCAATTGGGAAGCCCGTCGATTGGAGCCTGTCATGACGGAAATTCGGGGCGCATCGCGTCTTCTGCTTTACACCCTCGGTGCCTTGACATTGGCGGGCGCGGCGGCGACCGGGCAGCCGGGCGCAAGTTCGGCCCGAACCCCGCAACCGAACGGCGCAGCCGTTCCGGCGCCGCAGATCCGTAAGCCATTGGTGTCGCTGGCGCGGCTTGAACCCGGCCAATGGCAGATCCGCGAGCTTGGCAGCGAGCATGCGGTGCCTCGGTCAATCTGTCTCGGCGATCCGGAGCTGCTGGTGCAGCTCGAGCATCGCCAAGCGTCCTGCTCGCGCTACGTCATCGCCAACGATCTCCAGGGTGCGACGGTCCATTATACCTGCCCCGCCAACGGCTATGGCCGCACCGCCATCCGGGTCGAGACGACACGCCTCGCCAAGATCGACACGCAAGGTCTCGTCGGCAACGTCCCCTTCGCCTATCGTGCCGAGGCCCGTCGCGTCGGCCCGTGCGAGCGATCGACCGCCGCCCGTTAACGCTCCGTTTACTATGGTCCGGCTAAAAGACGTGTGTGCCGAGTTCGGCACGCTTTCCTCCCTAGAAGGCTTAACAGCCTAAACTGGGCCGCTCTTCGGAGCGGCCCATTCTTTTGTGCCGCTTGCACAGGGCGTGTCTCGCCATTAGCCGCCATTCGGTGACGGAAAAAGATCTGCCACTGGCGATCGTGCTGCTCTCGGGCGGGCTCGACTCGATGGTCGCGGCCGCCGAGGCACGCGAGGCCGGCTTCAGGCTGCTGGCGCTCACGGTCGATTACAATCAGCGTCATCGCATCGAGATCGAGGCGGCAAAGCGGGTGGCGGCGATGCTCGGGGTGGAGCGCCACGTCGTGCTGCCGCTCGATCTGCGACAATTCGGCGGTTCGGCGCTCACCGACGAAATCGCCGTTCCCAAAGGAGGTGTCGGTCAGGGTGTGCCCGTCACCTACGTGCCCGCGCGCAACACTATTTTTCTGGCACTTGCGCTGGGCTGGGCCGAAGCGGCTGGCGCGGCTACGATCGTGATCGGCGTGAACGCGCTCGATTATTCCGGCTATCCCGATTGCCGGCCCGAATTCATCGCCGGGTTCCAGCGCCTGGCCGACCTGGCGACAAAGGCGGGAGCAGAGGGCCAGACCTATACGATAAGGACGCCGCTGTTGCACATGACCAAGGCGGAAATCGCGCGCGAGGCGGATCGCCTCGGCCTTGATGCTGCGCTCAGCTGGTCGTGCTACGATCCGCAGGACGGCCGCCATTGCGGCCTGTGCGACAGCTGCCGGCTGCGCGCGAAGGGATTTGCCGAAGCCGGGCTGGCCGATCCTACCGACTATGCGGCACGCCCATGACCTACGCCGTCAAGGAGATATTCCTCACGCTCCAAGGCGAAGGCGCCCAGGCTGGCCGCCGGGCGGTCTTCCTGCGTTTCGCCGGCTGCAACCTATGGTCGGGCCGCGAGGCTGATCGCGCCTCCGCCGATTGCACCTTCTGCGATACCGATTTCGTCGGAACCGACGGGGCGTTCGGCGGCCGCTACGAGGCGCAGCCGCTCGCCGAGCGAGTCGATGCCTTGTGGGAGAAAGGAGAGCGCCGCCTCGTGGTAGCGACCGGAGGCGAGCCGTTGCTGCAGCTTGACCCGATTCTGATCGATGCTCTTCACGCCCGCGGCTTCGAGATCGCGGTCGAGACCAACGGCACTTGCGCAGCGCCGGACGGGCTGGACTGGATCTGCGTCAGCCCCAAGGCTGGAACGCAGGTCGTCCAGCGCCGCGGCAACGAGCTGAAACTGGTCTGGCCGCAGCCGGGCATCGACCCCGAAGCGATGCTTGGCTGGGATTTCGATCATTTCCTGATTCAGCCGATGGACGGCGCCGAGCGCGAGGCCGCCACGGCTGCGGCGATCGATTATGTGATGCGTCATCCGCGCTGGCGGCTCAGCCTGCAAACCCACAAATGGCTCGGGCTCGCCTGACCTTCAGCTTCGCCTCAATTTAGCCTGCGACGCGACATTTCTTCTTGAGCCTGTTCTTGCTGTCCCAGCAATTCTTCTGGAATGACGGTACGGCGGCGAGCCGGATGGCATAGGGATCATATTTGATTCCTATGCGATCATAGACAGGCACCAGACTGTTGCGCAGCTCGCGCATGCGCGCGCGCGCAGTCAGATAGAGCTGCCCCTTCGGCCGTGCGAGCGCCTCCTTGGCGATATCGGCGGCCGTCTGGCAAAAGCCATATTGGGCCTGGAGCGTCGAGAAATTGTTGTAGGTGATGGTCGAATAATCGTCGAAGCGCTTTTGGCCTTCGCGCGGCCCATATTTCTTTTTGAAATAGCCTCCCACGCTATTGTAAGCGCTCATCAACTCCTTCGAATGGTGGGCCAACAAGCCGTTGTAGTTGCTCACCGTCCTCAAGAACGGCGAGAATTGGCATTGAAGCGCGGCGACGTTGAGACCCGCGCGCAGATTCCAGACCAGATGCGCGGCATATTCCTGGGGGGTCGCGCCGGGCAGAGGAAGACCAACGAGCGGGTCTTCGCCTTCGATCGAACTCGCCTTGAAATCGGGCTGAGCGATGAACAGTTGTGCGGAAGCGCCGGATGGCGACGCCGCGATCATCGCCGCCAGCGCGCACGCTCCAAGCCCGTTCCTCCTTCGATCGCGCATCCCAGACCTTTCAAACGCGACACCCCGATCGGCGCCGCGATCGATCCTAAGGGTCAGGCATTGTCGCCGCAACGTCCATCGGCAGTCAAAGCGACGGAAGACAAAAAGAAAGGGGCCGCCCGATCAACCCGGACGGCCCCTTCCTCGTCTCGAATGCAGTCCGATTACATGCCGTTGGTCATGTTGCCCGCGGCATCCGTCGAGCCGGCCGAGTTCATATCGGCGGCGTTGCCGGCATCCATCGCGTTCATGTCGGTGGCGGTACCGGCGTCGATGGCGGTGACATCGTTGCCGGTGTCCATCGCCTCAGTGCTGGAATCGACCGTCATATTGTTCACGGTGGTGTCGCCGCCGCCGCCGCAGGCCGCAACGACCAGGGCCGCACCGGCAACCATCGAACCGGCCAATACTTTGGAAAGAAGTGCACGCATTGATTAACTCCCTAGTTGATGATTTGGTCGGGTAGGCCCCTTTTTGCCAAATCGGTTTGCACATTAAGCGGAAAGGTTACGGGTCTCAAGCCTTCTCACATCCTCCCCTCGAGAGAGGATAGGAAGTGATCGAGCCCTTGTCGCAGCGCCATGTCGAAATGTTCTTGTCCATCGGACACTCCCATCTCGTCGAGGCTGGTCACTGGAGCTTCCGCAATACCGCAAGGCACTATGCCTGAAAAGTGCGAAAGTTCTGGATCGATGTTGATCGAGAATCCATGCAGCGTGACCCATCGCCGCACGCGGACGCCGATCGCGCCGATCTTGGCGTCGGCGTCGCCGCGCCGCACCCATATGCCGATGCGGCCGGGAACCCGAAAGGCGGAGATCCCCAGCGTGTCGAGCGCGAGGATCAGCCAGCCTTCGAGCGCGTGGACGAAGCCGCGCACGTCGCGGCCGCGTCGTTCGAGATCGAGCATCACATAGCCGACGCGCTGGCCGGGCCCATGGTAGGTGTAGCGGCCGCCGCGGCCTGCCTCATGCACCGGCAGCCCGAGCGGATTGAACAGCTCGGCGGGATCAGCGCTGGTGCCGGCGGTGTAGAGCGGCGGATGCTCGAGCAGCCAGATCAACTCACGCGCAGCTCCGGCGCGAATGTCCGCGGCGCGCTGCTCCATCCGCGCCAACGCATCATCGTATCCGACCGGCCGGTCGGAGTGCAGCCATTCCGGGTCCTGAACGTCCATCGCCCGTCTTCGCCACAAGAGCGCGTCCGCTTCAAGCTTCGCTTGCCTCTCTCGGCACGCGATCGTTATGGCGACGCGAGGCAGCGAGAAGGAGGGAGCGATGGAATTCTCATATGGCGCGACCTGGGACGACACCGTCCGGATGTTCCGCGCCCATGCCTCGCTGATCGCCGCTATCGCCGGAGTCTTCATCTTTCTTCCCGCCGTGCTGATCTCCTATTTCCAGCCTCCGCCCGAAGAGCAGGGCGCACAGCTGCTCCAGCACATGGTCGACTATTTCAGGTCGAACCTGCACTGGTTCATCCTGCAGCGGCTGATCCAAATGATCGGTGCGATCGCCATATTGCTGCTGCTGTTCGGCCGCGGCCAGATCACTGTCGGCGCGGCCATCGTCAGCGGCATGGTGCTGCTGCCATCCTATTTTGCCGCCTCGGCTCTCAGCGGCATCACGATCGGTATCGGTTTGTTCCTGCTGATCGTGCCCGGACTGTATCTGGTGGGCAGGCTCCTGCTCGCATCGGTCGTGGTCGCCGCCGAAAACCAGTGGAATCCGATCACCGCGATCCAGCGTTCGCTCGCGATCACCAAGGGGCGGGGATGGGCGATCGTGGGCCTGGTGCTGCTGGTGGCGATCGCCGGGATCATCTGCGTGATGGCGATCACATCCGTGCTCGGGATCCTATTGCTGCTGGTCGCCGGGACGCTCGGCAAGCTGCTGCTGCTCATTCTCAGCGCAGCCCTGAGCAGCATGTTGTCCGTGCTGCTGCTCCTGCTCAGTGCGGCGATCTACCGGCAGCTTACCGCGGATTCCTCACGCGACGTCTTCAATTAGAGCGCCGAGCGACCGGGGAGGCCGGTCGAGCGTCAGTTTCCATTTTGACGGATATAACCGACAAAAGGCTTGACGGGCGTTACGGCCTGTGCTAGCCGATGATCATTCTCCAGAGCTGTATCCGGAGACACCGATTTTGCCAGAGGCCGCCCACGGGCGGCCTTTTTCATTCGAGGACATTCCCGAATTTCCCGGCGCCGACTTACCGGCACCGGGAACCCGCCGCCCCACATCCGACGCGGATTTGTGACCTATGCTGGCAATCGCGTGCGGCACCTGTGCGTGCGCGGCGGGACCTTCTTGTCATTGCTGCAGGTGCCTGTGCCTTGCCGATGCGGCGCCTGCGCAAGCTCGCGCGCAGATGCGTTCAGAATTCGAACAGACGACGCGCCTGGAAGGATTCGAGGGGGCCGCGATTGGCCCAAAGGCCCGCCGACGCGATCCCGGAAATGGCGAGCGCCGATTCGAACTGGCCGACGCGGCGCCCGCCAGTCCAGAGTTCAAGCGGCTGCTCGCCGATCTGATGATCGATCATCGCCAGGGCCTCGTCGTCGTCGCGCGCCTCGAACGCTTCGTGATGCTCGATGCTGCCCGAGGGAGCGCTGAGGAAATAGAGACGATATTGGGGCATTCGACATCCTCCACAGCACCGACTCGCTCGCCGATATGATGCGGTAACCATCGTCACGAGTCTATCGCGCTGCGACCAGAGTCCAGGCCGGAATCGATGAACGGAGAAGGCGATGGAAGGTTTCGGCTGCAACCTGCCGAATTGCCCCTATTGTCCGCGCCGCGAGCCCGGAGAGCAAGCCCAGGACGCAAAGAAAACACAAATGGATGAAGATGTTATGGCGCGCATGGTGGCTGTGCTCTGCGCCAGCATCCTGGCGGCGGCGGCCGGCGAAAAAGATCATGTCACGGTGCTGGCGACGTCGGACATTTATCTCGATTTCATTCGACCCAGGGCCCTGCATGTGAGCCGCGACGGCGAGGTGAGCTTCGAGCCGGGAGCAAGCGAATGACCAACATGCGGCAACGTAGCCGGAGCAAGCTCGTTCAGCTGTTGCCGTCGCCTTCGGACAGCAAGCCGCAAGAGCAAGGCGAGCCTGCGGAGAAGGCGAACCCCCATCCCGAAGCGGAGGGCGAAGCCGGCGTAGAACAATCGGCGGATGAGGATATCGACGCCGCAGCAGCGCACCTCATGCAGGCCTTTGTCAACGACGTGCTCACGGATTGGCGCGCGCACGGCAGAACGGCGATCGCCAGCGTCCGCACCGAGCGAGCGCAGGATTACCTGAAGTTGGTGACGTCGCTCTTTCCCCGGGAAAGCGATGCGAAGGTGAACGGGTTTGACGAACTCAGCGACGAACAGCTCGGCGCGCAGCTTGCCGCCGTCCTTGCGCAGCTTGCGGCTGCAAGCGCTGTGCCTGGCACCTGAGCTGGACCGGCGCAGGCGGCGCGATCGCCTGAGCGGATATCGGCCCTACGCCAAGCAGCGCGAATTCCACGCCGCCGGCGTCACGCACCGCGAGCGGCTGTTCATGGCCGGCAACCAGCTCGGCAAGACGCTCGCGGGGTCGTTCGAATGGGCGATGCATCTGACCGGCCTTTACCCTGAATGGTGGGAGGGGCGGCGGTTCGATGAACCGGTGCGGCTGTGGGCGGCGGGCGAGACGCGGGTTTCGTCGCGCGACACGGTGCAGAAGCTGCTGATCGGCGAGCCCGAGAAAGAAGAGGAATGGGGGACCGGGGCCATCCCGGGCAGAGCGCTCAAGGATCTGCGGCGCGCAGCGGGTGTTCCCAACGCGCTCGACAGCGTGACGGTGCGCCACCGATCGGGAGGGCTCTCGACGCTATTGTTCAAGGCCTATGAGCAGGGCCGCGCCAAATGGCAGGGCGATACGCTCCACGGCGTCTGGTTCGACGAGGAGCCTCCACTCGACATCTATACCGAAGGGCTGACGCGCACCAACGCGACCGGCGGGATCGTCATGCTGACCTTCACCCCGCTCAAGGGGATGTCGGAGGTGGTGCGGATGTATCTGGCGGATGGGGCCATCAGGAGCCCGGACTAAACATCCATTCACACGGTCATCGTCGGAGAGGAGAGCCTGATGCTTGATGAGAGAAATCGCGGTTGGAATTTGCCTACACTTCTCTCGCATGACGAGGAACCCAGTGGGCCGGACGGAAATCCGATCCAAGCCCTGATTCGATCGCGGTTGGATTTAGGGCACCCGCCGGGAAGGATTGCGATGGATATCGAGCGGTTGCAGCCCGGTCTCGGCAGAGCTCTTCTTAGGGCGAGGCTTGGTTGGGTTGCCTCGACAGAGCATTGATACAATTGGGACTGCCCGGATTGGATTCGGACGTGCAGCGGGAACCGGTTGCCAATGAGGAAGCATCTGATTTTTCGGAGAATTCAAAGTTTTCCGATGACGATATGTTCGAAAAGGGAAAGCCTATCGTCCGTATCGTTTCCACGGGCCAGTTCGTCGCCGAGTTTGGAACGATCACGTTGCCCAAACCCCATCCGTCATTCACGCTCACATGCACAGGCGATATCAATGCACGCACTTTTACCAGCATGCAGATAAACGGCGTGATTTACCGGCCCAAATCAGGCGAGCGGTGGACAATCGGGACGACCTGAGTCGGTCCCAGCTATAAAGAAACCTTATATTCTAAAATGCTTTAGCAAGGCCCGCAGCCTGGTATAAAGGGCTTGTAAAGAGACGGGTGTGCGGAACAGATCGACGCCCGGATCGGGGTCCAAGACGAAAATTGCATCCATAATGGACCCGATTTCAGCATCATAAAGCCGCTCGGATCGACAGTCAGTAGTTGCGTTGGACCGCGTTCGGTGATTTAGGTCGCTACGGGAAGGGTCAAACCTTCCCACCTCCCTGAACCTGGCCAGCCTTCGGGCTGGTCTTTTTTTGCCGTCCTCACGGTAGCTCATGAAAAAACCCGGGCCTCGCGACCCGGGCATGCTCATGAACCGCTCGTCCGAACGACGATGTCGGTGCATCCTCCCTGAACCCAGCCCGTTCGCTCGGGTCAGCACAAGTCAGCTACGAACTTGCAGCCGCCCTGTCACCGATAATATCGGCAGGTCGTAGCGTTTTCGGCACGCTGTGACGGTCGTGCAACAATTGGCCGATGGGTGCAGGCTTCAGTGCATCGGAAGACGCTCGATCCAGCTACGGGCGACACGGCTAAGGCGATCGGTGGCCGCCAAGCGTTCCGCGCATTCGCCGCGCCCCACCGCGGCCGCAAGCGCTTGGAGAGCGATGCTCGCTTCGCCGAGCCGATCGACCGCCCATTGATCCGAGGATTCCCCCTGGAATCTCGACAGGGCGCGGCGAACAACGGCTTCGCTGCTTGGAAGGCAAGTCAACGCGGCAACCGAGGCATCGAGCGCTTGATAGACTTCGCGGTAGATATCCGACACGCCGGCCACGTCGCTTCTCGTCCTCGCCATTTCCAATGCCTGAATGTCTAAGCCGAAGACGGTTAACCAAAAGCAAAGGCCGCCGTGTCGCGAGCGGCAGCGGTCCAAGCCGAGCCGGGCTGCTTTCACCCTTTCTAAACGGCGATGGACTAAGCCCGGCGCGGCAGGAGATTGGTATGAAGCGCGACACGCATGCGAGCCCACCGCCGCGCATCGTTTCAACGGCGGAGCTGCGGTCCGGCCAAATGCTGGCGACGCTTTCGACGCTGGCCGCGACCGGCCTGTTCGTCGCGATCGGCAATGCGGTGCTGCCGCTGGTGCTGGAGCCGACGGGGCTCGGCAACCGGCAGTGGCTGACCACGGTGCTGCTGCTCAACATCGCGCTGATCCTGTTTGGCTGGCGACGATCAAAGGACCTTCATCTCGCCGTGAACGCGCGCGCCGAAGCCGAGCGGCGTGCGTATGAAAGCGCGTTCACCGACCACGTCACCGGGCTTTCCAACCGGCGCGAGCTGGCAGCCGCGCTGAACCATATCGGCACCACATCGGACCCGAATGCGAGCCTGCTGGTGCTCGACCTGGACTATTTCAAGAAGGTCAACGACCAATATGGCCATGCCGCCGGCGACCGGCTGCTGCGATTCGTCGGCGATACATTGAAAAAAATCGTCAGCGACGGCTGCTGTGCGCGGCTCGGCGGCGACGAGTTCGCGGTGCTGCTGCCCGGAACGCGCTCGACCGAAGAGGTCGATCGGATCGCCCAGACCATCCTCGACGCGTTGAGCCAGCCGGTCGTGCTCGGCGAGACCACGGCCAACATATCGGCATCGATCGGCGTTTCGACGTCGGAGGGCCTCCCCGACGCCGATGTCATGCTGGGGCACAGCGACATCGCAATGTACGAAGCGAAGAGGCTGGGACGGAATCGCTACGTGCGTTTCGAAAGCGCGATGGAGCAAAGGCTGCACGAGCGAATCCAGCTGGAGTCGGAAATCCGCCTGGGCATCGTGCGGGGCGAGTTCGTGCCCTTTTACCAAGCGCTGATCGATCTCGGCACCTCCGAGCTCAAGGGCTTCGAGGTCTTGGCCCGCTGGAACCATCCGCAGCGCGGACTGCTGGCGCCGATCGAGTTCATCACGGCCTCCGAAGTCAGCCACATGATTTCCGACCTGTCATTCAGCGTGATGCGCCAGGCGCTTCACGAGGCCAAGGACTGGCCGGCGCATCTCACCATTGCGGTGAACATCTCGCCGGTGCAGTTCAAGGATCCGCTGTTGGCGCAGCGCATCATCCAGCTGCTCGTGGAAACCGGTTTCCCTCCGGCCCGGCTGGAGATCGAGGTGACCGAAAGCGCGTTGCTCGACGATCAAGCGCTGGCGCTGTCGACGGTCGAAAGCCTGAAGAACAGCGGCATCCGGATCTCGCTCGACGATTTCGGCACCGGCTATGCCTCGCTGACCCAATTGAAATCGCTTCCCTTCGACCGGATCAAGATCGACCGCAGCTTCGTGTCTGGCGTGCTCGACGACGAGCAAAGCAATGCGATCGTCAACACGATCACGAGCCTAGGGCAGACGCTGCGTCTGCCCATCACCGCCGAAGGTGTCGAATCCGAGGCGGTGCAAAAGCAGCTGCAGGCTATCGGCTGCTCGGACGCGCAGGGCTGGCTATTCGGCGAGGCCGTGTCCGGCGAACGTATCGGCGAAATGCTGTCCAACGGCGAGAGCTTCACCGACGGAAGTGCGACTCGACCTTCAAAACGCAGGCGGGCAAAGGACGAGCGGGCCGAGGAAGGCCCGGCGCCGGCCGAGGCGAGGAGCAGGCGGCGGCCGGCGGCCTGAGCGCCGAGGCCAAAGGCGATTAATGCTGGAGTCAGGACGCGGGCTTAGCCTGTTGTGGAAGCTTTGTCGGGACATGGTGCGTTGTGCATCCACCCGCCATAGTTGCCATGGAGGTTCCAATGAAGAGTTTTGCCCGATTCGCCCTTATCGCCCTGGCTTCGGCATCGGCTTTGCCAGGGCCCGCATTGGCGCAGACCCGCGCCGACGAAGCCCGATTCGACGCTGCGCAGGCACGATTCGAGCGTGAGCTGCGAATCTACCAGCAAGAGGTCGACCGCTATCGTTCGGCGCGCGGCTGGCGCGGCAGCTACAACGATCGGGGCGGCTATGACGACGACCGCTACGAGAATGGCTATGATCCGGCGCGCTATTATCGCGAAGGGACGGGCTATCAGGAGCGCGTGCTCGCTTCCGACGACCGGGTCTATCGCGGATCGGACGGGCGCTATTATTGCAAGCGAAGCGACGGAACCACCGGGCTGATCGTCGGCGCGGCCGCTGGCGGCGTGCTCGGCAACGTCATCGACGGTGGCCACTCGCGCACCGCCGGCACGCTGATCGGCGCGGCGATCGGGGCGCTCGCCGGCCGTTCGATCGACCAGAGCAGCAGCAGCGAGATTCGCTGCCGCTGAGCGCGTGGGAGCGCAGCCGAGGACCGTCTGCATCGCGATGCGGCGAGACCGAAGATTGCCAGCGTCGCCATGCGGCTTATATCGCGACCTGCTACGGGGGAGCAGGACGGGCATTGCCGGCGCCGATTCATTATTTCTGCACGGGGGCGCACAGCTATACGCTGGGCATCTTCGCAGCGATGTGGGCGGATCGTATCGCCTCGGATATCAAGATCATTCCTTATTCGACGCTGCGCAACATCCGGCGCTTCGGGCCCGGCGTGTTCATCTTCACCGACTTCGACCGCCAATCGGAGGAGCATAGAGGCCGTGTCGCGCTGCTTGCCGATCGTCTTGGGGCGAACGGATGCCGCGTGCTCAACCACCCGATCCATTCGCTGCGGCGCTACGACCTGCTACGCACGCTTTACGAGGGCGGAATCAACAGGTTCGGCACCTATCGGATCGCCGATCGGGACAAGGTACGCAATTATCCGGTGTTCATCCGGTCCGAGCAGCATGGGCGGCGGCTGACCGAATTGTTGGCCGATGCGGCGGCGCTGGAGCAGGCCGTCGAATCGTTGCCCGATGGCGGCCCGGACGAGCTGATGATCGTCGAGTTCGGAAATGCGCGGAGCGGGGACGGACGGTACCGCAAATATTCGGCCTATAAGGTGGGAGCGGAAATATACGCTTCGGAATGCCAATCGTGCGACCATTGGTGGGTCAAATATTCGACCGCCGAGGACGAGGAAAAGGACCGCGAGGAGAACGATCGCTTCGTCGCCGACAATCCGCATCGCGACCAACTCAAGGCGATCTTCGCGCTGGCCGGTATCGATTATGGACGCGCCGACTATTGCGTGGTCGACGGGCGTGTGCAGCTGTTCGAGATCAACACCAATCCCACCGTCTCGCACGTGGTGATCAAGGCCGGAGCCATGCAGGCAAATTATGCACGCAGGCATGAGGACGCGCTGTTGCGGCTGCTTGCCGAGGGGTCTGGCGCGTCGACGACCGACAATGTCTTGTTCGCCCCCGGACTTCCCGAACATGATCCGGACAGCGTGAACGCCGCGCTGCTCGCATGGGGTCGCAGCTATTGGGCACAACGGTGGGGCGAACCGCGGGCGGGAGAGGGGGCCAATGCGCTATGACACGGGGTCAGCTCTCGTTCAGGCTTGGCGGCGCATCACGGCGGCATGACAAGATTCGCCACGCATCTGGTCATCGCCGGCGTTGCAGCGATGGGCCTCGCGTCCGCCGCGACTGCCGCCGCGACCCGTCAGCCGGAAGCGCGCATCGCGTTTCGCGGCAGCATCGAGGATTTCCGCGACGATGGCAGCGACGGGATCTACATTCAGGACGTCCATCGCCAATGGTATCATGGGACGTTCATGGCGCCGTGTCATGAACTGCCGTTCGCCAATTCGATCGGGATCGAAGATCGCGGCACCAGCGGGCTCGACAGGTTCGGGACGATATTGGTGCGTGGGGCGGCGCACGTCGACCGCTGCACGCTCGCCTCGCTCGTGAAAAGCGGTCCACCGCCGAAGAAGCACGCGAAGAAGCGCTGACTCCTCCGGCCGCCACGCCGGCCGCGGCAGGAATGGCCACAGTCGAACATCGTCCCCGTGACTCCTGAAAGGAGCTGCGATGAGCCGCCATGTCACGCGCATGACGATCGAGGATGCCGGCCATTACACCGCCGAGCAGCGTGCCGCGATCATCGCCAGCTATCCGCCGCACGAGCGCAAGGCGCGCGCGCACGGAATCCCGACGCTGGGATCGGGCCGCGTGTTTCCGATCGACGAGGATGCGATCAAGGTCGCGGCGTTCGACATTCCCGAAAGCTGGGTTCAGATCGGCGGGATCGATTTCGGCTGGGACCATCCGACGGCCGCCTGTCGGCTGGCGTGGGACCGGGACACCGACGTGATCCATGTCACCGCGTCCTACGGCATGCGCGAGGCGACGCCGGTGATCCATGCCGCTGCGCTGAAAGCCTGGGGAAAGTGGCTGCCCTGGGCCTGGCCGCATGACGGGTTGCAGCACGACAAGGGATCGGGCGAGGCGCTGGCGGACCAATATCGGCGTCAGGGACTGGCGATGCTGCCGGTACGGGCGACGTTCGAGGACGGATCGAGCGGGCTGGAAGCTGGGATCAGCGAAATGCTCGAGCGGATGCAGACCGGACGCTGGAAGGTGTTCGCGCATCTGGAAGACTGGTTCGCCGAATTCCGGCTGTTCCATCGCAAGGACGGGCTGATCGTCAAGACCGACGACGACCGCATTTCGGCGTCGCGCTACGCGATGATGATGAGGCGCTATGCGATGCGGAGGCCGGCGCCGCGGACGGCGAAGGCGCGCGGCGCCGCGGGCGCGGGGAGCTGGATGGGGTGAGCGTTATATGCGCCTCGCAACGGCGCCAGACGCACCGCATCATCTTGTTAGTTTGAGCTTGGCAAAGACGGTAACATTCTGTGTATAGGAGCAACAACGCATATGACGAGGCCATCGCATCTCCCCGACTACGGGAATCCTCCTCTGCATGAGGTGGTGCTCGGTGTGCAGTTCGCAACGCCTGCTGGTTACAGTCAAATTAGGGCTGGCGAAGTTTGGTCACTGTATCGAGAAGACTATCCAGAGGTCGAGGAGCATCCTATGCTCCCCGCGTCCTTCGAAACATTCGGACCTCGCAATAGGGGCATACAGCCCCAGCTAGAATTCATTCAGGGAGCTAGCCACGACCGGTTTTGGTTTCTCTCGCCTGATCGGACGGAGCTAATTCAATTTCAGAATAACCGACTTCTACACAATTGGCGTGAGATACCAGGCACTGATATTACCTATCCGCGTTTCGATTATATGATCGGGCGCTTTGAAAGCGAGATCCGCAAATTCTCCAGTTACGCGAAAGAGCTATCAGGTCAGGATATTAACATTAATCAATGTGAAGTTACCTATATTAATAATATAAATACTTCTGAAGATTTGCCGAATTTCTCGGATTGGCT
>DATFHP010000078.1:0-2416 GCA_035248285.1 Allosphingosinicella sp. | reverse complement strand
CGGCGGCCGCGCGCGGTCGGCGTGGCGGGCGATCCAGCCCAGCGCGTCCTCGATTCCGGTCGCCGCCATCGCGGTGAGGCCCGATGCGCGCGCGGCCGCGGCCAGGTCGGCGGGGTCGTGATGCGCATGGCCGGCGACCGGAATGGTGTGCACGGCGATCGAGCGGTTGCGGAACGGCTTGATGACGCCGCCCGCGTCCTTGTTCTGGAGCAGGCCCAATATGATGTGGAACGGCCGGTCGCTGCCGACATGGCCGCGGAAAAAATCGGCGATGGCGCGCGCTGCGGCGGCATTGTGGCCGCCGTCGAGCCACAGCTCCGATCCGGCCGGAAGCAAGGCGTGCAGCGGTCCGGCCTGCAGGCGCTGCAGCCGCGCGGGCCATTCCGCCCAGCCCATCGCCGCGCGCAGCGCGGCCTCCGGGATCGGCAGCGCCTGCTGGTGGCGCAGCATCGCGATCGCGAGGCCCGCGTTCAGCGCCTGATGGGTGCCGCTGAGGCGCGGCAGCGGCAGGTCCATCTGGCCGCGGCGGTCGCGATAGTGAAGCTTGCCGAGATAGACGCCGGCGTTCCATTGGTCGCCGCGCGGCAGCCAGAGCGCGCCCGCCTCGGTCGCGGCGGCGCCGATCCGCGCCGCGATCCGGGCCGGATAATGCTGCGTCACCAGCGCGACGCCGCGCTTGGCGATCCCGGCCTTCTCGCCGGCGATGATTTCGAGCGTCGGGCCGAGCATCGCCTGATGATCGATCGCGAGCTGGGCGATGCCGCAGACCGCGGGCCGATCGATGACGTTGGTCGCGTCGAGCCTCCCGCCGACGCCGACCTCGACGATGCAGGCGTCGGCGGCGGTGCGCGAGAAGCCCAGCAGCGCCGCCGCGGTCGTCGCTTCGAAGAAGGTCGGGTGGATGTCCGCCGCGGCGTCGAGCACCTCGGCCAGCAGCTCGGCGAGCGGCTCGTCCTCGATCAGCGTGCCGGCGATCCGGATCCGTTCGTTGAAACGCACCAGATGCGGGCTGGTATAGACATGCGCGCTGAGTCCCGCCGCCTCGATCGCCGCGCGCAGGAAGGCGCAGGTCGATCCCTTGCCGTTGGTTCCGGCGACATGGAACACCGGCGGCAGCGCGCGTTCGGGATGGCCGATGCGCGCCATCAAGGCGCCGATACGCTCGAGGCCGAGCACGTCCATGCCCGGCGACAGCGCGTCCAGGCGGTCGAGCTGGCGCTGCACGGCAGGGCTGTCGGAAAGGGCGTGGTCAGCCACGGCTTTCCCGCATCACGGGATTGTCACGATCGTCACGAACACCGTTATGCCATGGTCCCGCGTCACGCGAGGGGAAGGGGTCATGCCGCCGCTTTCCTGGGCGCGAGATAGGCGATCAATCGGGCGAGGCGGCTACGCAGCTCGTGGCGGTGCACGACCATGTCGATCATGCCGTGATCGAGCAGATATTCGGCGCGCTGGAACCCTTCGGGCAGCTTTTCGCGGATCGTCGATTCGATCACCCGCTGGCCGGCAAAGCCGATCAGCGCCCCGGGCTCGGCGATATGGACGTCGCCCAGCATCGCATAGGAGGCGGTGACTCCGCCGGTGGTCGGATCGGTCAGCACGACGATATAGGGGAGGCCGGCCTCCCTGAGCTCGGCGATCGCGACCGCGGTGCGCGGCATCTGCATCAGCGACAATATGCCTTCCTGCATCCGCGCCCCGCCCGCCGCGGTGAATATCACATAGGGAACATGGTCCTCGATCGCGGCCCGCACCCCGGCGACGAAGGACGCGCCCACGGCCAGTCCCATCGATCCCCCCATGAAGGCGAAATCCTGCACCCCCACGATCGCGCGCGCGCCTTCGATCGTGCCGCGCGCATTGATCAGCGCGTCGGGCTCGCCGGTGGCCTGGCGCGCGCTCTTGATGCGATCGGCGTAGCGCTTGCTGTCGCGGAACTTGAGCGGGTCTTCGCGGACCGTCGGCGGCGGAAGCAGGGTGAAGCCGGGATCGAGTATCTGCTCGAAGCGCTCGCGCGGCCCGATCCGGTCGTGATGGTCGCAGCGCGGGCAGACGAAGCGATTCTCCTCCCATTCCTTGGTGAAGATCATCGCGTCGCAATTGTGGCATTTGTGCCAGAGGTTGTCGGGCCCCTCGCGCTTGGGGAGGAACGGGATCTTCTGCCGAACCCGCGTCAGCCAACTCATAGCAGTCTCCTTCGGCGGCCGATCTAGAGCGATTTCCAGCCAAATGGAAACAGGTGACGCGGCTTCCCGGCTTACAGTGAATTTCCCGTCCCGCTTGCGGGAGGGGAGCGATCCCATCGTCGGCAACCGCGCGCCGGCCTTACAGCGTGGCCTCGATTGCCCTCGCGGCCCGGTCCGGGTCCTTGGCGTCGGTGATCGGCCGCCCGATGACCAGGATCGAGGCGCCG
>DATFHP010000077.1:0-8288 GCA_035248285.1 Allosphingosinicella sp. | reverse complement strand
GCTCGCTGCTCTATAACTCTTTGTTGCCGCATCGCTATTTGCGAAAATTGATCAGGTGCTCAGTGCCCCGCACTGAGCAGCCATGTTCCGGGGGAACATGGCGACCTGTCAATGGTGCCCACTTTTTCGCGCGATGCTCTAAAATGCGCCTGCCTGCAACGCTCACGCCGATGGAAATCGAAATTCTGCGGATTCAGATTGTCAGCCCGCGCAGCAGCAGCGGCAGATCGCCATTCTCGCCGCGCGCCTCGGCCATCAGCCAGTCCTTCATCGGCCGGAGCCGCTGCACCGCGCCCATGCCCAAGCGGCGGACCGCGGAGGCGGTGCGGCCGGGAACGGCGTAGAGACGCGTGAGGCTGTCGGTCGCGGCCGCGACCATCAGCGTGTCGAGGCTGCGCCAGCGCTCGTAACGCGCCAGCAATTGCGCATCGCCAAGGTCGAGGCCGACGCGCGCGCCCTCGATCAGCACCTGCGCCAACGCGGCGACGTCGCGCATGCCGAGGTTGAGTCCCTGCCCCGCGATCGGATGGATGCCGTGCGCGGCGTCGCCGGCAAGCGCCAGCCGTTCTGCGGTGATCCTGGCGGCATGATGGAAACCGAGCTGGTAGCTCGCCCGGCCGCCGGCAAGCGCCAGCGGGCCGAGGAAGCCGCCCATCCTCTTCTCGATCTCGGCGGCCAGCGCGCGATCGGGAAGATCGAGCACGGCGGGCGCGTCCCTGGCCGGCACCGACCAGACGATCGCCGACCGCGTTCCGGGAAGCATCGGCAGGATCGCGAACGGCCCGGAGGGATAGAAGATCTCGCAGGCGACATTGCCGTGCGGCCGCTCGTGCGTCACCGTGACGATGATCGCGGCATGATCGTAACGCCAGCGCGCGATCCGGATCCCCGCCGCCTCGCGCGTCGGCGACATGCGGCCTTCGGCACCGATCAGCAGCGGCGCGGCGATCAGCCGCCCGTCGGCCAGGGCGATGCGGACGCCGGCGCCGTCGCGGACGACTTCGCCGACCTGCGCCGGCATCAGCAGCGCGACATTGTGCGCCTGCTGGGCGGCTTCGCGCAGCGTGCTCCGGAGCAGCCGGTTTTCGACCATGATCCCCAGCGGCCCGCCGGCCGCATCGGGCTCGAACACCAGCCCGCCGGGCGCGAGCCCGTCGCTGATGCGGATGGCTTCGATCGGGCAGCTATGGTCCTTGAGCGCACCCGCGACGCCGATCGCCTCCAGCATCCGCCACGACGCGCTGGCGATCGCGGTCGCGCGGCCGTCATAGCCGGGCGCGTCGAGGACGCGCGGATCGGCCGGGTCGACGACGATGCTCGACAGCCCGTGCCGGTCGAGCGCGATCGCCAGCGTCAGGCCGATCAGGCCCCCGCCGAGGATGATGACGTCCGCGCGCTCCATGACGCCGCAATAGGCGAGAAATCGGAAATCGGAAACCAGAAGCCAGAAGCGGAGTGTGGCCAGAGAGCCATCCCTCCTTCTGAATTCCGGTTTCCGGTTTCTGGCTTCTTGACCGAAGAGTCCGGCAGGGCGCATCATGCGCCCGGGTATCGTTCGGGGCGTTGACTATGGCGGCAACCTTGGCGCGCGGGGGCCAGACGCGGTTCGCAGCTTGGCGCGACAATGTGCGGCGCGCGACCCGGCGCTCGATGCTGGTGCTGTCCGGCGCCGCGCTCGTCGGCGGCTCGCTGGTCCTGTTGGCTGCGCTTGCCAGCTATCATCCCAGCGATCCGTCGCTCAACACGGCGGCCGCGGGCCCGGTCCTGAACTGGTTTGCGACGCCCGGCGCCTATCTCGCCGATCTCATGCTGACCTTGCTCGGTCCGCCGGTGGGGTTCATCCTGCCGCTGCTGATCTTGTTCGGCTTGCGGCTCGCCCGCGGCGCACGTGTGGGGCGCTGGGGACGCGATCTGGCCCTTTCGCTGCTCGGTCTGCTGCTGATCGGCAGCGCGGCCGCGCTGCTGATCGGAAGCGCGGTCAATGGCCTGCCCGCAGGATGGGGCGGCGCGCTGGGACTGTCGATCGCGCGGCTGATCAACCTGGCGCTGCGCCAGATCGGCGACGACGGGTTGGCGGCGCCGTTCCGCTATGCGGCGATGGCGCTGTTGCTGTTTACGGGCCTGTTCGTCTGGTATCTCGGTCTGGGGCTGCGCGCCGAAGAGCGGCGCCTCTTCAGCTTCGCCGGCCTTCGCGCGCGCGCGCCGCGCACCGTCGAGGACTTCCGCCGCGAGGATGAGGCCGAAGATGAGGAGCCGGTCGTGCGGCCGGCACGCGTCGCGGTGGTCGCCAAGCCCGAACCCTCGCGGCCGGTGATCGCCGACCGGACCGTCAGCCCCGATCGGGGCCGCCGGCCCCAGCGCGAGCGCCAGCCTTCGCTCGCGCTCGGCGACAGCTATGCGCTGCCGACGCTCGACCTGCTCACGCCGTCGCCGCCGCCGAGCAACCAGACGCTCGACAAGGCGAGCCTGGAACGCAACGCCCGGCTGCTCGAATCGGTGCTCGAGGATTTCTCGGTCAAGGGCGAGATCGTCGAGGTGCGGCCCGGCCCGGTCGTCACCATGTACGAGCTCGAGCCGGCCAGCGGCATCAAGGCGAGCCGCGTCATCCAGCTCGCCGACGACATCG
The DNA here is from genome assembly GCA_035248285.1 of Allosphingosinicella sp. GTDB lineage: Bacteria > Pseudomonadota > Alphaproteobacteria > Sphingomonadales > Sphingomonadaceae > Allosphingosinicella. The sequence goes on along the minus strand of DATFHP010000077.1, from coordinate 5,662 downwards.
CGCGCAACATGTCGGCGCTGTCGGCGCGCGTCGCGACGATCCCGGGGCGAAGCGTGATCGGGATCGAGCTTCCCAACGCCAAGCGCGAAATGGTCACCCTGTCCGAGCTGATCGCAAGCCATGCGTTCGAGGACCAGGTCGCCTCCTTGCCGCTCATCCTCGGCAAGAATATCGCCGGCGATCCGGTCATCGCGGATCTCGCGCCGATGCCGCATCTGCTCGTCGCCGGGACCACCGGCTCGGGCAAGTCGGTCGGCCTCAACTGCATGATCCTGTCGCTGCTCTACCGCCTGACGCCCGAGCAGTGCCGCATGATCATGATCGATCCCAAGATGCTCGAGCTGTCGATCTACGACGACATCCCGCACCTGCTGTCGCCGGTCGTGACCGAGCCCGGCAAGGCGATCCGCGCCTTGAAATGGACCGTCGAGCAGATGGAGGAGCGCTATCGGATGATGGCGTCGGTCGGGGTGCGCCAGCTCTCCAGCTTCAATGCCAAGGTGCGCGAGGCCAAGGCCAAGGGCCAGTCGATGGGACGGCGCGTGCAGACCGGATACGATCCCGACACCGGCCAGCCCAAATATGAGATCGAGGAACTGGAATATGACGTGCTGCCACAGATCGTGGTGGTCGTCGACGAGCTCGCCGATCTGATGATGACCGCGGGCAAGGAAGTCGAATTCCTGATCCAGCGTCTCGCGCAAAAGGCGCGCGCGGCCGGAATTCACCTGATCATGGCTACGCAGCGCCCGTCGGTCGACGTCATAACCGGCGTCATCAAGGCCAATTTGCCGACCCGGATCAGCTTCGCCGTGACCTCCAAGATCGACAGCCGCACCATCCTGGGCGAGCAGGGCGCCGAGCAGCTGCTCGGCAAGGGCGACATGCTCTACATGCCGGGCGGCAAACAGATCGCGCGCGTGCACGGCCCGTTCGTATCGGACGAGGAGGTGCGCGCGGTGGCCGAATTCTGGAAGGCCCAGGGACGGCCCGAATATGTGATGGCGGTGACCGAGGAGCCGGAGGACGGCGGCTATATGTTCGAAGGCCAGCCGACCGGCGACGACGATGCCGAGACCCAGCTCTATCGCAAGGCCGTGCAGACCGTCGCCGAGAGCCAGAAGGCCTCGACCAGCTACCTGCAGCGCCAGCTGCGCGTCGGCTACAACAATGCCGCGCGCCTGATCGAGCGCATGGAGAAGGAGGGCAAGGTGAGCGCGCCCGACCATGTCGGCCGGCGCGAGGTGCTGATCGATCCCGAAGGGCATCCGATCTAACGGCGCTCTTCCCTGGCCCGGCTCTGCGCCTTGACATTCACTTCGCATTCAAGCCGCGCTTCCCATATCGCGGGCGAAAGAGGATCCCATGCACAGCAGAGTCATGCGGCGTCTCGCCGCCGTCGCCCTTGTTCTTGCCCCACTTGCCGCGGCGTCGCTCGCCGCGCCGCTCGCTGCACAGTCCAGGGATGCGGCGCTGGACCAGGTCGGCGCGCATTTGCGGGCGGTGACGACGATGGTCGCCGACTTCGCGCAGACCGATCGCGCCGGCCGCACGCTCAACGGCGTGCTGACCCTGAAGCAGCCCGGCAAGATCCGGTTCCAATATCAGAAGGGCTATCCCGTGCTGATCGTCGGCGACGGCAAGGCGCTGACGATGATCGACTATGAGGTCCGCCAGGTGTCGCGCTGGCCGATCGGCAATTCGCCGCTCGCGGTGCTTCTCAATCCCGATCGGAACCTGGCCCGCGTGGCGACGGTGATCCAAAACGATGCCCAGGTCGTCGTCATCCGCGCGCGCGATCCCAAGCGACCCGAATATGGCACGATCACGCTTGCCTTCGCCAAGACCGGCGGCGGGCCGGCCGGCCTGATGCTGCGCGGCTGGACCGCGGTCGATGCGCAGAACAATCTGTCGACGGTACGGCTGGCCAACCAGCGCTTCAACGTGGCGGTTGGCGATAACGCCTTTCGCTGGAAGGACCCGCGGCCAAGCGGCCCGCGCGGGTAGCCTCCTCAACAGCGGGAGAAACGCGGTACGTTCCGCAACCCGTCGCACTGGTCGGTCGCTTCATGGTTACCGGCCGGTGTCCATTCATCGGGGGGACAGGAATCTAGTCTTAAAACGAAACCTGCAGTTGCGAGTCACCGCTTTCGGGTTTCCCCCCTGTTGCCCGATGGTCGCTTGCAATTGACCTCGCGTGAACACGCTTGGTTGGCCCCCGCTCCACGCCCCCGGAGCGGGGGCCTTTTCGTCCCGGCGACGCACACAGGCGACAGCGACCTCCGTCCCATTGCCGGAAGCGGGTTTGGACCCTAAGTCGCAGCCAATGTCCCTCAAGATCGCTTCCTGGAACATCAACAGCGTCCGCGCGCGGCTCGAGATCGTCGAGCGTTTCCTCGTTGAGGAGCGCCCCGATATCCTCTGCCTGCAGGAGACCAAGGTCGTTGATTGCGACTTCCCGGAGAGCCTGTTCCGCCGGCTCGGCTATACCCACCTGATCCTCTGCGGACAGCGCATGCATCATGGCGTTGCGATCCTGAGCCGGATCCCGGTGCGCGAGGACGACCGGCTCGACTGGCAGGCGAACGGGGAAGCGCGGCACGTCGGGGTTCGGCTCGAATGCGGGATCAGGCTCGAAAACGTCTATGTGCCGGCAGGCGGCGACGTCCCCGATCGCGCCGTCAACCCGAAGTTCGGCCAGAAGCTCGACTTCATCGAACGAATGACCCGATGGTCGGAGCGCTGCACCTTTCCGACCTTGCTGGTCGGCGATTTCAACGTCGCGCCGCTCGAATGCGACGTGTGGAACCACAAGGCGCTGCTCAACGTCGTCAGCCATACGCCCGTCGAGGTCGATGCCCTGACCCAGCTCCAATCGAGCAATAGCTGGATCGATCTCGGGCGTCATTTCCATCCCGCCCCCGGACGGCTCCATACCTGGTGGAGCTATCGATCGCCCGACTGGACCCGCAACGACCGCGGACGTAGGCTCGATCACATGTGGGCAACCAAGGATGTGGCGGCACTGGCCAGGCGGCATCATGTCTATGAGACGTGTCGGAGCTGGGTCCGTCCTTCCGATCACGTGCCATTGCTCACCGAGTTCGACATTTGAAGGAAGGGCGCGCAGTCGCCCGCGCGATCGATGCGTTGAGGCGCGGCTGGCCGATCGCCATCGACGGCGGCGCGTTCCTCGCCATCGAGACGGCCGACGACGACGCCTTGGCCCGCTTCGATGCGGCCGGAAGCGGCGATCTGCTCGTTTCGGGGCACCGTGCCGTCACGCTGAAGCTTGCCAACCAGCGCGATGCCACGCCCACCGGACCGGTACGGATCGCGCGCGCGCCGTGGATCGACCTGGCCGAAGCCATCGCCATCGCCGATCCGGCCCGCGACCTGGACGTCCCCATGAAGGGACCGTTCCGAACCCTCCCTCTCGACGACGACCGGCCGGCGCGCGCGGCCCTGCGCCTGGCGCGGCTGGCCGGGCTGCTGCCGGCCTTTTTCGTTGCAGACGGCGGCGACGCCGACCAACGGGTCGAGGCGGCGGCGGTGCTCGCCTTTCAGGAAGCGGACAGCTTCAAGATCGCCGCGCGCGCGCGCATGCCTTCGCGCTTTGCCGAGCGGACCGAGATCGTCGCCTTCCGTTCGGCCCTGGACGCCATCGAGCATGTCGCCTTGGTGATCGGCACGCCGGGCGATGCGCCGCCGGTCGTGCGCGTCCACAGCGAATGCCTGACCGGCGACGTGCTCGGCTCGCTCAAATGCGATTGCGGGCCACAGCTCGAAGCGGCACTCGCCGCGATTGCCGCCTCGGGTTGGGGAATCCTGCTTTACCTGCGTCAGGAAGGGCGGGGGATCGGTCTCATCAACAAGCTTCGCGCCTATGCACTGCAGGACCAAGGCTTCGATACGGTCGATGCCAATGTCCGCTTGGGTTTCGCCGACGACGAGCGCGATTTCGGCGGCGCCGCGAAGATGCTGGCATTGCTGGGGCAGAAAAAGGTGCGGCTGCTCACCAACAATCCGGCCAAGGCTGCCGCGCTGGCGGCGGCAGGAATCGAGGTGGCCGAGCAAATTCCGCTCAGGATCGCCGCCAATCCGCACAACAGCGCCTATCTCGACACCAAAAAGCACCGCAGCGGCCACCAGCTTTAGATATACGCGGGCGTTTCTGGCGACGGCTCATTCCCGCTCGCCGAACAAGGCGGTTCCAACCCGCACGTGCGTCGCGCCGCACAGGATCGCGGTCTCATAGTCGTTCGACATGCCCATGCTGAGCCCGGACAGCCCGTGGCGCCGCGCGAGCTTGGCGAGCAGGGCGAAATAGGGCGCGGGTTCGACATTGGCCGGCGGGACGCACATCAGGCCGCCGACCGGCAGCGCCGCGCTGCGGGATAGCGCGACCAGGTCGGGAAGCGCCGAAATCGGGCAGCCGCCCTTCTGCGGCTCGTCGCCGATATTGACCTGAATGAAGCAGTCGGGCCGCCGTTGCTGCCGCTCCATGGCCTTGCCGAGCGCCGCGACGAGCGAGGGGCGATCGAGCGAGTGGATCGCGTCGAACAGCGCCACGGCCTCGTCGGCCTTGTTCGACTGCAGCCGGCCGACGAGATGAAGCCGGAGCTGCGGATGCCGGGCACGAAGGGCCAAATGGTCGTCGATCGGCGACGACCATTTGGCGGCCGCCTCCTGGACTCGATTTTCGCCGAACACTTGCTGCCCGGCTTCGATCAGCGGCTCGATCGCGGCAGCGGGATGCGTCTTCGAGATCGCCACCAAGGCGACCGTGTCCGGATCGCGGCCGGCGAGGCGCGCCGCCTTGGCTATCCTGGCGCGAACTTCGGCAAGACGTGCTGCGGCTGATGCTTCGGCCATCGCGGCTGCTATAGGAAAGCGCATGCAGCGCCGCCAGCCTCTGCCGCGTCTCTGGATGGTTACGGACGAACGGCAGGGCGAGCGGCTCTGGTCGGCGCTCGAGCGACTTCCCGTGCGCGCGGGCGTGATCTTCCGCCATCACCGCCTCGATCCCATCGAACGCCGCGCACTGTTCGACCGGATACGCAAGATCGCCCGCAGGCGCCGCCTGCTGTTGCTGGTGGCCGGACCGCCCGCGCTGGCACGCGCGTGGCGGGCCGACGGGAGTCACGGCCGCGGACCGGCGGACCGACGCCGCTGGCGCAGCGCGCCGGCCCACGATCTCGCTGAAATCAGGGCCGCGGAGCGCGCCGGAGCGGACGTGATCCTTCTCTCTCCTGCTTTTGCGACGCAATCTCATCCGGACGCCACGCCGCTCGGCGCAATTCGGTTCGGCCTGCTTGCTCGGCAGGCCCGCCTTCCGATTCTGGCGCTCGGCGGGATGTCCACGCGTAACGCGCGCCATCTCCGCCGGTTCGGAATTCACGGCTGGGCCGCGATCGACGCCTGGACGAAGGATTGATCCGGAACCTGCCCGCAATCGCGCCGAAGAATGCTGGAACGGCAGGAAGCGACGAGGCTGCCCGTCGCGGTCGAATGGCCCGGCTTAGAGCAGCGAGCGATTAATATGAATCGCTCGCTGCTCTATAACTCTTTGTTGCCGCATCGCTATTTGCGAAAATTGATCAGGTGCTCAGTGCCCCGCACTGAGCAGCCATGTTCCGGGGGAACATGGCGACCTGTCAAT
>DATFHP010000076.1:0-15239 GCA_035248285.1 Allosphingosinicella sp. | reverse complement strand
CATGGCCCATGCAATGGGTGCCAATCCACAGCGCGACGCAACGCGCGACGGCCGGCTCGCATCGCACGGAATAAAGACGCTGCGAATTCCGGCAGCGGCTGTGCTGAACGATATGGATTCAGTCGTTCGACTGATCGTGGCAGAATGCGGGGGAAGGAGCCCCTCCACCGCTGCGCGGTCCCCCTCCCCTGCAAAAGCAGGGGAGGAATAGCCCACCCTTTCCTCCCCCGGATTTCCGGGGGAGGGGGACCACGTGAGACGTGGTGAAGAGGGTTTCCCTTCCTCCGCTGCTTCGCCTCCACCGCTACGCAGCGGTCGCTCAAGCGCTCATCTTGGCCTGGGTGCCGTGGACCAGTTCGTTGGCGCGTTCGAAGCTCATCGGGCGGCCGAACAGATAGCCCTGGATCTGGTGGCAGCCGAGGTCGCGCATGCGGGTGAAATCGTCCGCCGTCTCGACGCCCTCGGCGGTGACGGTCATGCGGAAGCTCTTGGCGAGGCCGATGATCGACTGGATGATCGCCACCGTCTCGCGGTTGTTGGCGGCGTCGCGGACGAAGCTGCCGTCGATCTTCAATTTGTGGAACACCGCCTTGTTGAGATAGCCGAGCGACGAATAGCCGGTGCCGAAATCGTCGAGCGCGATGCCGATGCCCAGCGCGCGCAGGCGCTTGAGCACGTCGAGCGCGGCCTGGCTGTCGCACAGGAACACGCTCTCGGTCACCTCGAGCTCGATGCGGTTCGCCGGCAGCCGGTAGCGGGTCAGCGCCTCGCTGACCACGTTGGGAAGCGTCGGCAGCACCAGCTGCTTGGCCGACAGGTTCACGGCGACGCTGATATGCTCGGGCCAATGCGAGGCGGCGCGGCAGGCCTCCTGGACCACCCAGTCGCCGAGCGGGATGATCAGGCCGGTTTCCTCGGCGAGCGGGATGAATTCGAGCGGCGAGACGATTCCGCGCGTGGGATGGTGCCAGCGGATCAGCGCCTCGAATCCGACCAGGCTCTGGTCGGCGGCGCTGATCAGCGGCTGATAGTCGAGCCTGAACTGCTTGAGGATCAGCGCGCTGCGCAGATCCTGCTCGAGCTTCAGCCGGTCCTCGGCCTCGCTCTGCATGTCGGCGCTGAAATAGCGGCAGATGCCGCGGCCCTGGCCCTTGGCTTCGTAGAGCGCGAGATCGGCCTTCTGGATGAGATCGTCGACGCTTTGCCCGTCGATCGGCCCGAAGGCGCAGCCGATCGAGACGCCGATGCGGATTTCGACCTTGTCGATATGATAGGGCGCGGCGACCGCGGCGATCAGGCGCGCGGCGAGCTCCTCGATCATCCTGCGGCTCTGGCCGTCGCGGATCACGATCGCGAATTCGTCGCCGCCCATGCGGCCGACATGGCCGGCATCGCCGACCTCCTTGACCAGCCGCTGCGCGACGCCCTTCAGAACCGCATCGCCCTTGGGATGGCCGAAGGTGTCGTTGACCGGCTTGAAGCCGTCGAGATCGAGGAACATGATCGCGCAGGGGACATTGGTCGCCTGGGCGTTGGACAGCGCTTCGCCGAGCAACTGGCGGACGCGGCCGCGGTTGGGGAGCCCGGACAGCACGTCCATATTGGCAAGGTTGGTCAGCCGCTCCTGCGTCTTCCTGACCTCGGTGATGTCCGATCCGACGCCGCGGAAGCCCTGGAACTGCCCGGCCATGTCGACGATCGGATCGCCGGCGAGGCTGATCCAGCGCGTGCCGCGGCGGGTGCGCAGCTCCATTTCGAGGTTGGCGAAGGCCTGCCGCTCGAGCAGCGCGCGGCCGAGCACGCTGTTGCCGCCGAGCGAGGCCGGCAGCGAATGGCCAATCAGCTGGCTGGTCGAGCGGCCCAGCAGCGCGGTCATGCGCGACGAGATGTAGACCACCCGGTTCTCGGCATCGACCTGCCACAGCCAGCCGATGCCGCGATGCTCATATTCCTTGAGCAGCAGGCGGATCGATTCGGCCTGGGTGCGGATCCCGGCCATGCTTTCGAGCTGCGAGAAGCTCCAGCGCGTCAGGCGCCCGACGCCGAACATGGCGATGCCGGCGATGCTCACGAAGGCGAAGGCGAGCTTGATGCCGAGCCCATGGCTGCCCAGCAAATAGCCGACGCAAAGCCCGCCCGTCAGCGTCACCATCCAGGCGAGCGCGGCGCCCGGGACCGCGGCGAGCGCGATGCCGGCGACGATCATCGCCGCCATCGCGCAGCCGATCATCGCATGCACCTCGGGATCGGCAACGGCGAAGCCGATGGTCGGAAGCGTCGTCCAGACCGCGGCGAGAACCACCGCTTCGGCGATCTGGAGCCGGCCGGCATGCTTTTGGACCGTGCGCCCCAATTCGAGCGGGGCGGCAACCGCCCTGGTCCAGGCGAACCAATTGGCGATGGCGACCGCGACCACCCAGCCGCCGATCGCCGGCATCGAAATCTTGCCCAGCAGCGCCCAGGCGACGAGCAAGGAGGTGCCGACGCCGGCGAGCGCGAGATAGGGCGCGAAGAGCGCGCGCGCCTGGACCTGGGAGGTGCGCAGATGGATTTCGCGAAGCTGATCGTTGCCGACTTCCTGGGCAATATCCTCTTCCCGGATATCCGTCGGCACGCCTTCCGGCTGCTGATCGGCGGAGACGGGGGAATGATACATCGGGGCCCAATGCGCAGCAGGTCGGAGACCAGCTGCTACCAAAAGAGGCTTTATGGTTGGTTAAAAAAGGGCGCCGCCAAGGGTGAATCCGGCGGCGATGCGACGAACCGAGAAATGCCGCTGCATGATTGGAATTTCAGCGGAAAAACGAATGTACCAGTGTTCAGTCGCGCAGCTCCGGCAGCGCCTCCGCAAAGGCGCGGTAAACCGGCTCGAAACGCTCGGGAAAGAGCGCCACGTCGAGGTAATAGAGCGTGGGCCTGATGCCGCCCGCCGCGCCGCGGGCGCGCTGGCGACGCGCATAGGCCATCAGCGCCACCGCCTGATCGCACAGGGCGGCCGTGTCCCCCGCCGCGATCGCAAAGCCGAAATTGTCGAACAGGACGATCCTGGGCCAGTGCTGCCGCATCGCCGCGAAGACCTCGCGCCACTTCGCCTCGTCGGCGGCCGTCTCGGTCTGCGCCTCCGCCCAGACGATCGGCCGCTTGTCGGCGAGGAAGGGCAATTCGCAGGAAATGACATGCTGATCGAAACCGTCGGTATCGGTTTTCACGAGCGAAACATCGAGATGTCCCGCCACCGCCCCCAGCCGAACCACCGGCGCCGTCTCGGTCGGCTCGCCCGCCGCCGCGGCGGCCGCGCGTCCGGTCCCGGCGCCGAGACTGATCTCCGCCTCCTCGCCGGCCGCGCCGGCATAGCCCCATAAGAGCCTGACGTCTTGGAACAGCGCGGGCGCCCGCAGCATATTGGCCCACAGATATTTGCAATAGGTCAGCGAGGCTTCGATCGCGATCGCGCGCATTCCCCCGCCCGCCAGCCGCGCCAGGGCGATCGTGTCGCCGATATTGGCGCCGATATCGATGAAGACGCTATCGGGCGCCTGCGCGGCGGTCAGCGCCGCCAGCCGGGGAAGCCGGCGGTCGTAGAGCGGATGCTCGGCCCGGAAGGTCTGGATCGGATGATCCTGCGGGCCGACCAGGGTGCAGGCGGCGCCGTCCTGCTCCAGTGCGATCGCCTTGGCGCCGCGTATCGCCGCCAGGACGTGCACGGGCGGAGTCTTGTTCAGCAGCGCCGGAAAGATCGCCATCACGCCGTCGGCGCCGGCCGCGGCACGGTTGAAGGCGACATGCTCGCAGGTCTGCGCACCCTCGGCATCGAGGCCGACGTAGCGGCCCTTCAACGCCGCCTCGCGCCGATAGATGCCGAGACCGCCAAAGGCCGAGTCGACCAGGATCGGATCGCGATCGGCCGCGATCGGAACCTGGCGCGAGAAGACATGGCGCCGGCGGGCCTCCTTCGCCGAAAGCGTGCCGGCGGCGGCGCGGGCTTCGGCCCAGCAGTCGTTCGGGCTCCAGGTCGGATGACGCAGCGCCCAGACATCGTAGTAGAAAGGTTCGGAATTGGCGAACACCGCCTTGCGTTCCGGCGATGCCCACAGCCAGGTGCGCGCGCGCGCAAAAGCCTCCGGATCCAACGGGTTGCTGTTGACGTCGTCGAAGTCGAGCAGCACGAGGTCGTCGAAATCGGCATAGGCCGGTTCACGCACCGCGGCGAGATAGGCGTTCCTGGCCTGGGCGATCCGATCGGTGCGCAGCGGGTGACGATCGGCCAGCCCGTCCAATTCGATCAGGCGCACCTGCGGCCGGTCCGCCGCCCAGCCGCGCAGCTGCGCCCTCGTGTCGTCGGTGGAATCGTTCTCGACGATGACGACGGCATGATCGTCATAGGTGGCGGCGAGCGCGTCGATATTGGCGAGCACCGCGGGAAGGAAGGCCGAGCAGGAACGCACGCAGCCGGCGAAGACAGCCTTCGCCATGGCTCAGCGATGCGATCCGGTCGTCGCGGCCTTCATTTCGGACACGAACGCCGCCACCGCCTCCACCGCCCTGGACGGATCGTCGAGATGATCGGCGATGCGGGCGACGATGGCCGAGCCCGAGATGACGCCGGCTGCGCCCGCATCCAGCGCCGCGCGGACATGGTCGGGCCGGGCGATACCGAAGCCGAGCACCGGCGGCGGCGCGCCGAGCCGCGCCAGGCTCTCGAACAATCGTCCATGGTCGAGGCTGAGCCGCTCGTCGGCGCCGGTCACGCCGGCGCGCGCGACGCAATAGGTGTAGCCGCCGCCGAGCCGGGCGATGCGCGCCAGCACCGGCTCGGGCGTGTTGGGCGCCGCGATCAGCACCGGCGCGACTCCGGCGGCGCGCGAAGCCTCGACGAACGGCTCGGCCTCGAACACCGGCACGTCGGCGACCAGCATCGAATCGAGGCCGACCTGGGCCGAGGCGCCGTAGAAAGCGGCGCGCCCGCGGGCGAGGACGAGATTGGCATAGGTCAGGACGCCGACCGGTATGGCGGGAAAGGCGGCGCGGAACTCGCCGATCAGCGCGAAGCAATCGGCCGGAGTCACCCCCGCCTTCAGCGCCCGGTCGGCGGCCGCCTGGATCACCGGACCATCGGCGATCGGATCGGAAAAGGGGATGCCCACCTCGAGCATGTCGGCGCCCGCCTCGGCCGCCGCGCGCAGCAGCCGGGCGCTGGTGGCCAGATCGGGATCGCCGAGCATCAGGAACGCGCCGAACGCCCCCTCCCCTTGCGCGCGCAGCCGCGCGAACATCGCGTCGTAGCGTGTGACCAAAGTCATACGAGGTTCAGCAGGCGGCTGGCCTGCTCCATATCCTTGTCGCCGCGTCCCGACAGGTTGACGATCAGGGTCAGCGCGCGCTCCTCCGCTTCGGCGGCGCGGACGAGCTTGACCGCATGCGCCACCGCGTGCGCGCTCTCGAACGCCGGCACGATCCCTTCGGCACGGGCCAGCGCCTGGAAGGCCTCGAGCGCCTCGGCGTCGGTGGCGCCGACATATTCGGCGCGGCCGATGTCCATCAAATGACTATGTTCGGGCCCGACCGCCGGATAGTCGAGCCCGGCCGAGACCGACCAGGCTTCGGTGATCTGGCCGTCGCCGTCCTGCAGCACATAGGTTTCGGCGCCGTGGAGGATGCCGGGCCGGCCGCGCAGCAGGCTGGCGCCATGCTCGCCGCCGTCGAGCCCCTTGCCCGCCGCCTCGACTCCGATCAGCCGGACGCCGGCATCGGCGATGAAATCGGCAAACAGCCCGATCGCGTTGGAGCCGCCGCCGACGCAGGCGATCACCGCATCGGGAAGCGCCCCGGTCTCCTCGAGGATCTGGGCGCGCGCCTCGCGGCCGATCACGCGCTGATAGTCCCGGACCATGGTCGGGAAAGGGTGCGGGCCGGTCGCCGTGCCGAGCAGATAATGGGTGTCGGCGAAGCTCGCGGTCCAGTCGCGCAGCGCTTCGTTGACGGCATCCTTCAAGGTCTGGCCGCCGCTGGTCACCGGCACCACCTCGGCGCCCATCAGCCGCATCCTGAACACGTTGAGCTTCTGCCGCTCGACATCGTGCGCGCCCATGTAGATCCGCGTCTCGAAACCGAGCAAGGCGCCGACGATCGCCGTGGCGACGCCATGCTGGCCGGCGCCGGTCTCGGCGATCAGGCGGCGCTTGCCCATGCGCTTGGCGAGCAGCCCCTGGCCGAGCACCTGGTTGGTCTTGTGCGCGCCGCCGTGGAGCAGATCCTCGCGCTTGAGGTAGAGGCGGACCGGCGCGCGCGCGAGGTTGCGGCACAAGGTGAGCGGAGTCGGGCGGCCGGCATATTTGACGAGCAGCTCTTCCAGCTCGGCCTGGAAGGCGGGATCGCTGCCGGCCGCGACGAACGCCGCCTCGAGCTGCTCGAGCGCGGGCATCAATATCTCGGGCACGTACGCGCCGCCGAACGTGCCGAAGCGGCCGCGGCTCAGCATCCTTTGTCCTCCCCCCGCACCGGTGTGCGCAGCGCCGCGAACAAGGCGTCGAGCTTCGCGTGCGATTTGATTCCCGGCGCATCCTCGACGCCCGAATTGACGTCGAGCGCCCACGCCCCGACGCGCGAAGCGGCGGCGACATTGGCCGGCGAGAGCCCGCCGGCGAGCAGGCCGGAGGCAAGATCGGCGCGGCCCGCGACATCGCCCCAGTCGAAGGTGCGGCCGCTGCCGCCGAACTGCGCGCCGGCCTGCGTGTCGAACAGGCTGCGATCGCCCGATCCGTCGCGCGCCGCCTCGTCGCCGGTCATGGCGAGAGCGTTCCAAATCTCGCACCCCGACGGCAGGCGCAGGCGCAGCGCCGCCACATAGGCCGCATCCTCGTTGCCATGGAGCTGGACGGCGGCGAGGCCCAGGCGATGCGCCTCCGCCGCCACCGCTTCGACCGGCGCATCGCGGAACACGCCGACCAGCGGCAGGCCGCGTTCGCCGGCCAGCGCGGCCAGCGCGGCGGCCTGCGCCGGCGCAACGCTGCGCGGACTGTCCGGGGCGAAGATCAGGCCGCCGAAGCTGGCCCCTTTTGCCTGCGCGGCCTCGAGATCCTCGGCGCGGGTGAGGCCGCAGATCTTGACCCGGCCGAACGCCAGCCGCCGCGCCGCGCCGGCGATGTCCGGATCGGCCATCAGCGACGAGCCGACCAGGAAGGCATCGACCAGCGGCGCGAGCCGTTCGACGTCGCCGCGCGCCGCGATGCCCGATTCGGCGACGAGGACGGGGCCTGGCGGCACCAGCGGCGCAAGGCGCTCGGTGACCGCGAGATCGGTCGTCAGCGTCTTCAGGTCGCGGTTGTTGATGCCGATGATCCGGGCGCCGAGCTTCAGCGCCCGCGCGAGCTCCGCCTCGTCGTGCACCTCGACCAGTGCGCCCATGGCGAGGCGCTCGGCTTCGGCAAGGCAGGCGGCGGCTTCATCGTCGTCCAGCACCGACAGCATGACCAGCGTCGCGTCGGCGCCGTGCGCGCGCGCCTCGGGAATCTGGCGCGGATCGACGGTGAAATCCTTGCACAGGATCGGGCCGTCGAAGGCGCCGCGGACGATCTCCAGATCCTCGAACGATCCGCCGAAATAGGGCGCGTCGGTGAGCACGCTCATCGCATCGGCGATTCCGGCATAGGCGCGCGCGACGGCGAGCGGCGCATGGCCGGCCGAGCCGCCTTTCGACGGCGACATGCGCTTCATCTCCATGATGAAGCGCGCGCCGGGCCTGGCCAGCGCCGCCTCGAGGCTGCGGCCGGTCGGCACCGCTTGGTCGCGAAGATCGGCGAGGCTCCGGCCCTCGAGCCGCGCCGCGACCTCGACGCGCTTGCGCGCGACGATCTCGCCCAGGACGCCGCCGGGCTCACGCATGGCTCGCCTCGATGAAGGCGTCGAGGCGTTCGAGCGGCCGGCCGCCGGCCAGCGCGGCGAGCGCCGCTTCGGTCCCCGATCTCAAATCGTCGGCCAGGCCGGCGATCATCAGCAGCGCGCCGGTGTTGATCGCGACGATGTTGCGCTCGGCCGCGCGGCCGGCACCGGAGAGAAGCGCGCGCAGCCGCTGCGCATTCTCCTGCGCATCGCCGCCGGCCAGCGCCTCGCGCGGCGCCGAGCCGAGCCCGGCATCTTCGGGCACGATCATCATCCGCTCGATCCTGCCCTCGGTCACGCGCGCCGCGTCGGTCGGCGCATGCAGCGCGATCTCGTCGAGGCCCGCGCCGTGGACGACCAGCGCGCGGGCGCAGCCGAGCATCAGCAGCGCCTCGGCGATCGGCCCCACCAGGCGCGGCTCGGCGACGCCGACGATCTGGACCGGCGGCGCGGCCGGATTGAGGCACGGCCCGAGCATGTTGAAGACGGTGCGCACGCCCAGCGCCTTGCGCACCGGCGCGGCGTGGCGCATCGCGGGATGATATTGCGGCGCGAACAGAAAGCAGATCCCGGCCGTATCGAGCACCTGCCGCGAGCGTTCGGGCGGAAGGTCGATCCGGGCGCCAAGCTGTTCGAGCACGTCGGCCGATCCGCAGCGTGAGCTTGCCGAGCGATTGCCGTGCTTGACCACCGGCAGCCCGCATGCGGCCGCGACGAAGGCGACCGCGGTCGAGACGTTGATGGTTCCCGAACGGTCGCCGCCGGTGCCGGCGGTGTCGGCGAACAGATAGGAAGGGCGCGGAAACGGCTCCGCCGCGGCGCGCAACGCCCGCGCCGCGCCGATGATCTCGGGGACCGCTTCGCCCTTGGCCTTGAGCGCGACGAGCAGGCCGGCGAGCTGCACCTCCGCCATCCGGCCGGCGACCGCTTCGGCGAACAGCGCCTCGGCAAAGGTCTCGTCGAGGCTCTCGCCGGCGGCGAGCCGCTCGATCGCCTCCGCGACCGAAGGCGCCGCCGGCTCAGGGGTCACGCCCGCCGCTTCAACCTTGCCCGCACCTGTGGTCATGAAAAAAGTCCCGCAACTCGAAAAAGCCCGCTTCGCCGGCGGGCCCGCGCGAACGTCACCGCCCGATCGGAGCGGCGCTCGGCAAGGCGCACCCGCCCGCATTGACGCGCCACCACCAGCGGCGGGCACGGGCGGGCGAGGCAAGGACGCGGGCTGCGGTCATGCCCGCCTCATCGCGCGGTGCCGGGGAAAGGTCAAGCCGGGGTCCGAATGCCGAAAGGGGGCCCCGGTGCCAAAGGGGGGCGCCCCGTGCCGAAGGGGCGCCCCGGCCGCTTGCCACCGGGACGCCCCAAGGGGAGGGTATGAGCTACTCAGCACGGCATCAACGAGGCACAGGCCCGATGGCTCCGCACCCCGTCGACGCCACGCCACACATGGTCGTTCAATCCTCCCCCGAACGGGGAGGGGGACCACCCGCAGGATGGTGGAGGGGGTTCGGCGCCTTCCGCAACGCCCCCTCCGTCGCGCGAAGCGCGACACCTCCCCGTACCGGGGAGGAATGGAATAACTGTACCCGACTCGGCGGCTAGCCTATAGCCGGGCGATGATCTCCCAAAAGACCCGCTATGCGTTGCGCGCGCTTCTCTATCTGGTCGAACGCGGCCACGGCGATCCGGTGCAGCTCGCGGCGATCGCCGAGACCCAGCAGGTGCCGCGCAAATATCTCGAGCTGATCATGCTGGAGCTCAAGAAAGCCGGCTTCGTGACCAGCACGCGCGGTCCTTCGGGCGGCTATCGGCTCGCGCGTCCGCCCAGCGAGATCAGCTTCGGCGAAGTCATCCGCAGCCTCGAAGGCCCGATCGCGCTCGTACCCTGCGCCAGCGTCAACTTTTACGCCCGATGCGATGATTGTCACGACGAGGCGACATGCGCGATCCGCAAGGTCATGCTAGTGGTCCGCGATACCAGCGCGCGCATCTTGGAAAATATGAGCCTGGCGCAGGCGGCGACCTTCGAGGAGCGAAATCAGCGACAGAACGTTCCCGATCAGCGGTGAGTTGAATAATTACCCCTATTCACTACTAGAGTACTAGGGTTTATCACCCTTGCGACTCAACGGGGAGGTACCCAATGCGCATGTTTCACAGGCTGGTTTGCGCTGCCGTGCTGGCCGCGACCGGCATCGGATCGGTCGCCGCCGTCGCGGCGCCGACCGAGCTGCTCAACGTTTCCTACGATCCGACCCGCGAGCTGTATCGCGAGATCAACGCCAATTTCGCGCGCCGCTGGCAGGCCTCGACCGGCCAGGCGGTGACGATCCGGCAAAGCCACGGCGGATCGGGCAAGCAGGCGCGATCGGTGATCGACGGGCTTCAGGCCGACGTCGTGACGCTGGCGCTGGCCTATGACATCGACGAGATCGCCAACCGCGGCCATCTGATCGCGCCGGGCTGGCAGGCGCGGCTGCCCCACGACAGCACGCCTTATTATTCGACGATCGTGTTCCTGGTCCGCAAGGGCAATCCCAAGAACATCCGCGACTGGGACGATCTGGCCCGCCCGGGCGTCAAGGTGATCACCCCCAACCCCAAGACCAGCGGCGGCGCGCGTTGGAACTTCCTCGCCGCCTGGGGCTATGCGGTGCGCAAATACGGCTCCGCGCCCAAGGCCAAGGCGTTCATGACCCAATTGTTCAAGAACGTGCCGGTGCTCGACAGCGGCGCGCGCGGAGCGACCACCACCTTCGTCCAGCGCGGCCAGGGCGACGTCCTGCTCGCGTGGGAGAATGAGGCCTTTCTGGCGGTCAACGAGCTTGGCCGCGGCAAGTTCGACATCGTCACGCCGCCGCTGTCGATCCTTGCCGAGCCGCCGGTCGCGGTGGTCGACAAGGTCGCCGACAAGCATGGGACGCGCAAGGTCGCCGAGGCCTATCTGAACTATCTCTACACGCCCGAGGCGCAGGAGATCATCGCCAAGAATTATTACCGGCCGCGCGATCCGGCGGTCGCCGCCAAATATAAGAGCCGCTTCGCCAACCTCCGGCTGATGACGATCAAGACCTTCGGCGGCTGGGACAAGGCGCAGGCGACCTATTTCAACGACGGCGCTTTGTTCGACCAGATCTTCGAAAACGCCAAGCGCTGACCCCCTCACACTGCGGCCCGTCCAGATCGGGCCGCCCATTTTCCCGAAAGGAACGACCATGCGGTTCGTGCTGACCACCGCCGTATCCCTGCTTGCCCTCGCTTCGGCTCCGGCGCTTGCCCAGGCTTCGCCGAACGCCGGCAACCCCGCCCAGGCCGACGAACCGGCCGGCGGCACGATCGACGAGATCGAGGATGCCGCGCCCGCGGCGGAACCGGCGGCGCCGGCGCCGACCGGCGATCCGGTACTCGACCGGCTGAACGCGCTCGAAGCCAAGGTGGCGCGACTCGAAAAGCGCAACGCCGAGCTCGAGGAGCAGGCCGAACTCAACCAGGGCCGCCTCCAGTCGGTCGAGCAGCGTTCCGCCAAGGCGGTCCAGTTCGGCTGGGGTCCGAGCTTTTCCGACACCGGCAGCAGCTTCACCTTCAAGCCGCGCGGCGTGATCGAGGCCGACGCCGCCGCCTTCTTCGAACGCAAAGGCGGCTATGACTATAACAACGGCACCGGCTTCCGCCGCGCCCGCATCGGTTTCGAAGGGACGGCGTTCAAGAAGTTCAACTATCGAATCGAGGTCGACCTGGCCGGCAATGCCGTCAATCTCACCGACGCCTATCTGCAATATGTCGCCAGCCCGAAGTTCCTCGTGACCGTCGGCCAGCACAAGGCGCCGTTCGGGCTCGAATCGAACAACAGCGACAATTACAACACCTTCATGGAACGCGGCATGTTCACCAACGCCTTCGGCAATGCCGGAGCGGAACGGCGGATCGGCGCCTCGGTCTCCTACGCGGTCGCCGAGACGCTCAACGCGTCGATCGGGGTCTTCGGCGACAATGAAAGCATTCAGCGTTCGACGGCCACACCAGTGACCGACACGCCCGACGAAAGCTGGGGCGTCAACGGCCGCATCGCCTGGGAGCCGATCTTCGACACGGGCAAGATCCTCCACCTCGGCGCATCGGGCTTCTACCGCACCGCGCTCAAATCCGGCGACGTTGAGGATGCGGTGCGCCTCAGCGACCGCCCCAACATCCGCATCGACAACGGCAATATCGCCGATTCGGGTGTGATCACCGGCGTCAAGTCGCTGCGCTACGCCGGCGCCGAAGCGGCCGGCGTGTTCGGGCCGGTGACGGTCGCCGGCGAATATGGCCGGCTGTGGCTCGATCGTCCCGCGCTTGCCAATGAATCGTTCGACGGCTTCTACGTCTACGGCAGCTGGTTCGTCACCGGCGAGACCCGGCCGTTCAAGAACGGCAATTTCGACCGCGTGAAGCCGTTCACCAGCTTCGGCCAGGACGGCATCGGCGCGATCGAGCTGGCGCTGCGCTACGACAGGATCGACCTGGCGAACACGCCCGTGCTGGCGCGCGCCGGGAACAAGGCGGACAGTTGGACGCTTGGGCTCAACTGGTATCTCAACCCCTATGCGAAGATCATGTTTGACTGGGTGCGGTTCAAAGGTAACAACACCCCGCTCGACCCGGTCGGCTCGAAGACGGAGGGGGACGCCCTGGCGACGCGCCTGCATCTCGACTTTTGACCGCGCTAGCGCTTCCGCGCAGACGAAACCGGGCTCGCTCGTCGATGCCCGGTTTCGGCCTGTCGATGGGCCTGACCTTGCTCTGGCTCTCCCTGATCGTGCTCGTCCCGCTATCGGCGGTGTTCGTCAAGAGCGCCGCCGGCGGCTGGAGCGCGTTCTGGGAAGCCGCCGGTTCGTCGCGTGCGCTCGCCGCCTATCGGGTCAGCTTCGGCGCGGCCGCGATCGCGGCGGCGGTGAACAGCGTCTTCGGGCTGCTCGTCGCCTGGGTGCTGGTGCGCTATGATTTTCCGCTGAAGCGGCTGTTCAACGCCTTCGTCGACCTGCCGTTCGCGCTCCCCACCGCCGTCGCCGGCATCGCCCTCACCGCCATCTACGCCGACACCGGCTGGGTCGGGCGGCCGCTCGCGCCGGCCGGAATCGCCATCGCCTATCATTTTCCGGGCATCGTCATCGCCTTGGTGTTCATCGGCCTGCCGTTCATCGTCCGCACCGTCGAGCCGGTGCTCCAGCAGATGGGCAAGGAGCCCGAGGAGGCCGCGGCGACGCTGGGCGCGAACCGGCTGCAGACCTTCACCCGCGTGATCCTGCCGACCATCGCGCCCTCGCTCGCCACCGGCTTCAGCCTCGCCTTCGCGCGCGGGGTCGGGGAATATGGATCGGTGATCTTCATCGCCGGCAACATGCCGTTCAAGACCGAGATCGCGCCGTTGCTGATCATCACCGAGCTCGAGCAATATGATTATGCCGGCGCCACCGCGATCGCCACGGTGATGCTGATCGTCTCGTTCGCGATGCTGCTGCTGCTCAACATGATCCAGGGCTGGCAGCACCAGCGGGTGACGCTGTGAAGCTGCGCTCGCCGCTCACCGAGGGCGCGCTGGTCAAATGGGCGCTGACCCTGATCGCGCTGGCCTATCTGCTGCTGGTGCTGCTGCTGCCGCTGGGGGCGGTGTTCGCCGAGGCGTTCCGCAAGGGCGTGGGCCCGTGGTTCGAGGCGATCGGCGACTCCGACGCCCTTTCCGCGATCAAGCTGACCCTGCTGGTCGCGGCGATCGCGGTGCCGGTCAATGTCGTGTTCGGAATCGCCGCCGCCTGGGCTGTGACCAAGCATGACTTCCGCGGCAAGGATCTGCTGATCACGCTGATCGATCTGCCCTTTTCGGTTTCCCCGGTGGTTTCCGGCCTGATCTACGTGCTGCTGTTCGGGGCGCAGGGCTGGTTCGGGCCCTGGCTGCAGGACCGCGACATCCAGATCATCTTCGCCGTGCCGGGGATCGTCATCGCCACGATCTTCGTGACCTTCCCGTTCGTGGCGCGCGAGCTCATCCCCTTGATGAACGCGCAGGGCCGCGCCGACGAGGAAGCCGCTTTGTCGCTGGGCGCCAACGGATGGCAGACCTTCTGGCACGTCACCTTGCCCAACATCCGCTGGGGGCTGCTCTACGGCGTGCTGCTGTGCAACGCCCGCGCGATGGGCGAGTTCGGCGCCGTCTCGGTGGTTTCGGGCCACATCCGCGGCGAGACAAATACCATGCCGCTCCAGATCGAAGTGCTGTATAACGAGTATAATTTCGTCGCGGCCTTCGCGGTCGCGTCGCTGCTCGCGCTGCTGGCGCTCGTCACGCTTGCCTTGAAGACCTTTCTCGAATGGCGTCATCGCGACGCCCTTGCCGCAACGGGACATTGACTATGAGCACCCAATTGGAAGAACGGCCAAAGCCCCGAGCCGCCCAGAACAAGGATCCCCATGCGCAGGACCCCTATCTCATCGAGGCGCCGCAGCGCGCCCGCGACGCCGGGAAGATGAGCATCCGCGTCGAAGACGTGTCGAAGGAGTTCGGAAAGAGCGCCTTTCCGGCCCTTAGAGGCGTCTCGCTCGGCATCGAGGACGGCGAGTTCGTCGCTCTGCTGGGACCTTCGGGATCGGGCAAGACGACCCTGCTGCGAATTATCGCCGGCCTCGAATATGCCGATGAGGGCAGGATCCATTTCGGCGACAAGGACGTCAGCCGCGTGCCGGCGTCCGATCGCGGCGTGGGTTTCGTGTTCCAGCATTATGCCCTGTTCGGCCATATGACCGTCGCCGAAAACATCGCCTTCGGGCTCAAGGTCATGCGCCGCCGGGCCCGCCCGCCCAAGAGCGAGATCGCGGCCCGCGTCGAGGCCTTGCTGACGCTGGTCCAATTGCCCGGCCTCGGCAAGCGCTACCCGGCGCAGCTTTCGGGCGGTCAGCGCCAGCGCGTCGCCTTGGCGCGGGCGCTCGCCCGCGAACCCGATTTCCTGCTGCTCGACGAACCCTTCGGCGCCCTCGACGCCAAGGTGCGCAAGGAGCTGCGTGACGCGCTGCGCCAAATCCACGACCAGATCGGCGTGACCTCGATCTTCGTCACCCATGACCGCGACGAGGCCTTCGCCTTGTCGAACCGCGTGGCGATCCTGAACGCCGGACGAATCGAGCAGTTCGCGCCGCCCGCCGACATCCGGCAGCGGCCGGCGAGCGACTTCGTCAAGGCATTCGTCGCCGACTAGAGCATCGCGCGAAAAAGTGGGCACCATTGACAGGTCGCCATGTTCCCCCGGAACATGGCTGCTCAGTGCGGGGCACTGAGCACCTGATCAATTTTCGCAAATAGCGATGCGGCAACAAAGAGTTATAGAGCAGCGAGC
>DATFHP010000075.1:0-114009 GCA_035248285.1 Allosphingosinicella sp. | reverse complement strand
CGAAATGACTGATGTATCCGGAGATGGCTTCGCCGAACTCCAGTCAGATGGCACCCTCCACGGCGCAATCTGCTACCATCACGGCGATGAGTATCCTTTCATCGCTCGAAAATGGACTTCTTCAACAGCCTGCTAGACGCTACGCGCCGATAATCGTTTATCTATCGGAATTCTGTCGAAATGCTACAGGTGCGATAGGACGGCGGCGGCCATCACCTCGTCGATGAGGCCGATTCCGCGAATGCGATGGGGGATTTCAAGCGCGGCCGGATTTTTCCTATTCAAAATCCATCATGGCGCTCAGCTTCGTTCCTATGTCGGCAAGAAGGCGATCCTGGTGCCGGGCCAGGTCGAGACCGGTGAGACGCCCGATCTTCGCCAGGCGATAGGCGACTGTCTTCTGATGGACACCCATGCGCGCGGCGGTCGCCATTTGCGAACAGTCGCACTCGAAATAGGCGACCAGGGTCTTCAGCAAGACCTGGCGGCTCTGGTCCGGTTCAGCCACAAGCTCGCCAAGAATATCCGTGCAGACCGTGCGCATGTCGGCCTTGGTGCGCAAGTTGATCAAAAGGCCGAGGACCCCGCTGTCGCTATAATGGGCGAACCGCTTTCCCCTCCGGTGGCGCGCGACCTCCAGGGCGACGACGGCCTCGCGGAAGGCGGAAGGAAGCGCGCGGATGTCGCTGCACGAACCGCTGATTCCGACGTTCAGCTCGATCGTCGGCGACTCGCGGCACAGCAATGCGATCAAGCGCTCGACCGCCTCGGAGATCTTTTCGCGCTCCGCCATCTTGCAGACCATGCGAAGCTGATTGCCCCGCGCGCCGATCATGTAGGCGCCGCGGCCGAGGTCTGACAGCCGGGCGCGATCGACGATGCGATCGTGAAGGTGCGTCTCCGCGTCCTCGGCCGCCCCGTCGGCTGGACCGATGTTCCCGAGCCTGATGACGACGACGCAGATCGGTCCCTTGATCGCGACGTGCAGCTCGCGCGCACGGTCCAAGGCCGCCGCGCGGACGGCCTCGGTCCCTTCGGTCAGATCCCACAGGACCGCCTGCAATGTCTCGCTGCGTTCGCGTGCGACCCGCCGACGCTCCAAAAGGTGCATGGCGGTCGCGAGGGCAACGTTGCCCAAGGCAAGCCGCGTTGCCTCCTGCGGCGAGGTTTCGCCGTGCCAGACGATCCAGCCGAGCATCTCGCTGCCGGTCAGAACCGGCTGCGCACAGATCTCGCCCGAAGAGATTCTCGCCACGAGCGGCTCGTCCGACATCCGGCGCGGCTTCTTCAGAAGCGCGCGAATTTCGTCCGCGGTCCGGTCCTCGGACACCCGGCCCGGCCTCGCCACCTCGATCGCCAGATCGCGATCCAGAATGAAGATGCTCCCTTCGGTGAATTCCGCCGTCCGCGCAGCCATGGGAACCAGCGGGTTGTCGCCGAGCATCAGGCGGGCGATCTCCTCCTGAAAGCGGGCGGCCTTTTCGATGGTGGAATAGCGTTCGGCCAATTCCGCATGGGCCGTTGCCAGCGCATCGGCCGCCTTGGCGCGCGAGGCAAGGAGCCGGGCGTTCTCGATGGCGAGTGCCGCGAGGCCGGCGAGGGCCAGGAGCAGGCCTCGATCCTCTTCGGTGAAGGTGGACGGCCTACGCCGCCACACTTCCAGGATGCCGATCATCTCCTCGCTCGAGAAAATCGGCACGGCAAGCGCGGATCGGACCTTTTCCACCCGCGCCAGCGGAACGAAATCGTGGGTGATCTTGTCGCTCTGCACATAGTTGGCGACCATGCAGGGTTCGCCCGTCGCCAGAACCTGTCCCGCGACGCCGATGCCGGAATGCATCCGGAGCTTTGCCGTCTCGACCGAGAAATGGCCGACGCAGCTCTTCATCACGACTTCGTCGCCCTCGCGCATCATCACGCCGCATATGTCGGACGCGAGCAGCTGCTTGGTCTCATGGCTGACGAGCAGAAGGATCTCATCGAGGTCGTTGCTCTGCAGGACGCGGCTGGCAACGGCGCGCATGACCTCCAGCTCGCTGACGCTACGCGCCGCGCTGTCGTGACGATCGCGCAATTTGACCGCCATGGCGATGCAGGTGGCGAGAATGGCGAGCGCGGACAGAATGTCCGGGTCGTCGACCGTTCCGTCGAGCACCGCGACGATGCTTCCCGGGCTGATCGGCACCAGAATCCGGTCGCCGATCTGCCGAGGCGCCGTCTCCGTGTCGCAGCCTTCGGGAAGCGACAGGCCGGCCGTCGCCGGTTCCACCGTGTCGAGCTGACGCCAGTCACGCCAGTGACCGGCCGCGCTCACGGCAATTCTTGCGGGCAGACCGGTGATCTCGACGAGGGCGAGCTCGGCCTCCGCAAATATGCCCGAGGAACCGGCTTCGGCCGCAAGCGCGATGCGCAACGCCAGGCGATCCACCAAGTCAAGCAGCGGGGCGGCAGCGCCTTTCGTGGCCTCTCGGACGGGAGGCGGCTTCAGCTCGACGGTGGCCATCGCCTTTCCAATCGCAAATCATCCTCTGTGCAGCGGGCAGGATCTTGGTGTCCTTCCTGCGCTAAATGAGCGTGCGGATCATCATAGCTGTTCGCCGGAGGCTTGTCCAAGAACGAGCCGCAGCATCTCGCGTTGTCCGGGCGGAACGCTGAACAGCCTGAACCCCCGCGCGTAGAGTTCCCGGACCATGCCGGGATCGACATCGCTTGACAGCAGGACCCCGACCCTCTCGACAGCCCCTCGGACGGCCATGAGCGCGTCGAGCAGAGACGTCAGGAACGGCCTCAGCTTGCGACGAGGGTTGTCGGCCATAAGCCCCTGGTCGACATAATCCTCCAGGACGGAATTCGAGATATAGGCCTTGGGCACGAAGCCGTGAATCGAATGGACGATTTCGTCGAGGTCGATCCACAGGACCGCGCCCGTTTCCACCATCGCCGGCGCCGCTTCGAGGCCCGCCGCATTCTGTATGACGACGCCCGCCGAAAGAGACGATGTCGACGCGACTTCGGTCTGGTACCGCTTCCATTCCAGCCCGTCGGTCACGCCGCCGAGAAGGGCCGTGACATGGCCGCTCTTGCCGCCGACGGCCTCCGAAAGGCCTTTGAGCATCGCCCGCTGATAAGCAAGATTGCCGAGCGGCAGGAACAGGCGCTGGTCGAGTTCGGGCCACTGCGGGATCAGGAAGCGCGCGCGGGACGAGCCGGGCTGGGGAAGCCGGACGTGGATCGGAACGCCGTATGATGCGCCGATCGCCCCGCCGATCTGCAGCACGACGTCCTCGAGAATGCTCGCCGTCGGGTCCTTGCCTTGCCCGTGGGCGATCACCCCTTCGATCAACCTGTCGATCAATCCCTGCACGATCGCCACGTCGGCAAGGTTGACGACGGCGACGCCGGGGACCGACTGCCCACCGTGCGGAAGCGCATTGACCCATACTTGCGCGCCGGAGAGCCCGTCGGCCGCTTCGAGCAGCCGAGCCAGGCTTGAAGATCCGCCCTCAGGCGAGACCAGCTCGAGCGCCTGATCGAATATTTCGCCGGTCGTACCGTCGATCGCGATCGGGTCGCCCTCGACATAGGTCCGGCCATGGATCGAGAAGCTGCGTGCCTCGGCATCGATGACGATCGCCTCGCATCCAACGATGCAAGGCTTGTCCAGCGCGCGCGACACGACCGCCGCATGGCTGAGCGCCCCGCCCCTGGCCGTGAGGATGCCGTTGGCCGCCAGCATGCCGCGGATATCGAGCGGACTGGTGGTCGGGCGCACCAGGATGACGTCCTCGCCGGCGGCGGCACGTTCGGCCGCGCGATCGGAATCGAGGACGGCGACGCCGCTCGCCTGTCCGGGCGAGGAGCCGATCCCCGAAACGACGGCCTTCGCGGCCGCCAATTGCGCGGGCTCGAAGACCGGCCGCAGCAGACGTTTGACCTGCTCGGCCGATACGAGCTTCAATCCCGCGGCGGGCGCAATCACGCCCTCCGCGACGAGATCGGCCGCGATCCGAACGGCGGCGGCCGCCGTCCGTTTCGCGGGACGAACCTGAAGCAGGTACAGCGTGCCGGATTCGATCGTGAACTCGATATCGACGGCGTCGCCGTACAAGGCCTCGAGCGTCCGTGCGTGTCCGGCAAGCGCCCGGCGCAGCGCCGCATAGCGGCCGTCGTCGGACGCAAGGTCGATCGGGGTGCTCGTTCCCGATACGATGTCCTCGCCCTGGCGTCCGGGCAGATATTCGCCATAGACGGCGCCGTCGCCGGTGTTTGGATTGCGCGAGAAGGCGACCCCCGACCCCGAATCGTCGTCCACGTTTCCGAACACCATCGCCTGCACCGTGACGGCGGTGCCGAGGTCGTGAGATATCCCCTGATGCTCGCGATAGGCCTTGGCGCGCGCGCTGTTCCAGGAGGCGAACACCGCGGAAATGACCCGGTCCAGCTGCATTCTCGGATCGGTCGGCGCGTCTTCGCCCTGATCCGAGATATAGTCGACGACCGCCGCCTCCAGCGCTGCAAGGTCGCCGTCATCGCCTTCCGCGGCCGCCCTAGCCGGTGCCAACACGTGCACGAAATCCTCACCGTCGAGACCAAGCACGATCTCGGCATACATCTTCCAGAAACGCAGCCATGTATCGATGACGAAGGCCCGGCGCCCGGTGCGGCGGATGACCGCCGAGGCCGAACGCGCGTCGAGGCCGAGGTTGAGGACGGTGTCCATCATGCCGGGCATGCTCACCTGCGCGCCGGATCGGACCGAGACGAGCAACGGATCCTGGGTCGCGCCATCGCCGCCGAACGGCCGGCCGGCCTGCACGCTCAATCTCGCGATGGCTTCATCCAGCTGGCCCTGCAAGGCCTTGGGCAGCCGGCGGCCACCGGCATGATAGGCGCGGAACGCATCGGTGCTGATGACGAACGCGGGGGGCACGGGAATGCCCGCATCCACCATGCGGGCAAGCCCCGTGGCCTTGCCGCCGAACAGCCCGCCCTCGGCCGGATCGAGGCCGGTGATGTCGAAGACGAAAGCGGTGTCAACGTGCTCCCGCACGTCAGACATCGCGCGGGCGTCCGACGACGGCGAGGATGTCCTCATGGAATTCGAACCAGATGTTGTGCATCGAATCGACGGTCGGCTTGCAGACGAAATCGCTCTCGCCGCGATCCGAGCGCGCCATCGCGCGCTCGAAGCGCCTGCCGTATTTCTGGTAGCGCGGAACGTCGTCGGCGATTTGGCCGAGGCTGCGGATCATGCGCTCGACCAGCTTGGCCAATTTGTCCCGCGCCCGTTCATCGCCGTCGGATGTCTGCCACTCCGAGACAGCCTTGATGAACTGCGGATTGAGGCCCGCTTCGAAGCGCTCATACCAGTCGACGATGCCGCCCTCGGCGCGAAGCGGAGCGTAGACGGCACGATAATAGGCCAGAACCTTGGCCGTGCCCGCTTCCTGGAGCAGCCACGAGCCTTCCAGATCGAGCACGGCTTCCCCCGCCTGCTCTCGCGCCAGGATTGCCTCGACCTCCCCAAGTGCGATCTCCGTCACGTCGGCGACATGGGCAGCGGTCGCCATCTTGTGGAGATAGATGGCGTTCAGCACCTCGAAGGTCATGTCGTCCACGGCGGTGGCGCCCGTGAGCGGATCCATCGTCGCCGACTGATTTTCCGCAGTCGAGGTCATCTTCAACTCCAGAAATATTTCGATCGGCGCAGATCGGTGCCCTCGGGGAACGGCAGATAGCCCTCACCGGAGAAGATCTTCTGCGGCACCACAGCCTGCGCGAAACCGCGTTTGGTGATGTCATAATAATAGTTGGAAACGCGCTGATCGATCTCCCAGAAGTCGTAGTCGGTGCACGCCTTCTCATAGGTCCCCGCCAGGCGCAGATGCGGCAGGATCATGTCGATATAATAGACATACATGCCGTTGGTGATCAGCTGCCGCCGCGACATGCGGGCCAGCTTGCTGTAAAGACCGAGCGTCGCCTGCTGGATGCCTTCGATCCGCTTTCCGAGGTCGGCGATCTTGACCTGATAGACCTCCGACATGGGCGTATTCCAGGTCTCGCGGACCATCACCGCCCCGCCGACGATATGCTGGATATAGTTCTTGGGCCGGGTGAAGGTGGTCGAGATATCGTTCACGCGTATCTCTTCGAGGTTCATCGCATCGGCATCGAGCACAAGAAGAAGCGAATAGCAGTGGGGCACGCCCGCACTGTCGCAGACGTCGCTCCAATGGTAGACTTCCTCATTGGTGAAGAGATCCCGGATGATCAGGATCTTGCCGTCGGGCAGCTCGTAAGGACCGGTGTCGCCGAGGCCGAGGCGGCAATCGAAATGGTCGAGAAAGGCGAGCAGCTCGGCCGACGCGTTGAACCTGGTGAACGCGTCGTGGGTGTCGCTGTCCGGCTCGAACCATTCGATCTGGCTGACCAGGCCGTCGATCACATCCTTGTCGTGGATCGGGCAGCGATAGCGATCCTGCGAGTTGAGGATATAGCCGTCCTGCCGCTTGCCCCACAGCACGCGCTGCATGAACTTCAGGATCTCGTTGCTTTCCTCGACATAGTCCTGAGGCTTGATCGCCTCGAGCGCGAGAAGGCCGCAGCGCCCCATGCCGAAGCCGACCGCGCCGATGCACCAGTCGTGCACGGAATTGACCTTGATCCCGATCTCGCGCTTGGCCTGCGCGCCGATGTTCATCACACCTTCGGCGCCGATCTCGTTCGTCGTCATCCGCAGGATTTCCGGCCAGCGGTAGAATTCGTTCATGAACGCGAGGATTTCATATTCCTGCCGCGGGATCATGCCCGAAACGCCTTCCGTGGCGCGCATCACGAGCACGTCCCAGATATTCCAGGCGAGATAGTTGTTCAGGTCGTTCAGCTCGTCGAGCGTGAACTGATCGCGCAGGACATCCTCCCGGCCGACCCGTTCGAGGACCTTTGATTTGGCGCGGCTGCGGATCACGCGGTCGCCGATGATCCCGTCGCGGACCGGTTCCATCCCCTTGAAATTGCCGACATAGGTCAGCTCCTGGAACCTGAGGCCGTCATCGCCTTCGGCATAGCGCTTCTTGTAGGTGCTCATCTCACTTTCTCTCCCTTGTCCTTACCCTCGAGCCGCTCCCCACCGCCTTCAGGCGACCTCGATGACCTTGCCGAACTCATGGTCGGAGCAGTCGAGCCGGACCTTCTTGCCATCCAGCCGATCGATCATCCGCTTGAAATGCGCGTCATTGTCGCCGCCCGTCACGTAGCGATCGTCGCTGTCGAGCAGGTAGGTCGTCATCACGCACGGCATCTGGAACTCGCGGGACAGAATGCCAAGATGGGATTCGGGGGCACCGGACAGGGTGATCACGCCGATCGCACCCATGGACAGGGCCGGCGAAAGAAATGTCGTGGTTCCGCCCTGGACGAGAAGAATATGTTCCTTGAGCTTGCCGCTTTGGATCAGCTTGATGACCGACTGGGGGTTGGGCAAATAGATGACGTTCCCTTCCGGCGACTTGTTGGTTTCGAAGCTGTTATAACCTTGTGCAATGACCGTCATAATCTCTCCTATCTATATTGAGGCAATCGTCTTCGCCTTGCGATGGATGTAAGCGCGGATGCCGGGCATGCTAATCGCGCGCCGTCGCGCGTGCCTGCGCGACGGGTTCCAGCACGTCGGGAAGCTCAAAGCTCGAGCATGGGCCGGCTCCGGCCCAGGAAATGATCTCCTGCGGCCATTGCGCGACCGCTTCGGCGCCGGCCGCACGCAGATCTGCGGCGCTGTGGAGGCCCCATGCGACGCCGAAGGCGCGCACGCCGCATTCGCGCGCCTGCCGCACATCGCCCACCGTATCGGTGACCAGCGCCACCTCCTCCGGTCTGAAAGGCTTCGGATGCTCTTCCTCATAAGCGTCCGAATATCGTCGCCGCGTCGCGTAGGACGGATCGGCGAGAAACTGGCGAATGGCGGTGCGCTTGTCGGGAACGACATCTCCGGCGAACACATGCGCGATGCAATTGCCGATGCCCGCTTCGTCGACGATGCGGCGGATGGCGGCCAGGGCATTGCTCGAAACGATCCCCAAAGCGCAGCGTCGTGACAAGGTCCGGACCACATCGAGCATGCCCGGGACGAGCGGCGGCCGATATTCGCTGCGCAGAAGCTCGAGGAAATGGTCGACGGCGGCCTGAGCCTGGTCGGGGTCGGGACAGAGGCCTGCCAGCGCCTCGAACATGTTGACCTTGAACAGGTCGAAATATTGCTCGCGGGTGTCGATGCCGAGGCCGAACTTGGCGTTCGTCTTCTCGAACAGGAGCCAAGAGCTTTCCCGGGTCTGAACGAGCGTGCCGTCGAGATCGAGCAGCAGACCGCGCAACGGACGCATGAATCAGGCCGCCACGGCGATGTGTGTGGCGGGGACCGCATTCAATCGCGTGAGCTGCGGGAGTTCGAAGAAATCCTGAATCTCGCCATAGCCGGTCAGCCCTCCCATCCGCCATCTGCCGAGCACGTTGAAGGAAATCATGTTCGCCCAGCATTGCCACGGAAAGGTCGTCAGCCCTTCCGCGGCCAGATCCCACGTGCGGTCGGCACGATCGACCAGCTGCAGCGCGACGCTCTTGGCGAAACGGTCGGGCGCGCGGACGACCGTGCCTGTGCCGGCCTTGAGGCCGAAGACCTCGCCCTTCTCGACCACATAGCCGTGCGTGAGCGCAAGGCTCGTGCCATTCGCCTCGGGGTCGAAGCTGAAGATCGCATGGATGGCAAGATCCTTGGAAAAATGCGCGTGCAGCCATGTCATATTGGGGGCGCCGCGTTCGGGACGCGGTCCCCAGCTATGATCCATGGTCGAGATGCAATCGATCGGAATGACACGGCCGCGCAGCGTCACGGTCCCTTGGTAATGGCCCGTCTGATCGAAATGCCCGTTATAGGCCGTGCCCCAGGCGAATGCGCCGGCATGGCCGCCGACCATCGGGTCCATTTCGGGGTCATGGATATCGAAAGGGGGCATGATCGACCGATAGACCACGTCGATCTTCGTCCCCTCGCCGTCGTCGAACCGGATCTCCCAGACCATGTTCGGTTCGAGGCAGCGAATGTGCAGGCCATTGGCGAGCGTGTAATCGAGCAAGCTGCAATCTTCGCTCATCGGGATGACCGACTGATAGTCGACATAGTCCGCGTGCCACGGCGTGGAGGCGAAGCCGGAATTCATGCAGATTGTCGAATTGACCGTCCGCAGATTGGTCCGAAACAGCGTGTAGACACCGATGTTGAGCTTCTCCTCGGCATTGTAGAAGCCGAAGAAATTGGTCTCCGCCCAATTCAGCTTGTCCGCATCAGGCGCATGGAACTCGGCGTCGGCTGCTCTTATCATTCAAACCCTCCTTCGCGGCCGAACCGCGCCGTGCCGCGATACTGCTTCGATTCGAACCGCTTCACCATATCTTGGGGGGATAAGGCCTTCGCTATCTTCTATCAGTCGCGGATAGGCGAATCCGCCAAGGAGCGACCCCGTGCACGGTCGGGACGCCCCGCCCCTCATCTATCCGAAGCGCCGGGGATCATGCCGTTGGACGATCCCCGGACGCGAACACGATCGAATCCCCGTCCGGCTGCGCTAGCCCGCGTCGTTGACGACCAGTGTTTGCATATTGGTATATTCGGAAAGGCCCTCGAGCGCATTCTCGACGCCGACACCGGACTGCTTGTGCCCGCCGAAGGCCACGTGCGGCGAGAAACTGTGAATCTCGTTCACCCACACGGTTCCCGCCTCGATGCGTTCCGCGATCTTTCGGGCCGTCTTGACGTCCTTGCCCCAGACCGAAGCCGCCAGGCCGTATTCGGTAGCGTTCGCCCGCGCGATCACGTCCTCGATATCGTTGAACTTGAGCAGCGGCAGAACGGGTCCGAACGCCTCCTCGACGACGACGCGGCTGTCTTCGGGTGGATTGTCGATGATCGTGACCGGAATGAAATAGCCTTTCCGCTCTTCCGCTTCTCCTCCGAGCAGGAAGCGCTGACCCTGCGACTTGGAGTCGTCGAGCAGGTCCTTGACCTTGTCATATTGCATCCGGTTCTGAATGGGCCCGAGATCGGTTCCCTGCTCGGAGCCGTCGCCTACCTTGACGGTGCGTGCATATTCGACGAGCGCCGCGGCAAGCTCGTCATAAATATCTTCGTGAATGTAGAGGCGCTTCGCCGCCACGCAGAATTGGGCGCTGTTCTGGAACGCGGCCCAGAACAGCTTCTCCGCCATCTCCTTCACGTCCACGTCGGGCAGCACGATCGCGGGATCGTTTCCGCCCAACTCGAGCGTGATGCGCTTGAG
Source organism: Allosphingosinicella sp. (assembly GCA_035248285.1). Lineage (GTDB taxonomy): Bacteria > Pseudomonadota > Alphaproteobacteria > Sphingomonadales > Sphingomonadaceae > Allosphingosinicella. The sequence goes on along the minus strand of DATFHP010000075.1, from coordinate 103,678 downwards.
GTTGCCGGAAGCCGCTTCCATGATCTTGCGGCCGGTCGCGGTGGACCCGGTGAAGCTGATCTTCCGGACGTCCCGATGGGTCGTCAGCCAGCTGCCCAGTTCGTTCCCGCCCGATATGACATTGAGCACGCCGGCGGGCAGGATGTCGCGGAGGATCTCACCCAGCTTCAGCGTGCAAAGCGGCGTATAGGGAGAGGGCTTCAGGACCATCGTATTGCCCGCGACGAGCGCAGGAGCGATCTTCCACACCGCCAGCAGGACCGGGAAGTTCCAGGGCGTGATCGCACCGATCACCCCCAAAGGCACGTGGCGCGTTTCGACGGAGCGTCCTTCGGACTGCTCGACCAGCTGCACGGTCAATTCCTGCTTGGCGATTTCGCGGCACCAGATCACCGAGCCGCCGATCTCCCACTCGGCCCCCTTGCGCGCCTTGCCCTGCTCGCGGGTCAGCAACCGTATGAAATCCTCGGCATGGGCTTCGATCGCATCGCCGATCTTCGCTACGAGCGCCTGCCGCTCGGCCAACGGGCGCGCGCTCCAGCTGGGGAAAGCCGCTTTGGCGGCGGCGACCGCCGCGTCGAGCTGCTCGCGCGTCGCCTCGGGAACGGCAGCAATGACTTCCTCGGTGGCTGGATTGAAGGCGTCGAAATGGCGGTCGGACGTGACGGCCGCGCCGTTGATCGTCATCGTATAATTGTCAAAAAAATCGGTCATGGAAGCCTCCTTCAGGCAGTGACGGCCGGGCGATTGGTCGCGGCCGAGCGATCGGATCTTTCGCGCAGCGCGCGGCGCAGGATCTTGCCGGTGCTGGATTTGGGCAGATCGTCGACAAAGGTGATCAGACGCGGGACCTTATAGGCGGCGAGATGTTGGCGACAGTGCGCCAAAAGCTCGGCCTGGTCCAGCCTGCCGCCGGAATGCAGCACGACGAACGCGTGCGCCAGCTCGCCTTTCTCATCATCGGCGATACCCGCGACGGCCACCATCGCAACCGCCGGATGCATGGCGATCACCTGCTCGAGCTCGGCCGGATAGATATTGTAGCCCGCCGTGATGATGAGGTCCTTCTTGCGATCGACGATGAATAGATAACCGTCGCTTTCTTGCCGCGCGATATCGCCGGTTGCGAGCCAGCCGTCCTTGTCGATGACTTCGGCCGTCGCTTGCGGATTCTTCCAATAGCCCTGCATCACCAGCTTGCCGCGCACCATCAGCTCGCCGCTATCGCCGGACGCGGCATCGCGCGTCGGATCGGCGAGGTCGGCGATGCGCGCCTCGAGTCCGGGCACCGGCAAACCGATCGACCCCGGCCGCGGCGCCCAATAGGGCGAATGGGTGACCGCCGGCCCCGCCACCTCGGTCATGCCCCAAAGTTCGAGCAGCGGGCATCCGAAGCGTTCGACCACAGCATCGATCTTGGCTGTGGGCATCGTCTGCCCGCCGACCGTGCAGCGGGTCAGGCTCGACAATTTCGCTGCGCCTATGCCGGGATCAGCCAGCATCTGATAGTACATGGTCGGCACGCCCTCGAAGAGCGTGGCTTGCTCTTCGCCGATTAGCCGCAAGGCTACCTCCGGATCGAAGCGCGGCGTCGTCACGAGACGCGCGCCCGTCAGGAACGTCGCGTTCATAACGATGTTCCCGTAGACATGCGGAAATGGCAGCGACGATAGCACCGTGTCGGCCGAGTGCCGCACATGGATGGTCGCGGTCGCCGCCAAACTGGCGAAAAGGCCTGCGTGGCTGAGCATGGCCCCTTTCGGCTTGCCCGTCGTTCCCGACGTGTAGCCGATCGTGAAAAGATCGTCCGCGTCGCGCAGAACGGGGTCGGTATATCGTCCGTCCAAGAGGGTATCGAACGGGAGGGCGTCGTCAGCCTGCCCCAGCGTGATGGCCGAAACCCCGCCGGCCAGATCGATCGCGCCGCGCCGATCGGCCGGCATGATCGCTGCCTTGGCCTCGGAGTCGGCGACCATGTACGAGACTTCGCTCGGCGACAGCAGGATATTGGCCGGAACCACCACCGCGCCGAGACGTGCGATGGCGTGATAGGCCACGATCCATTCCCAGCCGTTGGGCAGATGCAGCGCGACATGATCGCCGGCCTTGATGCCGATTGCGGCGAGCCCCCCGGCAAAACGCCCTGCGCGATCATCGACGTCGACGAAGGTCAATGTCTCTTGCCCAGGCACGGTGAACGCCGGCGCCTGTCCAAAGCGGCCTGCCGCATCCGAGACGAGGGTGCTGACGACCTCGCGGATCATCGTCAGTTGCTGCCCGTCGCCGCGTCGGGAATGAGCACGGCCTTCAGCACCTCCCCCGACTCCGAGGCATGCGCCGCCGCGTCGATCTGCGACAGAGGATATTTCTTGATCAGCTTGTCGAAGGGGAAGCGGCCCTGCCGCCACAGCTCGACGAGCTGGGGAATGAAGATATCGGGAACGCTATCGCCTTCGATGATGCCGCGCACCGTCCGCCCGAACAACAAACCGTTCATATCGAGCGAGACTTCGGTTCCAAGCGGCGCAACGCCGATGATCCCGCACACACCGGTCAGGCGCAGGCAATCGACGGCCTGCCTCACGACCTTCGGCAAGCCGGTGGCCTCCAGCGAATATTGAACCCCTTCCCCGCCGGTGATCTTCTGGATCGCAGCCACCGCGTCCTCGCTGCCGCCATTGACGACATGTGTGGCGCCAAGCTCCTGGGCCAAGGCGAGCCGCTGCGGGTTCAGATCCACGACGATGATCTGCGCGCAACCGACGATCCTCGCAGCCATGGCCGCCGCGAGACCCACCGAACCGGCGCCGAAGATGGCGATGCTCGTGCCGGCGCCGGGCTTGAGCGCGTTGATGACCGCCCCGGCACCGGTTTGGATACCGCATCCAAGCGGACCCATGATCTCGATCGGTACGTCCTTCGGGATCTTGACGACGTTGCGCTCGGTCGCCAGCGCGAGTTCGCCGAAGGAGGATTGCGAGAAGAAATAACCGCTGACCGGCGCTTGATTTGCGTCGCAGCACGGGGTCGATCCGTCGGGACGGGCGCCGGTGAAGTTGCGCCCGTAAAGATCGGGGCAATAGCCGTAACGGCCGCTCAGACAATTGGCGCACACCCCGCAGCTCGCAAAACTGAGAACCACATGGTCGCCGACGGCCACCTTGGTCACCGAGCTGCCGATCTTCTCGACGATCCCCGACCCCTCGTGACCCAGAATGGCCGGCAAAGGCGTGGGGAAATATTGGTCTCTCACCACCAGGTCGGTGTGGCACATGCCCACCCCGGCGATGCGCACCCGCACTTCATTCTCGCGCGGGTCTTCAAGATCGATACGCTCGATGGCAAAGGCACCGCCCTTTTCTCGAACGACAGCGGCATTGATCGTGGTGGCCATCCGGTTCTCCGCTCCTTTTGGCCGCTCTCCCCGAATCACCGGCGGACAGCACAGCCGTCATTTCAAAACACATTGAAAGCCATTCGCGCGCACGGCCATGGCCCCCAAAGATAAAATAGAAACCGATTTTTATCCCCGGCCGGAGAGGAAAGCGAGAGGGCCGGACGCAAGAATCGTCCGTGCCCGTCGCGACGATTTCACAGAAGGATCGTATATCATCCGGCGAGAGCGGACGGAAGCGGAGCGATCGCTGAAGACGATGGCTCCGCCGTCCCTTTCGTTTGCCCTTCGCTTCGCGAGGGCGATATCGGCGGTTGCCCGCTCGGGCGCCCGCGAAATCGATAGAACCGGCCCGCCTGTCTTGGATCGGCCATTCCGACCGCCAGGAGCCCAGGTCGGGTCCGCCTGCCTGTCATTATCCGCGCTGGACAAATCGAACCGGTGGCTTTTTATCCCATTTGCTATGGCGCTGCGCCAGCCCCGAACAGATTATCGACCAAATGCGCAGAGAGACGAGAGGATCGACCGTGTCGCTTTGGCTCTTGAAACGGGTCCGCCTGATGCTCTTCATGACGGCTGCCGCCACATGGTTCGCCGCCGCTAGCGCCCAGGATTTAGAGGTTCGTCTCGACAAAGACATCCGTCTCGACAATTTGTCGGATGTCGTCGACGGGGCCGGCCGTCCGATTGCGGCAGCCAAGCTCAAGGGCCAAGTGGTGGTGGTGGACATATGGGCGAGTTGGTGCGCGCCCTGCGTGGCCCAGCTGCCCGAATTGGAAGCGCTGGCGATCAAGGCCAAGGGTAAGGGCATCGCGGTGGTCCCGATATCGATCGATCGGGGCGGACCGATGGCCGCGGTGCGCGCCTATGCCCGCAAGAACATTCGCGTGCTGCCCCTCTATGTCGGGCCGACGGCGGACGTCATGGATCGCTTCGGCGTGGTCGCCATCCCCAACACGCTCGTGTTCGATCCGCAAGGACGTCTCGTCGCCCGCTTTCGAGGGGGGCAGAAGTGGACCAAGGAGACGATGATCGCGCTCGCGGCGCGCATTCGATCGAACAGCCGATGATCCGTCCGGCATCGAGCGGCCGTCGCCTATCCCATCGGCCAAGGGCTTGAAGTCGATCGGCACCCGATCGGCCCATCCCGAAATCAATAAGAGCGAGAACCGATATGAAGCAGTTGCGAACGATGCTGTGGAAGGGCGCGGCATGCGCCGGCGTGCTGGCGATGGCAGGCCAGGCCGCTGGGGCGGGCGCAGCGGAACCGGCCGCAAGCCCGCCCGTCGCGCAGCCCGCGCACGTCGCGCCGGACGGTGCCAAGCTGGTCATGCTTGGGACCGGAGGTGGGCCGCTGGTCCGGAGATCGCGGTCTCAACCCGCCAGCCTGCTGCAGGTGGATGGCCGTATCTACTTGGTCGACGCCGGTGACGGCGTGTCTCAGAAGCTGGTCGATTCGGGTTATGCGCCGATCGATATCTCCAAGATCTTTCTGACCCATCTGCACTTCGACCATGTCGCGGGTCTGGCGTCGCTTATCGGGTTCAACTGGGTATCGAACGGCGGCACGCCGATCGATATCTACGGGCCGCCGGGATCGAAGGCCTATGTCGACGACGCATTGAAATATCTTTCGATACCCGAGGGCGTCATCGCCGCTCAAACACCCAATCTCAAGCCGATCGCCAGCCTGGTCGTCGGTCACGAATTGGATACGGGCGCGCCGGCGACGATATACAGCGACGACAAGGTACGGGTTACCGCCGTCGAAAATTCCCATTTCAGCACCGTCGATCCGTCGAAGCGGGTGCTGGGCGCCAAACGAAGCTATTCCTATCGTTTCGACACGCCGTATCGATCGTTCGTCTTCACCGGGGACACCGGCCCGAGCGAGGCGCTCGAGAAATTGGCGCGCAACGCCGACGTGCTGGTTTGCGAAGTGATGGATCTTCAGAAGGTCATAGCCTACGTCATGGCGCTCCCCGGCCCCGCGAGCGGCAAGGCCGCCCCCATCGAGCATATGCGACGCGAGCATCTGACCCCCGAGGAAGCAGGAAAGCTGGCGAGCAAGGCCAATGTCAAATTGATCGTCCTCAATCATGTCAACACCGATGGCCCGACCGGTCGCTCTTCGCCTGATCTTGCGCAGCAGGTGAGAAGGTTTTTCCGCGGCGTGGTCATTCTGGCCCAAGACGGCGACGAACTGTAGGCGCCTGGACGACACGATCGCGTGACGGAGGCGCCGCACGACCGGCAGGACCGACCGATCAAACGATGCCGCGAATTGAAAGCCAGCCCGCTTCCACGCCAGGGTGATTGCGGGTTAGAGGGCGCTGCCCGTCTTCTTCGGCGGCTCATTGTCAGGAAAGGGTCCAGCGTATGGACATCATTGTAACGGCCGATGCGGATCATCCGCATCTGCTTGTCGTGACGCTTGACCGGCCGGTACGACGCAACGCCATGTCCGAGACGATGGTCCAGAGCCTCCTCGACCTGCTCGCCGAGATGGAACCGGACGGCTGCGCGGGACTGGTCCTGACCGGCGCCGGCAAGGGATTTTGCGCAGGCAGCGACCTCGCCGCGCTCGCCGCCATGACTCCGGTGGAGCGCAGCGCATTTGAAAAGGCTTGCGGGCTTCTTGCCGAGCGGCTGACCTCATACCCGATCCCGATTGTCGCAGCGGTGCACGGCTTCGCCATCGGCGGCGGTCTGACATTGGCCGCTGCCTGCGACATCGTCGTGACGCACCGCGATGCCAAATGGAGCTTGCCGGAGGTACCGATCGGGCTCTTTCCAGCCTGGGGGCTTCAGCACGTTGAGCTGCGGACCGGCCGGCCGGTCGCGCGCCGTATTTCCTGGGGACTGGAGACGCTCGACGGCGCGAACGCCGCCGCCCTCGGCCTGGCCGATTACCTGGCCGAAGATCCGCTCTCCGAAGCGCTGGCGCTCGGACGGCGCCTTGCTGCATTGCCGCGCACCCAAGCCGCTTCCGTCAAAGATTATTTTTCGGTCCACCGGACGGGCGAGGAAGCCGATTCATGCGCCAATCGTCACTTTGCCGCCGCCACTGCAACGCCCGAAGCCTTGGCAAGCTTCGCGCGCTACGGATCGCGATAATGGCCGGCGCTTTGCCCGGCTCCCCTATCGAGGGCACGAAGCAGCGAAGGGAGCAAGGATAGCACAGCCGCAGCCCATTGCCTTCGCAGGAAGACTATGTCAGCTGGTCTTCCAGAGCCAAGGATCCGATGCTCGGGTTTCTGACCACCCCCCAAAGAAACGGAGAGCCTGCTGATGCCGTTATCATCGTCGTTCGGATTGAATCCGGAATTCGAGGCGAAATTCCGCGATGCCGGCTACGTATTCAATCCAAGCATCGTGGAATCCACGCGGATTCTCTTCAAAGACGGATTCGATGTTTCGCTGCCGTCCGGCGGACGCCGGTTGGACGATGTCGCTTATGGCAGCCATGAACGCCAAAAGCTCGATCTGTGCATTCCCGCCGCTGCCGGCAGGCCGATCGTCCTGTTCGTCCCCGGGGGTGGGATGACCGGCGGCGACAAGAGCATGTATGCGCATATTCCGGCATTTTTCGCGCGCAAGAATTATGTCGGCGTCGTCGCCAACTACCGGCTTGCCCCGGAATTCCTTTTTCCCTCGGGCGCCGAGGACGTCGCCGATGCTATCGACTGGCTGGTCGAGAATGCGGATGTCCACCAGGGCGACGTCACCTCGATTTTCGTCATCGGCCAATCGGCGGGCGCGGTCCATTCGGCATCGACCGTCTTCGACAAGCGTTTCCACCCGAAGAACCTTGGCAGCGTCAAAGCAGCCGTGCTCATGAGCGGCGTCTACGAAATCACGCCCGACCATGAAGGCGGGAACATCAACCTTTATTTCGGCAACGACGCCGCGGAATTGGTGGACCGCTCTTCCTCCAACCACGTCGAAGAATCCACGGTGCCCGCCATCATCACCGTCGCGGAAATGGAACCGGCGTTTTTCGGTCTGTCCGCGGCGGCTCTGATGCACGCGCTCACGCGGCGCGACAAGCACGCGCCGCAGCTCGTCTGGTTGAAGGGGCACAACCATCTGTCGCCGGTGCTCAATATGGGCAATCGCGGCGACGAACTCGGCGATGCCATCGAAGCGGCGCTGCGGGCTTATCTATGATGGGGAACGCAACGATCCCGGTCCGGTAGAAGCGGGATAGAATCTAGCCTCGTTCCGGTTCAGGTTGAACCGGAACGAGGCTGGAAAGTTCTTTGATTGCCGTGATTTCCGAGCCGCCAGATGATTCCATCTGGCTCGAAATCACTCTAGGCGGCGACCGCCCCGGTGCTTTTTTGGCGAGGCGCTATCACGCGCCAATCGGTTCCGGGCTCGAGCGTGGCGCGTCGCGCGGCGATGCCCGCAACCGACATGCCCTCGCCTATCGCTTTCCCACCCGCGCGCACCGACCGCGCGTTGTTGAGCAGCATCCTGTATAATTGCGCGATCGCTCCGTCCGCGCTGCCCAGATGTTCGTTGATCCTCGCGCGGAGCGGGCCGGCCGACACGGCGACCATGACGTCGTCCATCATCAGCGTTTCCCCGCCCGAGAAATGACCTTCGCGCATGCGCTGCCGATTCTGGCGATAGCGGTTTGCCCGCGAAGGATGGCGGCCTGTATCGAACGTCTTCAGGCTCAGCCCCTGCATGTCCTGCTCTTCATCGGACGTGCCGATCATGGCATTCTGCTTGCCGCGCAACGGCTCGGCACCGAACCGTTGCTCGCCGTCCCACCAGATGTTGAAGAAGGCGGTCTTGGTGTCGTTGATCGGAACGATGGCGGTCGTGAGATCGCCATGCGGATGCAGATTGTAAAAGGGGGAGATGAACGCGACCACCCTGGTCTCCGCCTTGCCGTCGATCATGCGGATCGTCGCATATTGGAGGCCGAAATCGGTCTCTTCGGCCTCTATTCGCGGCGCCGCCTCTTGCAGCATATGCTGGCTGTGAACGGCATAGGGAAGATCGTTGTCGGCTGCAGCTCGCAGCACGCTGCTGTGCAATATGCTGAGGTGCGATCCATCGAGAAGCCCTTCCATCACCTGGACATAGTTGCAGCCCAGAATCGTGCAGGTGTTGAGACGCCGTTCCGGCGCGCTGTCGATCCACGGAAAATCGGGGAAGACCGGGGCCTCTGCTGCGGACCCGAGATAGGTCCAGAGAAATCCCCCGGCTTCGCGTACCGGATAGGCCCTGGCCTTGAAACGCGTCTTGAACTTGGGATCGGCGATATTCGGCGTTTCCAACACCGCGCCGTCCGTAGCGAACAGCCAGCCATGATAAATGCAGCGAATGCCGCAACTTTCCGCCCGGCCCAGGGTCAGCGAGGCGCCCCGGTGGCAGCAATGTTCGTCGAGGAGACCGACCTTTCCGTTACCATCCCGGAAGGCGACGAAATTCTCGCCCAGCAGCTCGACGTGCACGGGATCGCCATGCGCCTCGGGCAGATCGCTGCCGACCAGAAAGGGAATCCAGAAGCGACGAAAAACCTCTCCCATCGGTGTTCCGGCTCCGACACGGCAGATGAGATCGTTGTCGTGTTCCGACAGCATCGCGCTCTCCTCCGATCCGGCAGGCCGGCGTTCGACGGCCGCCTCATTCTGGGTTAGCTTTACATTCCGCGGAAGATTATACAATGGTCGGTGCACCCGGCGGATGGGTTCGCGACTCCGGTTACGTGCGATCGAGTGCAACACGATATCTTGCGGCTCGCACGCCAGGGTCCGCTTGAAAGGGAGAAGGCTATGCTGTCGGAGCGAGACAATCGGCTCATGTGCCAGACTGGACGAGGGACGCCGATGGGCAAGGCGATCCGTCATTTCTGGCTTCCGGCGCTGCTGAGTTCCGAATTGCCGGCGCCCGATTGCGATCCGGTTCATGTCGAGCTGCTGGGCGAGAATTTCGTCGCCTTCCGCGACAGCGAGGGCAAGGTCGGGATGCTCGACGAATTCTGCTGCCACCGCGGGGCCTCGCTGACGCTGGGGCGGTCCGAGGACTGCGGCCTGCGGTGCATCTATCACGGCTGGCTGTTCGCCACGGACGGCACCGTGATGGAGACACCTAATATCGCCGATCCCAAGTTCAAGACGCGCTTCAAGGCGAAATCCTATCCGGTGCGCGAGGCGGGCGGTCTCGTCTGGACCTATATCGGCGACCCTGCCGACATGCCCGAATTCTACGACTTTCCCTACCTCAGCGCCTCGGCCTCGAAGCTGTTGCCGGCCGTCGCGATCGTCGGTTGCAATTTCGTCCAGGTCATGGAGGGTCTGTTCGACAGCTCGCATCTCAGTGTGCTGCACGTCAGCCAGTTTGCGGGTGGCGGCATGGCAGACATCAAATTCACCCAGAACGCCAGCCCCATGCAGCACAATCCGATCCCGCGCATCGAGGTCGAAGAGACGCCGTACGGATTCACCTATGGCGCCGTTCGGGACTTCGGCGACACCCAGCACACCAATGTCACCGGCTTCGTCGCACCTTTCTTCATGCTCAATCCGAACGACATCTACATGGCGGTCGTGCCGATGAACGACGAGAAATGCGCCTTCTACCATGTCTGGTACGATGGCGTTCAGAACTATGGCGAAGAGCCGCTGAGCAGTGAGCAATTGAACACTGTCGGCCTCGATCGGCTCGAGGATTATGGCATGACCCGTCAGAGCTTCTACGGCCCGAACCGTCCGTCGCGAGCCAACGGCTTCAGGCAGGATCGGGATGCGATGAAGGATGGTCATTTCACCGGCATCGCGAGCTTTACTCAGGAAGACGCGATCGTTTGCATGTCCGGAGGCGGCATCAGGGATCGCGAGTATGAACATCTCGGGACGGCCGACATGGCCATCGCGCAATTGTATCGGTCGCTGCTCAAATCCGCCAAGCAGGCGGAGGATGGCGGCAGACCGCTCGGCTATGGAATGTCCTTCGCCAATGTGAGGGGCACGCATAGCGTGCTGCCGACCGGGAGCGACTGGCGGACTCTCGTGCCGAACAATATCCCCCAGAAAAAGGTCGCCTGATCGCCAGGCTGCGAACGGGTTGAGTCGGGCGGATCCGGGAGATCCGCCCCCTTCTCCAATCCCCATGGCGGATTGCAACTGATCACGGTTCGGTTCGTGGTGGCGTGCGCTCGTTATCCGGCCGACCGTCCGACGGATCTTGCGGAGGGAAAAGATATGAACGTGCGTCGTGTCGTCACAGGTCATTCTGGAAACAGGGCTATCATCGCCTCCGACGGCCCGCCTCCGAGGGCTTTTTCGTCTCGCGCCGTTCCGGGCTCGTCCTCGGCCTTGCTCTGGGCGACGGCATCGCGCCCCTCGGTTCCGCACGAGGGCGGCGATGCGATTTGGCCGGAATCGAAGCAACTGCCCGAAATCGGCGAGACCCGCCTCATGGTCGTGACGTTTCCACCCGACAGCGTGATGATGGATCCAAGCTTCGATCCAGCGGCCGCCGGGAAGGAAATGATGGACCAAGATCCCGACTTCGCGCGCCTCATGGAGGCGGACAATCCCGGCATGCACACCACTGATACCGTCGACTATGGTTTCGTCCTGAGCGGCGAGGTCTGGCTTGAAGTCGACGACGGCGAGCAAGTCCATCTCAAGACGGGCGATGTCGTCGTCCAGAACGGGACGCGGCACGCATGGCGGAACAAAAGCGACAAGCCGGTCACGATGGGCTTCGTTCTGGTCGGAGCGAGCCGGAAAAGATAGCGCATCCCGCTTGAGAGTGATTTCGAGCCAGATGGAATGCGCCGGGTCCGCAGCTGGCGGGGCCAGCTTCGGACCCAAGCACGGCAATCAAAGAACTTTCTAACCTCGTTCCGGTTCAACCTGAACCGGAACGAGGTTAGAGCATCAGAACTTGCGGCCCAGCGTGATGCCATAGGTCCGCGGGGACCCGGGATTTCCGATCGGTCCAGCCGGGACCAGCAGGCTGGACGACACGTCGTATTTCTCCTTGGTGAGATTTTTCACCCAGAGCGTCACGTTCGTCAACGCGTCGGTGGACGTCCATTGCTCGTTCAGGCCGATCAGCGTGCGGCCGAGGATGGGGAATTCGTTCTGCGGATCGCCATATAGCTTGGTCTGATGATTCAGGTTCGCGGTCGTATCGAACGTGCCGACGTTTGTCTCCAACGTATATGTGGCCGATGCCTGCACGCCGAACTTGGGCGCATTGACGAGGCGTCTGCCTTTTGCATCGCGCGATCCGACCGATACGAATGCGCCGTTCGGCAGAATGTCATAGTCGGGTGCCGCAGGATAAGAGAGATACTCCGTGTCCAGATAATTGGCACCGATCGACAGCGACAAGGCTTTCACCGGCCGTGCGGTGATGTCCAGGTCGATGCCCTTGATCCTCGCGGAAGCCGCGTTGACGGTGAAGATGGCGCCGATCGTCGTGTCATAGAGCTGCTGCTGAAGATTCGAGTAGTCGTAGCGGAAAGCTGCGATGTTGATGCGAAGGCGACGGTCCAGAAGATCGGTCTTCAGACCGATTTCATAGGCGTCGATTTCCTCGGGCTTGACCACCGGGTTGGCGGCGTCGGTGAAGCCCCCGGAGGCAATCTGGTTGAAGAAGCCGGCATTGAAGCCGCGGTTCCAGGACGCATAGGCGAGCACGCCGGGCGAGAACCTGTGGTCCAGCGAAACACGGAAGCTGGGCTTCTTGAACGTCGCCTTCTGGGTTCCTTCCGACCCGGGAATGACAAAGGGCCCGCCAGGCGTGTCGACAAAGGTGTATCCGTGGATTCGACGCTTTTCGATAGTGTAGCGCGCGCCGAGGGTCAGGCGGGTCTCAGGCAGGACCGTGATCGTGCCTTGGGCATAGCCGGCATAGGCGTTGACGTGGTCCTTGGAGGTAATGCGAAAGCCGGCGGGGCCGATAAATGCGCCCGAAAGACGCGGTCCGTTAATGTCGGAATTCATGCCGAAGTAATAGAGGCCGGCGACCCAGTTGAAGTCGGAACCGCCGCCGCTTGCCTGGAATTCCTGCGAGTAAGCCTGGCGCTTTTCGTTTCGCCGAAGTGTGACTAGGGAAAACTGACTTCCATCGAAGTCTATCAAAAAGAATTCTTTCACGCGGCGGTAGGAGCTAATGCTGAGCAACTTGACGTCGCCGAGCTGCTTCTCAAGCGTCAGAGAAGCACCGCCCTCCTTCGAAGTGTAGAAAGGGTCTATTTCCGATCTGATATCGTAAATCGTCGGAAGCGTATACGTAAAGCCGGTACCTGCATCGAAAAGGAAGCCATCAGGGGCAGGGATCGATATTCCGGTGCCCAGGCTGCCGCGACGGTTGCTGTAGTCGCCGGTCAGCGTTGCCTTGAAGGTATCGTCAAGCTTGGCAACCAACTTGCTTCGAACGCCATAGCGCTTGTTCTTGTAGATATCGTTGCCGGTGAAGACGTTCTTGCCCCAGCCGTCGCTTTGATTGTAATAGAAACCTGCGATGTCTGCCGCGAACATATCGGAAAGCTTTGCCGACGCATAAAGCTTACCGGAGTAGGTGTCGTAATTGGCATAGCCGGCCTGCACGTCCACGCCTTGCCAGTCGAACGGATTCTTGGTCGTGATCGAGAGAACGCCGCCGGTCGCGTTGCGCCCGAACAAGGTGCCCTGGGGGCCCTTGGACAATTCGATGTTCTGGACGTTGCTGAAGTCCATGCCGCTGGCATCGAACGGCTGATAGACGCCGTCGATGAACGTCAGCACCGAAGGCGAGGTGCTGTAGCCGTTGTTTCCGACGCCGCGCAGGAAAAGCGGGGATCGCGCGGCGCCAGGGCTGATTGTGAGGCCCGGGACGGCTGAAGGAAGGTCGGCCGTCGAGGCAAGCCCGATCCTTTCCATCTGCTGTGCGCTAAAAGCCGTGACGGCGATAGGAACGTCCTGCGCGGATTGCGCGCGCCGCTGCGCCGTCACGACAATGTCCGCAATGCCTTCATCCGAAGAAGCGGCCTGCGGCGCGCCGGGCGCGGCCGGAGTTGGAGTTTGCGCATTGGCTGCGGAAGCCAATGCCAATGTGATGATTGATGCACCAATGGCTCTGGAATGAAATCGCATGTCAAGCTCCCCACTTTTCCTTGGTTTTCAAAACTTTGATAGTACGCCACATAGGCATTGAATATCTGTCGCAGGCCGTGGCGGCATCGGCATCGCCGCTGCGCGCACCCGGGGAAAGCGTGCCCTAGCCGCGAAAAGAGTGCGGTCCTGAGTCGCCGACGATTGATAGGTTTGGCAAACACATCCTCCCGGGACCGATGCTTGGCCGGCCGTTCAACTGCCATGGAAGATATATGCTTGAGATTGTCAAGCAACGTCCGATCAGACCGTGCTTGAATCCTGTCGGCGTGACATATTGGACACGGTCGTCTCCAGGAGCCTGTTTGCGGCTTGGTCAAAGGCTCGACGGAGGTTCCCGTTCCGTTCCACGAGGCCCCTTGACCGCGCGCAAAAGGCCTGAAAAGGCGCAAATCCCGCCTCGGGGCGCTTAGCTCAGTTGGTAGAGCATCTCGTTTACACCGAGAGGGTCGGCAGTTCGAGCCTGTCAGCGCCCACCAAATAGGCCAGGGCGTGGACCTTAACGCGTCGTGCGGAGCGCCTCCGCAATCGGGGCGGAGCGCGCCTCGCGGATCTTCGCGCAATTGCGGATCAGCTCGAGCGTGCGCTGGAAATCGAGCTCGCCCTTGCCCGCCGCCTTGACCTTGGGTCCGATCGCGCGCTCGACCTCGTCGGCCCGGGCAGCGGAACATTCCCAGGAGGCGAGCGAGGGCAAGGCCGAGGCCGAGAAGATCCCGGCCTCCTTGGCGAAGGCGTCATAGTTGCGGATCAGCCAATCGGTCGCGCCCGCACGCGTGGCCGGTTCGCGGATCAGCCCGGCGACGATCGACAGCCGCTCGGTCGACCGCAGCCGCGGCTCGCGGAAATCGACAAGCCAGGCGGCCGTCGCCTTGTCGCCGGTGCGCGCAACCGCATTCAAGGCCGCCGAACGGAATCCTGCGTCCTCGCTCGCGATCGCTTTCATCGTCAGGCTCCTTGCGAAGGCGATCCCCTGTTCCTGGGCTACGACCCTGAGCGCCGTACGAAGAAAGGCCTGGTCGAGCGCGCCGGCATTGCCGGCGAGATAGGCGTGTGCCGCCTTCGACAGCGTCGCGCGCACCGCAGGGTTCCGGCCTTCGAGGGCCACCAACATCACCATTTCCTGGCGCAGCTTCTGCCTGTCCGGATCGTCGCCCGAATGCGCGCCGGCGGCGGGATCGAAGCCGAGCGCCGTCAGCCGCGGCGCAAAGATCGAATCGATCAGCCGCCGGTAATCGGGCAGCGACGACTCCGGGATCAGTCCGTGCGCGGCCATGTCCGAGAGGCGGAAGCCGTTGTCGAGCGCGGCGTTGGAATCGGGATTGTCGGCCATCAGACGGGCGGCATCGATCAGTTGAACCGGCGCGCTGCGCCCGGCGTAGAAAGCAGCCCACAGGCTGTCGTCCATCGCCAGCGCCTCGCCGGCGGGAAGCTGCGGCGCGGTGCGGATCAAGGCGTCCCACCCGGCCGGATCCAAATCGAAGCGATAATAGCCCGTTCCCCCCGCGTTGGGCATGATCGGACCATTGCCCTGCATCTCCAGCTTCGCGCTTCCGGCGTCGAGCAGCTGGCAGCTGCGCCGCTCGTCGCGCCTGACGCACAGGGGTATCGTCCATCGTTCTGGTCCCGCCGGCGTGCCGAAGGCGGCATAGCGCGACTGGGCGGCGATCCAATCGTCGCCGTTGCGCGTCAGAGTCACCAGAGGAACCCCCTGCTGATCGACGAAGCTCTTCATCGCGGTCAGCACCCGCGAATCTTTCGCCGCATCGGCCAGCGCGGCAAAGAATTGTTCGGAGGTGGCATTGCCGTAAGGATGGCGGCCGATGTGCAGGCGCACGCCCTGCTGGAACGTCTTGTCGCCCATATAGGCGGCGATCATCGCGACAACCTGGCCGCCCTTGCCGTAGGTGATCGAATCGAACGCGCTGTCGATCTCGCCGCTCGTCAAGATCGGCTGGTGGATCGGGCGCCCGGCGACGAGCGCATCTTCGTTCATGGCGGCGAGCCCTTCGTCGATCGCGCCCACGCCGATGTTGAGCTCCGGCCGCCATTCGTTGCCGATCCGATATCCCATCCAATTGGCGAAGCTCTCATTGAGCCATATGTCGTCCCACCAGGCCGGCGTGACGAGGTCGCCGAACCATTGATGCGAAAGCTCGTGCGCGACGACCATCCCGAACTCCTGCTTCTGGACGGTGGTCGCGCCCTTATCGAGCAGCAAAATGCCGTCGCCGTAGATATCCGCGCCGGCATTCTCCATCGCGCCGGGCATGATCGGCGAGGCGATCTGGTCGAGCTTGGGGAAGGGGAAGGGCTGGTCGAAATAGGTCTCGAGCAGCGCGACGATGCGGCGCGTCTCGTTCAGCGCATAGTCGAGCTTGCCGGCCTGCGCCTTGGTGGCGACGACGCGAAGCGGAAGCGGTTCGCGGCGATATCGGTTGGGCGGGACGCTTCCCTCCGCGGTGATGAAGGGGCCGACCACGAACGCGACCAGATAGGTGGGCAACGGCTTGGTCGGCTCGAACATGTGCGTGACGAGCGTGCCGCTGGCCCGCGTGCCGGTTTCGCGGCTGTTGGAAATCGCCTTGAATCCCCGCGCCGTCGTCAAGGAGATTGCGAACGGTGTCTTGAAGCCCGGCTGGTCGAACGAGGGGAAGGCCGCGCGTGCGTCGATCGATTCGAACTGGGTCCAGCTGTACCAGTCGTCGCCCACTTTCACCCGGTAGAAGCCCGAAGGGCCCTCGCCGAAAGGGGCGGTGTAATCGAACACCAAGCTAAGCTTGCCTGCGGGCAGAGGCTTGGCGAAGCGCAATGCGGCGACGCCCAGCGGATCGACCTGGCGCCAGGTGGCAGGCACCGTTCGGCCGCCGACTCGCGCCAGCGCCTTGGTGACGGCGAGGCCCCGGCCGTGCAGGTAAATCAAATTGCCGGCCTTGCGCAGGTCGACATCGATCTCGGCATGGCCGGAGAAGCGCGGCTGTGCCGGAAGCACCTTGAGATCGAGACGGTAGGCGATGGGCACGACGGTGTCGGGCAATTGTCCGCGCGGCACCCCCTGGCCGGCAGCCGCGACAGGGAAGACCAGGGCGAAAACAGCGAGGAGCAACAAGCGCATCGAGGGACTCCGGGACAAAGTCCTGGAAGCCTACGAGGCGAGCGCGCTTCCAGCAACTCGGGCGGCACGCGGGACGAGGCACGCCCGGAGCTGTCGAAGGCGCTCTCGCTTCTTGCGATTCAAGCGGATCGTGACAGACGCCGTCCGGCCTTATGCTATTTCCCCGCCCCGTTGGCCTCGGGCAGGATCACCCGCACGGCGTCGGCAAAAGTCACACGATGGAGGATCGTGCCTGACGAGTCTTCGATGTCGATGCGGAAATTGAGATCGAGAACACCTTCATCCGCAACGTCATGGCCGAGGAGGGTCCGCGCCGTGTGCAGCGCGTGGCGCGTGGCGCTCGCGATGTCGGGCAGCTCGGCTCCGTCCGGATCGACGAACTGATCGTCGCGATGCCGGAGCTGGAAGAAAAAACGCGGCATGTGCAATCGCTCCACCGCCGGTTCGCCACGAAGCCGGCGGTTTTCCCTTCTGTCGCAGCGCGCCAAGGCCGCGGTGCGTCTTCAGTCTTTCCCTTTGCGTTGCTTATCCGCGTCGGCGCTCGCCGAACGGAGGCGATGCGACGTTTCGGTCGCCGCCTCCGGCGTGAGCGAGACGGCGACACCATTTGGGCCATCGACCACCACTTCGCCGTCTTCGGCATTGACCTCGCTTGGAGTCGAATGTGGCCTGGGCATGATTTCCGCTCTTCTTCGCGGTTCAAAACGCCTTTGTGCGCAATTGGATGCATCGCCGGCGCCCATGCGCGCCTCGCCAAACTGAACCGGAGCCGACCGGGCGGTTCAGAATCGGCTCACGCCAAATCGCCTAGCAAGGCGGCGGAGGCGCAACCGTCAGCGCCGATGTGAGGAGGTTGCCATGAACTGCATGCCCAAGATCCTGACCGGCGTCACCGGCGCCGCTCTTTCCATCCTTGCTGCCGCGACGCCGGCGCAGGCGCAATGGCACGACGGCTATCGCTATCGCGGCGGTTCGCACGCCGCGGTCAACGCCTGCGTCGATCGTGCGGAGCGCTCGACGCGCGGCAGGGTGCGCGTCACCGAAGTCGACCGTCGCGGCGACAATCGTTTCCGCGTGCGGGGCGTGATCGAGCGCGGCTTCGAAAACCGCGGCCGCCACCACCGCGGGGCGTGGTTCACCTGCAGCGCGCGCGGCAGCGGCCGGGTGACCAGCTTCGACATCAACCGGCGCGGCTGGTAACGCCGCTACGGTTTGGTCAGGCGCGCGGGTCTTCGGATCCGCGCGTCTTTTCGTTCCTTGATCCACCGGCTTTCAAGGCATTGGCCCAAAGCGCCTAGCCGGAAGCAGGCACGCAGCGATCGCGCCGCCGTGGTGCATCGAATTGGGGAGCGAAGCGTTTCCTCGTCGGCGCAACATGAAGGGAGCGACGACATGACCGATCTCAGTCAGCTGAAGGAACATATGGAGGTGGTCGGGGCGGACGGCGTCCATATCGGGACCATCGACAAGGTCGATGGCAAACGGATCAAGCTGATCAAGGCGGACAGCGGCTCGCATCGGCGCCATCATCATTATCTCTCCACCGGCCTGGTCGCCGGCATCGAGGGCAATCAGGTCCGGCTTTCCGCCAATGGCGACGCGGCGGTGCTGCTGGAAGAGGAAAAGGACGGCGAGGCGCTCGCCGACAGCAGATTGTGGAGCTGGACGGGAATCGGAATCGGTGCGGCCGCGGTCAGCGTCGTCGCCGCCGTGGCGGCCGGCGCAGGTCTGCGCCGCCGCAGGGGCCGCAAGGAAGAGGCTTGATTCCGCGATGAGGCGAGCAGCGGCCCAGGATCAACGCGTGAACGCGCGCGTCAGCAACGCGCCGATTTCGCCTTCCTCTTCGTCCGCCTTGGGCGGCGGCCGGAACGGATAGCGGCTCAGCGTCTCGAAGATGTCCGCGAAGAATTCGGCCTGGCGCCGGTGGACGTCGCGAAGGGCCGCACCATCGGCGCGCCCGGCCGCGACGAATTCCTCCGCCGCCCAGTTCAGAAAAAGGTCCGAATCCTCCGGCATTCGCCCACCGCTCGTTCCTCAACGCCCCGCGCGCATTCTTGTGCAGTTGCCGGTGGACGGCAAGCTGCGGAGAGTGCGGTATCGGCAGAATGGGTGCCGGCTGCGCCGGCCGGCGATCATTCGAAGGTGCGGCGGGAACCTTTGCGCCTCTCGATCTTTTGAATCGGCATGCGGGAGGCAATTCCGGATCCGGCGCTCCATTATGCGCAGCTCGAGCAGGGCGCGCGCTATCTGGCGTCGCTGGCAATCAGCGACGACGAGCGCCGCGAACATATCGGCTGGGCGAACCGTTATTATCGGCTGCGGGTCGACGCGACGCCGGCCGCGCCGATGATCGCCGCCTGACCAGCGGTTTCGCGTCAAGAAATGCGTGGATGGCTGCGTCAGGCGATCTTGCGCATCCGGGTCTTCGCCTTGTCGGCCATCACGAGCCCGATGGCATCGCCGGGAACGGCTGCTCCGAACAAATAGCCCTGACCATAGTCGCAGCCATATTTGCGCAGATAGGCCGCCTGGGCCGGCGTCTCGATCCCTTCGGCGATGATCTGGATGCCGAGGCTCTTGCCCAGGCTGATCACCGCCCGGACGATGGCGGCATCGTCGGGATCTTCATGAAGATCGCGCACGAACGTGCGGTCGATCTTGATCGCGTTGACCGGGAATTGCTTGAGATGGGACAGTGACGCAAAGCCGGTGCCGAAATCGTCGAGCGCGATCGAGACTCCGGCCGCGTTGAGCAGCCTGAGCGCGGTCTCGACATATTCGGCGCCCCGGCCGAGAAACACGGTTTCGGTCACCTCGATCTGGATCTGGGTCGGCGAGACGTTCGCCTGGGCCAGCCGGCCGAGCAAGGTTTCGGGGAAATTGCCGCGGCGGAATTCGGCTGCGGCGGCGTTGATGGCGATATGGCCGAACTTCAGGCCCTGGTCGGTCCAGCGCACGATATCGGCGATCACCAGCTTGATCATCCGGTCGCTGATCGATGCCGCCAGATCCAGGTCGTGGAAGGCGGCCGCGATCGTATCCGGGCTCTGCAGCCCCTCGACCGGATGGTCCCAGCGCAGCAGCGCCTCGAAGCCGCTGATCCGGCCGGTCGAGAGATCGATCTTCGGTTGATAGTGCGGCACGATCCAGTTGTTCGCCAGGGCATCGCGGGCGAGCTGCAGCATCGAGGAACGGCTCTGCATCTCGTTGCGCATCCGCGGCTCGTAGAATTTCATCCGGCCGCCGCCCTCCGCCTTGGCGGCGTAGAGCGCGATGTCGGCATCCTTCATCAAGGTGACGCGTTTGTTGCCGCCATCGGGAAAGATGCTGAGGCCGACGCTTGCCTTGGTGTCGAACAGGCGGCCCTCGTGCACGAACGGCTCTTCGAACGAGGCGGTGATCTTGGTGCCGGTGCGCTGGATCGTCGACCGATCGGCGCCGTTCTCGACCAGGATCGCGAATTCGTCGCCGCTGAGGCGCGCCACCGTGTCGCAGGGACGGATGCTCGCCGTCAGGCGTTCGGCGACCGAGCGCAGGAGCGCATCGCCGGCGTCGTGACCGAGCGTGTCGTTGATGATCTTGAAATCGTCGAGATCGAGAAGCAGGATTCCGACCGAGCCGCCGCAGCGCGCGGCACGCGCCAGCGCATCGTCGAGCCGTTGCTGGAACAGCAGGCGGTTGGGCAGCTTGGTCAGCCCATCGTGCGATGCCGTCCATTGCAGGCGTTCGTCCGCGGCCTGCTGGTCGCTTACGTCCCAGATGAAGCCTTCGATGAATTGCGGCTGGTCGCGATCGTAGCTGGCCTCGCCGCGCTCGTGGACCCATTTCACCTCGCCGTCGCGGTGAATGATGCGGTAGCGGACCGAGAAGGGCCGCTTGGCCGCGACGGCCTCCGCTATCTGCTCCTGGATCGGCTCGAGGTCTTCGGCATGGATCAGATGCGCCCAGCCGAAATTGGACCGCTGGATGTCCTCGACGCTGTAGCCGGTGACTTCCCGCACCGCATTGCTGACGAACTCCATCCTCCAGGGTGGGTTGGCCTCACAGCGATAGGCGACGCCGGGAAGATTGTTGAGCAGGGTGGCGAGCTGGCGCCGGCTTTCGCGCAGCGCCATTTCCATGTTCCTGCGCTCCGTCACGTCGTAGACGACGCCGGTCAGCCAGCGTTGGCCGAAGCCTGCGCTCGCAGCCGGGCGCGCAACGGTGCGCACCCAGCGCATCTGCCCATCCTCGCGCAGCGGCCGGAATTCGATGTCGTGCGTGGCCTCCCCGGCGACGCAGCGCGCCAGGCTTTCGTTGAATGCTTCGCGGTCCTCGGGATTGACCAGGTCGAGGATCGGCGATTGATTCTCCTGGCATTCGCGGCCGACGATATCGGACGTCATCGCGTCCCATTGCGCAAGGCCGGTCTTGACGTCCAGCCACCAGGTGCCGATGCCGCCGGCGCTCAATGCCTGCTGGTAGCGTAGGCCATCGAGCGCCTGGACGAGCTCATCGGAAATGCGCGGCGTATTCTCCAAACGATCCGACAAGGACATCCTCCGGGAAAATAACACTTCCCTCTAGCAATGGGACGATTTCAGGCGGGTTCATCGCCATGCGCGGAAACTACGGTATGACGCGCGGGAATCACACGCGCGCGCGTTGTGTCGAAGCGCGGCTAGGCGCCCGCTCCGCCCGATTGCCGCTCGCGATGGAAATCGATGCCCAGGATCAGGCTTTCGGCGATGAGCCGCGCCTTGGCCTGCAACGCGGCCGCCGCCGCAGGCGCGAGCAAGTCGCCCGTCGTCTCGTGCCATAAGGCGAGCCAGCGTTCGAACGCCGCGGGCGTCAAGGCGGGGCCAAGCGCAATATGCACGGGCAAGGGCCGGCCCTCATACCGTCCGGACCCCAGCATCACCGACGACCAGAAGGCTTGCAGCGTCTTCAGATGCTCCGGCCATTGCTCGTGCCCGATGGCGCCGTTGAAGATCGGCCCGATCAGCGGATCCTTGCGCACCCGCGCATAGAAAGCAGGGATGAGCTGCGCGAGCGCCATCTCGCTGATTTCGTGATGCTTCATGCCCGGGATTTGGGATTCCCGCACCGCATTTCAATACAAATATTTACCTTTTGATACGGTGTTGGGCGGTTCTCGATGGCTAACGATTTGATAACCTTTCTTGTGCAAAGCCGAATGCGGCAATGAGCATGAAATGGGCAGCGATCCTTTTTAAGGCATTGAAGCCACGCACTGGGCGGGGCCACATCCTCTTGTGGGCGTGTCTGGCGGGTTTGGCCTTTGGCGCGTTAAACATCGGCGGTCCGCTCGATGAGTATTTACGCTCGCAACGCAACATGCTCCACACACGTTCGGCGAGCGGCCAGATCATACTCGTCGGAATTGATGACAAGAGCAACAGGGAGGTCGGAAGATGGCCTTGGCCGCGACGCTATCATGGCGAATTGGCTCAGGAACTTCATCGCCTCGGCGCACGGCGCATATTTTTCGACATAATATTCACAGAAAAGTCAGATCCTGTGAACGACGAAGCCTTTGCGAAGAGCGTGCGGCCCTTGGGCAAGCAGGTGATCTTTCCGATATCGCATTCGGTCGATTTCCGCACTAATCGGGTGGTCGACACATACCCAATAGCTGAATTGGGTCAGCGAGCGCAAATTGCCACGATCGCCATTCCGTCGAACACATGGGGTGTGATCTGGTACGCACCTTTCGGTGTCAAGTCCGGAAACAGAATGCTGCCATCATTTGCGGCGTTACTCGCAGGAATATCAAGTATAAGCGAGGACTACTTCCCGATTGACTATTCAATCAATCCATATACTGTTCCAATGGTTAGTGCGAGTGACATCATTAACGGCAGGATTTCGGGTAATTTGATTGCCGGCAAGGATGTGATCATCGGACCTACCTATACGCCCATGGAGGATGCAACCATTACTCCCGGGTGGGGTGTCATGCCCGGTGTCTATTCGCATATTCTCGCCGCGGAAACGCTCAAGAAAGCCGTCCCCTACGAGCCGTCTTGGCTATGGCCATATCTGGTCGCTTTGGTGCTCGTGGCCTCATGCATAGTCGTCAACAGGCGATGGTTCTCAATCGCGGTAATCGGAGGAGGCCTGGTAAGTGCGTTTACGCTTCCACTCCTGCTCGAGGAGCATCTGATCTTCGTCGATGTAATGCCGGCGTTCTTTATGCTCGTCACTATCGGCTTGTTGCTTTCCTGGCGTTCCTTTCGACAATCGTATCGGACGCGCGGGACGGTCAATGCGGTTTCGGGATTGCCTAATCTTACAGCACTGCAGGAGGAGAAAGCGGAAGGCTGCGCATTGGTCGCGGCGCGCGTCCATAACTATGCCGCGATAGCCTCGACGCTTCGGCCCGAGGACGAGAAGTCGCTGGCGGAACAGATCGCCAAGCGCCTTTCCGTCGGTTCCGCGGACGCTAAATTGTTCCAGGGTGATGAAGGCATTTTTGCATGGTTCGCCGAACCGGCTCCCCGGGCTTCGACGCAGGCGCATCTCGAAGCCTTGCACAACATGTCGCGTAGCCCGGTCGTCGTACGCGACAAGCCGTTCGACCTCGTCATCACTTTTGGTCTCGATATTGATCCGTCCCGCTCTATCGCTAACCGGCTCGCCAGTGCGCTCGTGGCAGCCGATGAGGCGCAGAAAGCAGGCCTCAAGTGGAAGGAGCATGACAACAGCAGGCTCGCTGATTCGGCTTGGAAGCTGTCGTTGCTGAGCCAATTGGATGCCGCGATCGACACCGGTGACCTTTGGGTCGCCTATCAGCCAAAGCTGGATTTGCGCACCGACTCGATCGTCGGCGCTGAAGCACTGGCACGCTGGACCCATCCCGAGAAGGGGCCGATCAGTCCGATGGAATTCATCCTTGCCGCGGAACAGAGCAACCGAATCGAGAAGCTCACCCAGCATGTGCTCGAGAGCGCCATTCGCGTTGCCGCCGTCATCAATCGGTACGGAATGGAATTCAATATGTCAGTCAATCTCTCGGCCCGGCTGATTGAAGATCCTCAGTTGGTCGGACAGATCCGCGCCCTTCTTGATCGCCATGGGCTGCCTGCAAACAAGCTGACTCTCGAGGTGACTGAGACGGCCGCGCTTGGCGGCAGTGCGGGGAATCTCGAGACGCTCGAGCAATTGCGCAAGATGGGGGTCTTCCTGTCGGTCGACGATTATGGGACGGGCATGTCCACGCTGGACTATCTGCAGCGTATTCCAGCCACCGAGATCAAGATCGATCGGAGCTTCGTTGCCGGAATGGTTGCGAATCACGCGACCAAGGTGATGGTGAATTCGACCATCCAGCTCGCCCATTCGCTTGGCCAGAAGGTGGTGGCTGAAGGGGTCGAGGACGACGAGACGCTGGCAGAACTGCGGCGGATGAACTGTGATCTCGCTCAGGGTTATCTTATTGGCAGACCAATGACTTTTCGTGCTCTGAGCAAGAAGATGCTGGGAGGCGCGGAGGAGCGAGCAGCCTGACCGTAATCACACGGTATAGTTAATAACTTGATAACCTTAATCGTTACGGTTAAAAAACCCTTAGCGGCACGAGATTCGTGGCGTCCGTTCGCTAAGGGGAATCGCAATGACCAGATTCGTTTATTGGCCGCCCTTGGATAGGGGTGGCAAGGGCTGAAGTAGCTCTTGTTGGATCGAAGGGCCCCGGCAATGCCGGGGCTTTTCATTTGTGGCCGCTGGTTGGACCGATCCTGTTTCGGCCCGTCGCAACATAAGTAAGCGTTCCTCCGTAGCGGTGCATCAGCAAGCGACCCTTGCCGATGGTTAGCGGTAGCTCCTGGAATTCGGCCACACCCAGATCGTTGGGTTCGATTACGAACGCAAGGTCGTTCGCAGCGGCTGAGTTGACGGCAAAACGCTGGGACTTCAGCGCGTACATTGACAGCGCGAATTCGACCCAGCGAGGATGGCGCTTTTCGTCCGGCGGCAGGCTCCAGCCATCCTCCTGAGTATAATTCGTGATCGGCGATCCGCTGTCGAAGCCGATGGCGAAATCGACTCCGGGAATGCCGCGTCCGTCCGGCCAGGTGACTCGTACCCGAAGGGGAACTTCGGCGGTGCGAGCGGTTGGGCCCGCTCTGAAGACGGCAGGCCTGGGCTTGGGCTCGGTGGTCAGCCGCACCGTTTTCCCATCGCTCGTCCATCGGCCCTCTGCATGCTCATCCAGAGCGCCCGCCGCCAAAACATAAAGGAAGTGGCCGTCGTCCCTGAGCACCAGCTCCGATGCGACGTCCTGCTCGCCGACCAGGCGGTAATGTCCGACCGGTGATTTGGCCGAAGCGGAGTTGCACGCCAGCATCGCAGTCGTAGCCGCGATCCATATTGCTTTCATGGCCACGATCATCGGCGATCGTGCACACTAACGCTAGTGGCCAGATACAATTTGCGACCAAAGAGCAAAGGCTCCGACAAAGCAGTGTGAGTGGCGCGGTCCATTTCTCTCTTCGCGCCGGTACGGCGCTTGAAAGGAGATTTGAAATGAAGAAACTGATCCTTGCTCTTGTAGGGACGGCGGGTGCGATCGTCCCGCTTTCCGGAACGGCCCAGGCTGCGCCATGGCAGTCGGTCAACCAGCACGAGGCGCGGCTCGAAATGCAGATCTGGCAGGGCGTGCGCTCGGGTGCGTTGACGCGGGCTGAGGCGGTCCGCCTGCAGAACCGGTTGAATGCTCTCGAGCGGCTCGAGGTGAACTTCCGCCGCGGAGGTCTCACCATGGCCGAGCGCCGAGTGCTCGATCAGCGCTTCGATGCTCTCGCGCGAAGCATCCGCCTACAGTTGGCCGATCGCCAGTTCCGCGGCAACCATCGCTTTGGTCGCTACTAAATAATAGTTGAGCGTTGTGGGAAGACGGTGCGGCTGCGGATGCTTCGGCAATCGGCAGCTGGGGCCGGCCTGGAGCTCTCAGCCGCCAGAAGACATAATCGCAATGTCTCTTCCCACCAGCCCGAGCTAATTGAGTTGGTTCCTTGTTTCTCTACATGTCCGTGCGATAACCATCGCGCGATGGAAGACCGCATTGCCAGACTGACCGAAAAGCAACGGGCCTGCTTGCGGCTTGTGCTCATGCATAAATCTTCCAAGGAGATCGCCCGTGAGCTCGGCATCGGGGTTGATGCCGTCGATCAGCGCATAAAGACAGCGATGAAGACTCTCGGCGTGCAAAGCCGCGTCGAAGCGGCGCGGCTGGTTGAAGACACCGAAGCGTTCGCCCGACAGGCACCGGTGCTGCATTCAGAGCCAGGCCTCCTTCACCGAGGTCGTGCCAGCCGTTGGGTCGCGCCCATTCGCTGGGTGCGTCGATGGATACCACAAACCAGGCGAAGCCGTTTTCTCTTTGGGTCCGCGGTCGCGGCGATCGTTCTCGGCAAAGCGGTTGGATTCCTTGAGCTCAGTACAGGTTGGCCGCTTGACGACTATTTGATCCACCGCTGGGAAAAATCGCATCCGAGGCCCGCTAGCGGTGACATCGTTCTGGTCGCCCAAGATGCCAAAAGCATGGAAATGCTAGGGCCGCTGCCTTGGCCGCGCCAGGTCATTGCCAAGCTCGTTCGTGAATTGGATCGCATGGGCGCGCAGCGCGTTGCCTTTAATATCTTCTTTGAGGATCGGCGCGATCCGGCGGGTGATCGTGCGCTGGCCGCAGCTTTTCGTCCAATGGATTATCGGATTATCCTGCCTATCGATTGGGAATACGATCCCACGAATGGAAAGATGAATGCTTATTATCCGCTACCTGAATTCCGCCGCCGGGCGGATCTGGTACAAATGGCGATTACTGGTAATATATTAAGTCAAAATGTTGATCGGGTCTACTATTTCTTGAAACTTTCTGACAGATCGCGCCCAGCGCTTGCCTTAATTCTCGCAAGACAGTTGCCACCCTATTGGGAACAGAAACTAGACACGGATTTTCGTATCAATTTTTCGATTGACCGGCGGTCGATTCCGACCATCAGCGCCGTCGACGTCCTTCTGGGCAATGTCGATCCACAGACGATCCGCCACAAGGACATTCTCGTCGCAGATCAAGATTGGAACGTCACTTTTCCAACGCCGATCGGAAGAGTTACCCGCGGCGATTTTCAAGTCCTTGCCGCCGAGACGCTCAAGCGTGGACCGCCTTGGGAAATCCCGTGGTGGATGGCGATGGCTCCGGCCCTGCTCATCATTGCTTTCTCTTGGCGACGCAACAGCGCCATTCAATCTGTCGTAGCGATTGGTGTTGGCATTAGCGGCACCTTACTGGCCGCATGGCGTCTCGAACCCTACCAAATCTACCTACCGATGACCGCACCGATCGCCTTGTTGACCTTCGTGGGTGCAGGGCTGAGTTGGGCCTGTATTCGGCGGCGGTTCGCTGGCCGTCGCGCCATGGCCCGCAATCCGGCTTAGCGTCGGCCGCCGTGCCTCTACGCTTCGTTCATCGAAGCGAGAGCTTCCCCGGCCTCCGCCAGCAGCCGATGGACCAACTCGCAATCCTCGCGGCGCGTGCCGCCGTCCTACGGCGGTGCGAAGACGATCGCGATCGAACAGCCGTTTGTTTCAAAGGTCATCGCCGCGGTCCGGCTTTCGGCACGACGCGCCTGCCTGGCCGACCACGGGCGCGGGGCGGTCGCGGCATCAGGCGCCTTCCGCCACCGAGCGTTGCGCGTTCGCCGGCTCGCCTTGCGCGATCGAGGCGAGATAGTCTCCGACCCGGCGCTGCGCTCCCGCCGAGAGGCGAATGTAGGATACGCGCCCGTCGCTCGGGTGTGAGATGCGCTCGAAAATGCCCTTGGCTTCCAGGCTGCGGATATGACGGAGTGCGGTCGAAGGCGGCACGCCCGACGCCTGAAAGAGCGTCGATATCGAAACATCGACGCCCTCTTCGGCGGCGATGAACAGATCCAGGATCATCAGCCATTGCGGGTCTTCGAAGGTCAAGTCGAGATAGGCCGGGCGCCGGGCGATTTGCGCCACGATCGTTCGCGCCAAATTGCCCAGGTCAGGCGCGCGGCGGCCGCCATCGCCGCTCGGGAACAACGGACAAATGTTCGATGGCGCCGTGTGGCTCCCGCACGTCGAATCCATGGCTTGAGATCCCATCCCCCAATAGGCCGCTCCGCCCCCCGCGGAATTGCTCGGCCATCCCATTGCCGATCGAGCCCCGTGGCGGAGGGATGCGCCTGCCCGGCACGCAGAGGAACATCCGGCGATTGGTATACCAGCGATGGGTATGTCTGCTCGGTCCCGGAATCAGATGTTGAGGTCGCCGCCGATCGGGGTGCGCGCCCAGGCGTCCGTCACCCTGATTGCTGTCGAAGGGATTGGCTTAAAGCAGGATGCGATCAGATTGAATCGCATCCTGCTTTAGAAATGTTTGTTGTCGCAGGATTTTGGCGAAAAACCGGTACCCACTTTTTCGCATCCTGCTCTAAGGCTCGGTGACGGGCCAAAGGACGCGGACGATGAACGACGGCAATTCGCATTCGAGCAGGAATATCGCCTTGCTGATCGACGCGGACAATGCCTCGCCATCGAGCCTCGATCCGGCGCTCACCGTGCTTGCCGAGCTCGGCACGGTCAATGTGCGCCGCGCGTACGGAAACTGGAACAAGGCGGGCCTCAAGGGTTGGGAGAAGATCGCCCATCGCTATGCGATCGAGCCGCAGCAGCAGTTCGACGTCACCAAGGGCAAGAGCGCCACCGACATGAAGATGACCATCGACGCGATGGATCTGCTGTTCCGCGGCAAGATCGACGGCTTCGGGATCATGTCGAGCGACAGCGATTTCATGCCGTTGGCGATGCGCATCCGGCAGGAGGGCGTCCCCGTCTACGGCTTCGGGACCGCCAAGACGCCGGATTCCTTCAAGCAGGCCTGCACCCGTTTCATCGATGTCGGTGCGCTCGAGCAGGCCAGCCGCGCCGCGCTTCCGCAGGAAGCGGGCGCAAGCCCGACGCCGGTCGACAATGAGCTTATCGATCTCCTCGGTGCTGCCTGGAAGGCATCGAAGCGCGATGAACAGGGCTTTGCCCGCCTCGCCGAAGTGGGCGAACGGGCCGGCAACCGGTCGTCCTTCGACGCGCGCAACTACGGCGTGTCGCGTCTCTCGGAGCTGATCGCGAGCCTCCCCAATTTCGTCACCGAGAAGCGGGACGGGACTGTGTGGGTGAGGCGGGTCAGATAGCGATCCGCGGCCGATCGGCGCAGGAGGTCGTCAGCGAATCATAAGCTGGTCGCGCTGGCATTCCGTTTCGTCGCAGAAATGTTGTCGCCGCGCCTTTGTCGGAACCATGAACAGCCGAACCTAGTCTGCACCGATCGGACTGTATCCCGCGGGTGCAATATGCGCGCGGCCATTCGAACGCCGCCGCCAGTAAGTCCAGCAACTCGACGTATCGGCGCCACGGCCATGTGGGAGGCAAAATGCAACACGGCGTATTGGATGAACCTAGCGATATAAGCGTGGAAGACGGCCATGTCGTCATCCGCTGTGTGGATGGGATGACGATCACGATCACCGCCGACGCCGCCGTGATCACCTCCGACCGGCTGCTGCGGGCGGGGCTGGAGGCCAAGAAGCAGCAGGCGGGCCACCACGGCGCTGAACGCTGAAGCCAAACCGCAACAATCGCCTGTTAGGTTGCCGGCCTTGGAAGGAAAAGGCCATGCGCATTACGGATTGTATCGGCGCCGTGCGGGAGAATGCCCGGCTGATGACAATGCTCCTGCTTTGCTTTGCGCTCAACCTGCCGGTTGGGACGCGACGGGATCATCGCCGTCTGCTCGCGGCTTATGGTGATTTCCAATAGTGATTCCTGGAGTGATTTTGAGCGAGATGGAATCATCTGACGACTCGGAAATCACGGTAAACAAAGGGAAATAGACTCTATCCCGGTTCAATCAAACCGGGATAGAGGCTAGGCGGCCGCGCGCGCCGGCGCGCGCCAATTCACCGGCGCCAGCGCCTCGACGAATTCCCGCGCGCTCTGTTCCCAGGTGAAGCGGCGGGCATGTTCGGTACAGTCGGAACGGTCGCGGCGCAGCGCCCCGGCGATGGCGGCATCCAGATCCTCGTCCATGCAGCCGGCTTTGGCGTCCAGGACGTCGATCGGGCCCGCCACGGGAAACGCGGCCACCGGCGTGCCGCAAGCCAGCGCTTCGATCATCACCAGGCCGAACGTATCGGTCCGGCTCGGGAACACCAGCACGTCGGCCGCTGCGTAAAGGTCCGCCAGCTCCCTGCCGTGCCGTGCGCCGAGAAAGGCCGCGTCGGGATAGCGCCGCTTCAGCAGCGGCAGATCGGGGCCGTCGCCGACGAGCATCTTGCTGCCCGGATGCCGGCATTCGAGGAACGCCTGGATGTTCTTTTCGACGGCGATGCGTCCGACGTAGAGCAGGATCGGGCGTGCGATCGCATCGTGCGCGCCATCGCGTTCCGCCGCGGGGCGAAAACAGTCGATATCGACGCCGCGGCTCCACCGCCGCGTGCGCGGCAGGCCGTGCGCCTCGAGCTGGCGGCCGACCGTTGCGGTCGACACCAATATGGCCTGCGACGGCGCGTGGAACCAGCGGATGTAGCGCCAGAACCATTCCGCCGGCAGGTGCGTGCGCTTGGCCAGATAGTCGGGAAACTGGGTATGATAGGCGGTGGTGAAGGGAAGCCGGCGGCGAAGGCACCAGCGGCGTGCGGCCAGGCCGAGCGGTCCCTCGGTGGCGATATGGATGGCGTCGGCCCGCGCTTCCTCGAGCCGCCGGCCGACCGCCGATGCGGTGGCGAGGGCGAGCCTGATCTCGCCATAGGTCGGGCAGGGGATCGAGGCGAACAGGTCCGGCCCGATGATGGCGGGCGCGTGGCCGATCCGACGCAGCTCGCCGGTCACCGATCGCAGGGTGCGGACCACGCCGTTGACCTGCGGCTCCCAGGCGTCGGTGACGATCTGGATGTTCATCAGGCGGCCTGCCGCAGGCCCGCGCCGCGGCGGCGCTTTATCTCCTCGGCCCAGTGCAGAATCTGCATCCGGCCGTCATGATGCTCGACCAGCGCGGTGCAGCCTTCGACCCAGTCGCCGTCGTTATAATAGACGATGTCGCCGAACCGCCGTTCCTCGGCATTGTGGATATGTCCGCAGACGATGCCGTCGACACCCTTGAGCAGCGCCTCGTGCGCGACGGTCTCCTCGAATCGCGAGATGAACTCGACGGCGTTCTTGACCCTGTGCTTGGCGTGCTTGGACAGCGACCAATAAGGCAGGTTGAAGCGGCGCCGGACCCAATTCACCACCACGTTCATCTGCAGCAGGAACTGGTAGGCGGCGTCGCCGAGGAAGGCGAGCCATTTGGCGCCCATCACCACCGCGTCGAATTCGTCGCCGTGCAGGACGAGCAGCCGCCGCCCGTCTGCGGTCGTGTGGATGGCCTTCTTCCTGATCTGCACGCCGCCGAAGTTCATGCCGGCGAAGCCGCGGAACATCTCGTCGTGGTTGCCGGGAATATAGATGACCTGGCTGCCGCGTTTGGCGCGTTTCATCACCCGGCGCACGATCGCGCTGTGCCGCTCGGGCCAATAATAGCGCTTTTTCATGCGCCATCCGTCGATGATGTCGCCGACGAGGTACAGGATGTCGCAGTCGACATGGTCGAGGAAGTCGATCAGCAACCGGTCGTTGCAGCCGCGCGTGCCGAGGTGGATGTCGGATATCCAGATCGTGCGATAATGGCGGCGCTTCTCTCCCGAAGGGCCGATGCTCTTGTCGAGCTTGGAAAGCTGCTTGCTCCTCCGGCCGGCTTCCACGCCGACGGGTCCGAACACGCCTTCCGGCCTACGCAAACTGTCCCCAGCCATTGCCGGCCATGCTAATTGCGCATTGTTACAGTTTTTCGCGGCTGCAGCAAAAGGAGCCGGAGACTGATGTCGCCGGCTCCAGTTTGCCGGTTCCCGTGTCGGGTCCGGGAACCGCGACCGTGTGCCGGCAGGGGCCGGAGACGGTCGACGCTTTGCCGCGCGGGAAGGGGGCGACGGCATCGTTCATTCTGCAGCCCGGTGATGACGATTCCGTGACGACCTTCGCCGCAGCGGCCGGTCACGCCCCCCCGCTGCGCTTCCGCTCGCGCGATGCTCTAATGCGGATCCCAGAACATTCCCGCTTCGGCGAGGCGCCGATAGGATTGGTCGGACGCGGCGATCAGGGCGTCGCGGGCTGACCGGGCGTCGCCGGATCGGTGACGCGGAAGCTCAATTCCCCGCCGACGCAGATCCTCGGCGAGCTCGGCCTCGGTCGCGAGGTCGTTGAGACCGCCCAACCCTTCCTGCATCGCCGCAATGGCGGTCAGAAAGCCATCGCGTGCGTCGGCGCCGCCATTGTCGGCGTAGAGCCGCGCGAAGAACTCGCCGGCATAGCGCAGCTTCTTGGCGGCGATCCGCAATTCGTGGCGCTCGATATCGTCGAGATCGCGCAAAATGCGCCCACGTCGGCGAACCTTTCTCCAGAAGCGATCGAGCACGCTGTCGGCAAAGGGTCGGATGGGCTGGTCGCCGTGCTTCTCGGCGCCGCTCAAGGCGATCCATTCCGCGAGGTCGATCATCATCGTGCGCACGTGCGCCGCCCGCAAGGCGGCGATCGCCTGATCATAAGCCCGGCCGCGCTCCTCGATCAGTCTTTGGCGGGACCGCTTGGACAGGTCTTCGCTGCGGCGGGCGAGCAATACGTCGAGATTGCGCGCCATGCCCAAGGTTCCCGACAAGGTGCGCAGCTCGCTGCGGAAACGTTCGTATTCGGGCCCGGCCAGCACCGGCCTGAACAGCGAGAAGGCCGAACGCAGCCGCCGCAACGCGACGCGGCTCTGATGGAGCGCATCGACGTCGCGTGCCGCGATGACCAAAGGCTCGTTGGCGCGGAAATGCCGCAGGCAGGCAAGCGCGATCGCGCGAAAGCTGTCGGCGACGTTCATCGATGGGGAGAGCCGCACCGGCTCGGCCTTGGTCGCACGGCTTGCCTTGCCGCTGGCAAGGCGCGCGCCGCGCTCGGACTTGGTCATGACGCCGAGCCGCAGGTCGGCATGCGATTGGAGTTCGCGCGCGAGCGCGAACAATGCGGCTGCGGGCCCCTCGATCAGCTCGAGCTCGACTTCCGCCAGCGCCTGGCTGTGCCCGCCCGCGACGACTTCGCCCTGGTCGACGACCAGCTCGATCCGCGCGCCGGCGCGGTCGATCATGCAGGTTCTGCGCTCGAACCGGGTCTCGTAAACCGGCTTCAGCGCGCGCCGCACGGCCGGCTTGTCGAGGATCGGCTCGATGTCGCAGACGCGATCGAGCTCCGGCTCGGGGCCGGCGATCGGCTGCTCCCATTCGGAACGATCGAACAGGCCGGCGGCGGCGCGGGCGCCCGACTTCACGGTCTGCACGAATTTGCCGCCGATCCGCCGGACGCGCAGCGAAACGCCCGCGGCGCGAAGCGCGCCTTTCCTGGTGTCGTAATAGACCGAGTCGTTCTGCCGTGGCTCGCCCAGCGAGCCGCGAAGCAACGGATGATCGAACAAGGCTTCGGCCGCACCGGGCTCGATCTCGAGCTTCAATTCGACTTCGCGGAAATCCACGTCGTTGCGGGCATTTGGGCGAAGATCCGTTTCGCTTTCGCCTTCGCCCGGATCGACGTCCATCGCGCCCACTGTCCCTTCGCCTCGCGTTCCGCACAATTGTTGCGGAAGGCGATCAACCCAATCGCTTCCGTGGATCAGAATTTTCCATGTTAGCCGAGTTGAGGCGCCGGGAGAAGCCGACTCGGTTTGTATCGAGGCGGCGAGAAGAACCGATCGACCCGAGCGTAATGCGCCCGCACGGACCGGACACATCCCGCCGACGTCAGGCAGCGAGCAGCGACGGTTCGAATCGCTTGCGGTTGCGGCTGTGGCCGCCGGATGCCGACTGCAGGTGGATTTCGGCGAGCGGTACCGCCGTCCCGCAATAAGCGCATTCCGCGAGCAGGCGGCCGACATACCAATGCGAACGGCCGCAGCCAGGGCAGAAGTTCAATTCGCCCTCGCGATAAAGGACGTTGTAGCCGCGCATGGCGAGACGTTGGGAGAAGGCCTTCGCGGGCGGCTGAAGGGTGGCTGTCAACACGGTCATGGCTCCTTGGTTGAGCCGCTCTTAGCAGCGAGCGGGTCTCCGCCGGCTCCGATTGCGACGATTCCGGCGGAGCGTTCGACGAGCCGGCCCGGGTGCGACGAACGATCAAATCCGACCGATGAACTTTCGTCCGGCGCGGGCAGGCGGAGGCGCCGACCCGCTTCGCCCAGGATCAGCGCGCTGTAGAGGCTGCTGCGCAATTGGGCGGACGGCATCCTCATCGACACCGGCTGCGCCGTCCTGCACGCTCGCACTCGCCGCTCGCCAATTCGCGCGAGACGTCGGCTGCAAGGTCGTAGAGCGCGTCGCATTCGAACAGGTCGAAGGCGGCATTGACGAGCGCAAGGCCGGGTCCGCTGCAGAACAGGAGGCCTCGCTCCGCCGCCGCGTGCCCGCAGGAAGCGGCGCGGATCAGTTGGTCCAGCTTGCGCGCCTGGGGATGGCCAAATGACGACATGGCCCTTTTATACGACGGACAAATCCGTCAGTCAAGCCTGTTGCGCGGCGTCCTTCCGTTGCCTTCGATCCTCGCGCAGGCTTTGTAGATAGGAAAAAGCCTAGACATGTAGGAATTCACATACCAGAACATAACGGGAACACACGATTCATAAGGGGAAATGAATGCGCCTGGAGAGAGAAAGGACGTTGGCCGCGCCCGCCTGCGCAATCGGATGCGACCCGTGCGTTCGAAGCTGCGCGCTTTCGCTGATCCACCTCAGCTGGTGGCAGCGGGAGGAGGAGCGGCTTTTGCGGGCCCGCGTCGCCGAGGGCGCGCCGGGGCGGGCGGAGTGGCTCGCGGAGCTGGCGGAAGCTCAAGAATACGTGCGACGGATTCGGCAAGGAACGAAGCCTTTCGCTGCCAGCTTCCACGGCGCGGCATGGCGGGCAGGCTTTCCAATATCGCCTGTTCCAGCGCGGCTGCACTAGGCAGAGCGGCGTGCAGCTCTACCCCGAATATCGACAGGTCGCTGTCCATTGCCTCGGCCAGCGCGGCAAGCAATTTGAGCGAAGGATTGCGGTTGCGTCCCTGGACGATGTCGTAGACCGCGTCGCGGTCGAGCCCGGCCTTGCGCGCCAGACCGCGCTGGCTGTGAGGCCCGGCGGGCTTGACCGTTGCACGCAGGACGTCGCGCACGCGCTCCATATCGACCGATTGCCCTGCCATGCCGATGCTCATCCCACGCATGGGGCATTCCGAACAACATACGGACATGTCCGTCAATCCCATGGATGGACGACCGGCTCGATCTCAACCTGCGTCCGCAGACCGGCGGACGACGATTCGGAGGAACGACAAAATGACCAGGAAAGCGAAGCGAAGGCGTAAGGACCGGATCGTGGCAGGGGCGGGCACGGGCGGGCTGGTCAACCGCTTCGCCGCCCAGCACGCCACCTACGGCGAGGCGACCGTCGTCGATCTCGGCAACGAACTCGGCGGAGGTCGGCAAAAGACCTATCGAGTCGTCCGCAATCTCTATCCGACGCTGGTCGACCGGTGGCTGGCCGAAGGCGGTGCCGGGTTCGAGGAGCCGCAGCGGCGCGCGATCGATCATTGCCGCGCGTTGTGGCATCGGATCGGCGGCAGCGGCACATTGGTCGCGAACCTGAGCTGGGTCGGAGGCAGCCGGGGCGGCCGCGAGCGCGGGTTCGAGCAGGCCGAGGCGCTCGCGCAGCTGGCGCAATATGAAGGCCGCATCCCGCGGCCCTATTGGCGGGTGTTCGAGAATGTGGTCCGCAACGACATGGCCGCTGGCGCGGCCGGATCGCATCTTGCGCGCAATAGCGCGCAGGCGCAGGCGCATGCGAAGAATTGCGTCGGCTTCGTCGCCAGCCTGATCGCAATGTGGCGCGGGTTCTGAGCGTTCGGCGATGCGGCTTTCCGCCGATGCACGCGTTGGCTACATCTTAGAATCGCAAAGCCCGGCCGAACAGGTTTGAGGCCGAGGTCGGCCCGCATGTTTTCGAAAGGAAGAGCAATGCCCGGATCTCAAGGCAAATTCATCTGGCGCGAGCTGATGACGAGCGACGCCGAGGCAGCCAAAACCTTTTACGCGGCGGTGGTCGGCTGGGCGATGCACGACGTCCAGCAGCCGCGTACGACCTATACGATGCTCAATGTCGGCGATTTTGGGGTCGGCGGGATCATGGCCATTCCGGACGAGGCCGCCAAGGCGGGCATGAGGCCGATATGGTTGGGCTATATCCACGTGGATGACGTGGACGCCGCCGCCAAGAGGATCGAGGAGGAAGGCGGCGCCATTCACCACGCTCCCGACGACCTGCCCGGCTATGGGCGCTTCGCCATGGTCGCCGATCCGCACGGCGCGGCGTTCTACATCATGACTCCCACCGGCGCCGACCGGACGCCGCCGCGGTCGGATACGCCTGGCATGCCGGGCTGGAACGAGCTGTATGGGGGAGATCTCGACGGCGACTGGGATTTCTATGCGAGCCTATTCGGATGGGAGAAGGCGCACGCGGTCGATCTCGGGCCGATGGGAACCTACCAGCTGTTCTCGATCGACGGCGTGCAGGCCGGTGGAATGATGACCAAGCCGGCGCAAATCGCACGGCCGACCTGGGTCTATTATTTCAGCACCGACGACGTGCATGCGGCGGCGGGGCGCGTCACGGCGAACGGCGGGCAGGTGGTCAACGGGCCCAATGAGGTCCCGGGCGGCAGCTGGGTCGTCCAATGCCTCGATCCGCAGGGGGCATTGTTCGCGATGGTGCAGGCGAATCGATGAGCGGACGGTGAGCCCAGTCGCGCTCGTTCGGGCTGCTCGCGCGCGTCAGGCTGCCGGAGCCTTTGCCCGCTTCTCCAACGCGTCGAGGATCGCATCGGCGGTGGACTGGTTGCAGGCAAACAATATGTCGGCGAGCGTGGCCATCCGGATCAGCGCCTTGACGTCGACGTCGTGGGGAAGGGGCGACAAGGCATCGACGAAGAAGACCAGCGCATCCAACCTTCCTTCGGCGATTATCGCGCCGATCTGCTGATCGCCGCCCAGCGGGCCGCTTTTGAGGCAGGTGATGTCGAGCGAGGGCAATGCCTCGGCAAGCCTGCCGCCGGTCGTTCCGGTGGCGAATATCCTGCACCGGCCGAGCATCTCGATGCGCATGGCGGCCCAATCGACCATCGCCTGCTTGCGCGCATCGTGCGCCACGAGGCCGAGCACCAGCCGCGGATCGTCGCTCATCGCCTGCTCTCCGGACAGCCGCGATAACGACAAAGCCGGGCCGGTTCCAGTCATGGCCGGACCGGCATGAGAATGTGTCGATCCGCGCACGCGCGGCCCAAGGGCGCAAAAGACCGATCCGATCAACCCGCTCGTCGCAGCGGGCAATCGTTTCGTCGCGTTAACCAAGTTCGGGCACAATTGGTTTACCACTCGCGGCGCTGGCTAAGGATTGGGCGGGGCCAAACGATTGATCGCGAGGCCAAAATGAAGACAAATGAACAGCCGGATCGCAATGATCCGTCGATCGTCAGCATTCTCGATCTTGAGACCGTTCCACCTGTCACCACGACGCGTTGGTTCCCACGCCGCAAGGCGCAGGTC
The DNA here is from genome assembly GCA_035248285.1 of Allosphingosinicella sp. Classification (GTDB taxonomy): domain Bacteria; phylum Pseudomonadota; class Alphaproteobacteria; order Sphingomonadales; family Sphingomonadaceae; genus Allosphingosinicella. The sequence goes on along the minus strand of DATFHP010000075.1, from coordinate 66,323 downwards.
GTCGCCGCTGTCGAGGCGGGCCTGCTCACCGTCGATGAAGCCTGCGATCTGTATCGTCTCAGCCTCGAAGAGTTTCTCGGCTGGCAGCGCGCTATCCATCGCGCCGGCGTCAAGGGCTTGTGCGTATCGCGTCGGCGTCGGTTCGAGCTGGATTTCGCCCAGATGGAATGGCCTGACCGCATCCCCAGCGCGCCGGCTCATGGTCATGCTTGAGGCGCAGGCGATCCATGGCCCGGCGACCGCCGCGCCGCCGCTACCGGCCGACAGGCCGGGCGAGCCGCCGCTCCTCCTCCTCGTCGATGACGATTCGATGGTGGGGCGCTTCATCGGCCATGCCGCCGAGGAGTGCGGCTGCCATGCGATCCGGACGAGCTGCGTCGAAAGCTTCCGCCAGGCCTTCCACAAGCGCCGGCCCGACATCGTCGTCGTGGATCTGTGCATCTCCAATCATGACGGGATCGAGGTCATCCGGCAGTTGGCCGAGGAGGAATTCGGCGGACGCGTCATCATCGTCAGCGGGTTGGCGCGGCGGGTGCTCGATGCCGCGCTTCGGCTCGGCACGGCGCTTGGTCTGCGTATGGCCGATCCGTTGTCCAAGCCGTTCCGGGTCGAGGAGCTCGCCGAGCGACTCGGCCTTCCGGGGGCCGCGGCTCCGGCGGTGGCGTCGTGATCGCGCTTCCGGCGGAAAATGATCTCGCTTTGTCGCTCCAGCTTGCCGTGGAGCGCAAGGAGCTGTTCATGCTCTACCAGCCCAAAATCTCGCTTCGTACCGGCCAGATGGTCGGAGTCGAAGCGTTGATGCGCTGGCAGAGTCCGCAGTTCGGGCTGGTGCTTCCGTCGCTGTTCATCCCCATCGCGGAGCGCAGCGGATCTATCGACGAGCTCTCCGAATGGGGCCTGAAGGAAGTGCTTCGGCAATGGGTCGGATGGGCGGAGCAAGGATTAGCGACCAATCTCGCCTTCAACATCTCTGCCCTGACGCTGCGCGATACGTCGTTTCCGGACTTTCTGCAGCGCATGTGCCTGGAATTTGGCGTTCCCCGCGAGCATCTGACCATCGAGGTGACCGAGGGTGCGACGCAAAGCGCGATCCGGATGCTCGATGTGATCACGCGCTTCCGCATCATGGGCCTGCCCGTCGAACTCGACGATTTCGGCACCGGCTATTCCTCGCTCGTGCAGCTGCGTCAGCTTCCTTACACGGGCCTCAAGATTGACCTCTGCTTCGTCCAGGACGCCGCGGTTCACGCCGATGCCAGATTGATCGTGAAGACGGTGATCGATCTCGCCCACGGACTTGGCCTGACCGCCACCGCGGAGGGGATAGAGGATCATCCGACGCTGAGCCTGCTGCGCGACCTCGGTTGCGACACGGCCCAGGGCTTCCTGATCGCACCGCCCCTGCGGGCGCCAGAGCTTGCGCCCTGGGTGTTGGGGCCCGGTGCCAAATGGCGCTGGATGCTCGGCGAGCGCGAGGACGCGGTCCAAAAAATCCGCGACCGCGAGGCGGCCTAAGGGTCGGGCAGGACGGCGGTCGCGCCGGCGCGAGTCCGATCCGATCGAAGGGAACGGATCGGACTCGCCCGTTCTGAAAGCGGCAATCCGACAGCAGGATTCAGAAGGCGGCCTCGCGCAGCGGGATCGTCAGCACCGGTCGATGCTGCTCATCCTCGACGTCGATCCAGCCTCGGCTCGGCAGTCCGCCGCGAGCAAGCTCGCGCTGCACGATCGCGCGAGCCGCATGGAGCGCCTGGCGGCGGGCATCGGCTTCGCTCGGGCAGAATTCGCCGACCGTGTCGGTGGCGTCGAATTGGTCCGAGCGAACATTGAAATAGAACGTCGGCATAGATGGTCCAACGCATGATGTTATTCGATGTTTCTCGATTCTGCCTGGCCGATATGTGACCCCATTCGACGCTCCAGTTCGGCGGAGGCAAGTTTTTTGCGCAATCCGGAGCGGTGTACGTTTTCCGGTGAGGGCGGACGGAAGGTCCATTCTGCACTGACCGCGTGAACGCGCGGTCTCATTCCCACAAAAAACTTGGGCCGAGAGCAAAGCCCCCGGCCCAAGCCTTCATGAAACAAAGACAATGTCAAAAAGACATCATATTACTGCGACATGGCTGTGTTGACGTTGTTGAACGTGTTGCCGACGGTCTTGCCGAGGCTGCCCATCGCAGTCACAGCCGCAACGGCGATCAGAGCGGCGATGAGGCCATATTCGATCGCGGTGGCAGCTTTGTTGTTCTTGATGAAGTTCTTGAAAGAAGTCATTTGCCCTGTCCTTTGCTATTCCGCACGTCCACATGGCCCGAAAGGACGGACCTCGTGCAGGGACGAAATTAAAGGCCACGCGTTAGCAAATACTTAAAGCGTGCTCGGAAGGGCCAGAAATCCGGGTTAGCGACTTTGTAACCAGGCAAGGCGGGGAAAATCCGCCGATTTCCGCGCGCCGGCACAGTTATCGTCGCACGATCTTATCACAGCTTGGGCAGCGTGACGCCCTTCTGCCCCATATATTTGCCGGCGCGGTCGGCGTAGCTCGTCTCGCAGGGCTCGTTGCCGTGCAGGAAGAGGAACTGGCAGGCGCCTTCGTTGGCATAGACTTTGGCCGGGAGCGGCGTCGTGTTGGAGAATTCCAGCGTCACATGGCCCTCCCAGCCGGGCTCCAGCGGGGTGACGTTGACGATGATTCCGCAGCGCGCATAGGTCGATTTGCCGAGGCAGATGACGAGTATGTCGCGCGGCACCCGGAAATATTCGACGGTGCGCGCGAGCGCGAAGCTGTTGGGGGGGATGATGCAGCAATCGGTCTTGCGGTCAACGAAGCTGTTCGACGCGAAATTCTTCGGGTCGACGATCGCATTGTCGACGTTGGTGAAGATCTTGAAATCATCCGCGACCCGCGCGTCATAGCCGTAGGAGGAGAGGCCGTAGCTGATCGTGCCCTCGCGGCGCTGGCCGTCGACGAACGGTTCGATCATGCCATGCTCCAACGCTTTGGCGCGAATCCATTTGTCCGACATGATGCTCATGGCGTCGTCTCTCGCCGGATTGCGTGGGCGAGGCAAGCTCGCCGACACCGGAAGGGTAGCGCAAACTTAGGTCGCCGGGCCGGGGCGACCGTAAGAAGGGAAATGGATCGGCATCGATCCCGGCCTGGGGCGGATCATTTGATGTGGAGAACGCAGATCAATGTGAACAGCCGCCTGGCGGTATCGAAGTCCACGTCGATCTTGCCCTTGAGGCAGTCCTGCAGCAGCTCGGCGGCATCGTTGTGGAGCCCGCGGCGCGCCATGTCGACGGTTTCGATCGCGTGGCGCGCATCGCTATGGACCGCTTTGAAATAGCTTTCGCAAATCGCGAAATAGTTGCGGATGGGGCGGCGGAAGCGGGCGAGGCCGAATCGCACGGTTTCCAGCATCCCACCCTTTTCGTCGTGCAGATCGATCGCGAGCCGATCGTCCTCGATCCGGAGTAGGATCCGGAACGGCCCGTCGTGCCCGACGGGCGCGAAGTGATTTTCCTCGAGCAGGTCGAAAATCGCGACGCGCCGCTCCTGCTCGATGTCCGCATTGCGGCGGATGATCGTTTTTTGATCAAGATCGATTCCGATGATGCGCGCATCCGGCATGAGCTGTGCGTAGCGGCAGCGGCGCGGCTTATCCACAGCTGTTGCACCGAAGGCCCCACGAAAATCGGTCGCGCCGCGTGCGAACCGCTGTCGGCACGGCGCGCAAAGGTGTAGAGCGACGGACCATGATCAGGCCTCTTGCCATCGTCGAGCCTGCGCCCAGTGAAGGCGGATCGCTGCCCCAGAATGTCGAAGCCGAGGCCGCCCTGCTCGGCGCATTGATGATCGACAACCGGCTGGCCGAAGACATTCAGCTGAAGCTGCGTCCCGATCATTTCTTCGAGCCGCTGCACGGCCGCGTCTACGAGCAGATATTGAAGCTCATCGACAGGAACATGATCGCCAATCCCGTCACGCTGCGGCCGCTGTTCGAGGCCGACGAGGAGATGAGGGAGCTCGGCGGACCGGCCTATCTCGCCCAGCTGACGGGGAGCGGCGCAGCGATCATCGGTGCGCGCGATTTCGCCGAGCAGGTCTATGAATTGGCGCTTCTCCGTGCCCTGATCGGAGTCGGCCGCGACATGGTCGAGCATGCGCTCGACACCAGCCAGGAGGTCGATCCCAAGGGCCAGATCGAGGATGCCGAAGCCGCGCTGTATCGCGTGGCCGAGGAAGGGGGCGGCGAGGGAAGCGTCAAGAGCTTCGCGCAGGCGACGCGGCTCGCGGTGCAAATGGCCGAAAAGGCGCTCAACACCGGCGGCGGCCTCTCGGGGGTCACGACCGGCCTGGAAACGCTCAACGGCAAGACCGGCGGTCTCCACCGCAGCGACCTGATCATCCTCGCCGGCCGGCCGGGTATGGGCAAGACCGCGCTCGCCACCAACATCGCGTTCAACGCCGCGCAGCGGCTGGTGCGGGATCTCGAGGACGGTATCGCGCTCGAAAAGTCGGCCGGTGCCGGCGTGGCCTTCTTCAGCCTCGAAATGTCGGCCGATCAGCTCGCGACCCGCATTCTCGCCGAGCAATCGGGGATTCCGTCGGAGAACCTGCGCATGGGCAAGATCAGCCAGCAGGATTTCCGCAATCTGGCGCGCGCCGCCGCGGACCTCGAATCACTGCCGCTCTACATCGACGACACGCCGGGACTCACCATCGCCGCGCTCCGTACCCGCGCCCGGCGTCTCAAGCGACAAAAGGGGGTGGGGCTGATCGTCGTCGACTATCTTCAGCTGCTGCAGGGTACCGGCCGCAACGGCAACGACAATCGCGTGCAGGAGATTTCCGAGATCAGTCGCGGCCTGAAGACGCTCGCGAAGGAGTTGAACGTGCCGGTGCTGGCGCTCTCGCAACTCAGCCGCGCGGTCGAGCAGCGCGAAGACAAAAGGCCGCAGCTCGCCGACCTTCGCGAATCGGGCTCGATCGAGCAGGATGCGGACATCGTGCTGTTCGTTTATCGCGAGGAATATTACGTCGCTTCGCGCGAGCCCAAGCGCCCCGTGGAAGGCGACGATGCGAAGATTTTCGAATCGCACGACCAATGGGCGCGCGACATGGAGCGGGTCTATGGCCTGTCCGAGCTGCTCATCGCCAAGCAACGCCACGGCGCCACCGGCAAGGTGAAATTGAAATTCGAGAGCAAGATCACCCGCTTCTCCGACTATGTCGAGGACGCTTATATCCCCGAGGCGCGGGGTTAGGGCCGAGTTCGGCAAATCGGGAGGAGCCGGTTCCGCCTGTGCGCCGGCGAGCGGTCATTTGAAATCCGGGTGGCCGAGAGTGATGAGACCGACGAGCAGGCCGTAGAGCAAAGCGGGCGCAGCGATCACCGCAAGCAGAACGCAGGCGGCAACGCGCCTGCCCGCCGCGCTCAGCCTCGATGCCAGGAACAGGCCGCCGATTGGGATCGCGAGCAAAACCAACCATAAAAACAGGTTCGAATAGGTGATGCTCCCGTCGCCTTGCCCTATGACGAAGAAGTAAAGCAGCACCGCGGTCACGATGGCGACGATCGCCTGGAACAGCCGATAGATGATGCGCATGGATGATCCCCCCAGCCTGAACTTCAATCCCCCTTGGCGGGCATCAGCGTCGTCCACCGCTGATCGAGCGCCACTGCCGACCCCTGCTCCGTCACCCGCCGGACCAGCGAAAGCCCGCGCAGCGTCACCTCGTGGCCGCCGAGCAATCCACCTTTGATCGTGTAGCCGATGTCGTAGAGCGCGACGTCGCGGTGCGCCTCGCCGTCGGCAAGGAAGCGGGTCTCGATCAGCACCGGCAGGCGCTCGTCGCCGCGGCTGTCATCGGGAAGGCCGGCCTTTTCGCGCGCCTTCTTGAGCTTGCGGTCGAACCATCTGCCCTCGATCCGCGGCTCGCCATTGGTCTCGACCGAGTCGACGCCAAGCGCGGCGGGGAAGCGGATCATCTGTTCCTGGACGGACTGGTCCTGCGATGCCGGCCGAAGCTCGAGACGCGCGCCCTTGCCGGCGCGTTCGGCGCGCAGCGTCAGCGTTGCGGCACGGACTGCCCGGTGCGTGCTTTCGGCGGCCTTTTCGGCCTCGCTGCCGCGCTGCTCGGACCAGTTGAGCCACAATGTGAGCGCGGAAATGAGCACCGCGACCACCGCCAGTATCTCGCCGAGCGTGATCCAGCGCCGGCGAATCGCGGCCGCTTCGGCCGCACGCGCTTCGGCCTTTCGGGCGGAACCGGATTCGGGCTCGCTCATCGCCGGATGTCCAACAGCAAGCACAATGAGGCGTCAAGCCGAACGGTGATCGCCGGGAGCCGCGCGTGCCGGAACCGAAGCGAGGACCGGGATTTGTTCCGGCATGGCATTTGCAGGAGATCGGACATGGCCGGGCACGTCAAGGACAGCGACATGGGCGAAGGCAATTACAAGGCGACCCGCGATTATAACAAAGGCGTGGCCGAGACGGTGAAGGATCCCGGCAAGATCGAGGAGGCTGCCCGCGATGCCGAGCAGGCGCTCGACGGCGAGGAAGCCGCCGAACTCGAGCGGGCGGAAGCGGAAGGCCGCGCGCACGCCAAGGGCTGATCGCTGAAGCGCCGGCAGGCGATTCGCTGGGTGCCCCGCCCGATCGTCTTGGGTTTCGCCTGGACGACGATCGATGACTTGACCTGATTGCTGCACTGCAGCAAACCGGCTGTATTATGTGGGACCCAAACCAGTGCGGATCGTGATCGTCGACGATACCGGCCTTCGCGCGACCGTCCTCGAGGAGGGGTTGCGCGAAGCCGGTTACGACGACATCCACGCCATCCCGCCGCGCAGCGGGTTCGTCGCGTTGATCGAGCGCCTTGGGCCCGATGTCGTGCTGATGGACCTAGGTAGCCCGAGCCGCGACACGCTCGAGGAAATGCTGGCGGTCAGCCGGGCCCTGGCGCGGCCGATCGCGATGTTCGTCGACCAGTCCGACGAGACGATGATCGGTGCCGCGATCGACGCAGGCGTTTCGGCCTATGTGGTCGACGGGCTTCGCAAGGATCGCGTCAAGCCGATCCTCGATCTCGCCATTCGGCGCTTCAATGCCTTCGCGCGCATGCAGACCGAGCTCGAAGAGGCGAGGACCGCGCTCGCCGACCGCAAGGCGATCGACCGCGCCAAGACGATTCTCATGACCAGCCGCAATCTCACCGAACCGGACGCTTATGCGCTGCTTCGAACCACCGCGATGAACCAGGGCCGCCGGATCGTCGATGTCGCCGAGGCCCTGATCACTGCCGAAAGCCTGTTGGGAGGCAAACCATGACTCCGGTCGCGATCGCCTTCCTTCCGTTGACCGACAGCGCGCCCTTGATCGTCGCCCAGCGGATGGGATTTGCCGAGGCGCAGGGGATCGACCTGACCTTGCAGCGCACCACCTCCTGGGCCACGGTTCGCGACCGCCTCGTCTATGGCCAGGTCCAGGCGGCGCACATGCTCGCGCCCCTGGCGATCGCGGTCACGCTGGGATTGAGCCAGCATCCGGCCGCATTGGCCGCCCCGTTCAAGCTCAACGTCAATGGCAACGCGCTGGCGATGGCCAACGACTTCGCGCTCGCGCTCGACCCCAATGTCGAGCGGCGCGTCGAAGATCCGATCGCCACGGCGCATGACTTTGCGGCCGCGATCGGCCTGTACCGCCGCAAGCCGGTCATCGGCATCGTCCATCGCTTTTCGAGCCACGCGCTGATGCTGCGCTACTGGCTGGGCTATGCCGGCGTGAACCCCGACCGCGACGTCACGTTGCGCGTGCTGCCGCCTTCGCTGATGGTGGAGGCGCTGCAGGCCGGGGAGATCGACGGCTTCATTGCCGGTGAGCCCTGGAGCAGCGTGGCCGTAGCGCGAGGCCTCGCCGAAATCGTCGCGGTGGGCGCGCGGATATGGCGGCGCGGCGTGGAGAAGGTTCTCGCCTTGCGCGCCGATTGGATGGAGGACAATGCCGATACGGTCGATGCCTTGCTGGTCGCGCTGTCGCATGCGTCCGCGTGGTGCGACGATCCGTCGAACCGGGATGCGCTTGCCGCGATGCTTGCTTTGCCGGATTTTGTCGGCCAGCCCGCCGAGCTGATCCTGCCGGCGCTGTCCGGTCGGCTGACGTTGCGTGGCGGCGATGCGCCGGTGGATATTTCCGATTTCCTTCAATTCCACAGCGAAGCGGCGGGGTTTCCGTGGCGCAGCCAGGCGCTTTGGATCTATTCGCAGCTGGCGCGCTGGAAGCTCGCCAAAGCGGGCACGCGCGCGCAGCGTCAGGCAGCGGAGGTCTTTCGTCCGGACGTCTATCGTCGCGCGCTGGCCGCCGAGAAACTGCCGATACCCGCGGCGAGCATGAAGCTGGAAGGGGCGCTGAACGTCCCCCAAGGCGTCGGCACGGCGCGTACCGCGCTGACGCTGGGACCCGATCGCTTTTTTGACGGGCTTGTGTTCGATCCGGACGACCTCGCCGGCTACCTGGTGCATTTTGCGAAATGAGCGATCAGTTTTTTGCACTTGCGAACAGATGTGCATTCCATGCAACTTGAGGACTGAGGCGCGACGTGGCGCCTGTACATGGAGCAGTCCCCAGCGCCGGGGCATTCCTCCCTCACCATCAGCAAAGCCGCTGTCCGGCCGCCGCTTATGCGTCGGCCAGGGCAGCTTTTTTTGTTCAAAGCGCAAGCACTTGGGGATTTTATGGCGACGACGTTTTGGGAAGATCAGAATAAGAATGACAAGAGCGGCTTCTGGCACGTGGGCCACCGGCCCACCCTGATCGCGGCCTTTCTCTATTTCGATCTGGCCTTCATGGTCTGGGTCCTGCTTGGTCCGCTCGGCCCGGAGATTGCGCGCACGTTGCATCTGAGCGCCGCGCAAAAGGGGTTGATGGTCGCGACGCCGACGCTTGCCGGCGCGGTGCTGCGGCTGGTCAACGGCCTGCTCGTCGACCGAATCGGTCCCAAGCGATCGGGCGCGATCAGCCAGGTCGTCGTCATCACCGGCCTGTTGGTCGCGTGGCTGCTGGGTGTGCACAGTTTCGCGGGCACGCTGGCCGTCGGCGTCATATTGGGCTTTGCCGGCGCCAGCTTCGCCATCGCCCTTCCGCTCGCGAGCCGCTGGTATCCCGCCGAGCATCAGGGCAAGGCGATGGGCCTGGCCGGCATGGGCAATTCGGGCACCGTCCTCGCCTCGCTGTTCGCCCCGGCGCTCGCCGTCTGGTTCGGCTGGAATGCGGTGCTGGGTCTTGCCTGCATTCCCCTCACATTGGTGTTCGTCATCTATCTGGTGCTGGCCAAGGACGCGCCCAATGCGCCGCCGCCGAAGGCGTTCGCCGCCTATCTGCAGCCGTTGAAGAGCGCCGACGCTTGGTGGCTGATGGCCTTCTACAGCGTCACTTTCGGAGGCTTCGTCGGCCTTGCCGCCTCGCTCACCATCTATTTCACCGATCAGTTCGGCCTGACCACGATCACCGCCGGCTACTATACCGCCGCCTGCGTCTTTGCCGGCTCTTTGGTTCGGCCGATCGGCGGCGCGCTTGCCGACGCGATCGGCGGAGTCAAGACGTTGACCATGGTGTTCGTCGTTGCTGCCTTCGCGCTGGCTGGAGTCAGCGCGGCACCGACGGTTGCGAGCGCGCTTGGACTGTTCGTGATCGCCATGTTCGCGCTCGGCACCGGCAACGGCGCGGTCTTCCAGCTCGTGCCGCAGCGCTTCCGGGAGGAGATCGGCGTGATGACCGGGTTGGTCGGCATGGCCGGCGGCATCGGCGGCTTCTATCTTTCGTCGTCGCTCGGTTTCGCCAAGCAATGGACCGGAAGCTACCAGCCGGGCTTCCTGATCTTCGCCGGCCTCGCGCTGCTCGCGCTCGCGGCGCTGACGGCGGTCAAGGGCAGCTGGCGGGCGAATTGGGCGGCTGCGGCGGCCGGCGTCCGCATCTGACGGCAACGATTGCCGCGCATCGGCGCCGTTCCCCCCATATTTCATGCTGCAGTGCAATAAAAACACTTGAACCCATTGGACGACATGATAATTTGCCCGCCTCGGACAGGGCTGTCCGAACCAAATAGAACCGCTGCTTCCAACGCGGGAAGCGCGCGGAACATCCCGGCCGCAAAGCCGGCACGATGAATTGGCAAGGCCGCCATGCAAGCGCTGGGTATTCAGCGTGCGCGTGGCGGCCTTTTCGCGTTGGGAGCGACACGAATGGATTTTTCAATGGATGAATGGAAGTGCGAGGAGGGCGATGCGCGGCGCTCTCCGCAGGAAGCGCTTCCCCATCTTGTGGTGATCGGCAACGGCATGGCCGGGTGCCGGGCGGTCGAGGAGCTGCTGGCGCGCGACTCCGGTCGCTACCGCATCACCATCTTCGGCGCCGAGCCGCACGTGAACTACAATCGCATCATGCTTTCGCCGCTGCTCGCGGGCGAGAAGAGCTTTGACGAGATCGTCATCAACGACCGTGGCTGGTACGAGGAAAATCGGATCGAACTGATCGCCGGCGATCCGGTGCTGACGATCGATCGCGCGGGCAAGACCGTCACCGCGCGCTCGGGCAGGTCGGTGCGTTACGACCGGCTGCTGATCGCGACCGGCTCCGAGCCGTTCATCATCCCGGTGCCGGGAAAGGACCTTCCGGGCGTCGTCACCTTCCGCGACATGAACGATGTCGAAGCGATGCTGGCCGCCGCCGCGAAGGGCGGCGAAGCGGTGGTCATAGGCGGCGGCTTGCTCGGTCTCGAAGCGGCGCACGGCCTTCATCTTCGCGGCATGAAGGTCACTGTGGTGCATCTGATGCCGACGCTGATGGAACGCCAGCTCGACGAGGCCGCCGGCTGGCTGCTCAAGAATGCCCTGGAGGCGCGCGGCCAGTGCATCCTCACCGGCGCCGACACCGCTGAAATCTTCGGCGACGGCGCTGTCGAGGGCGTGCGCTTGAAGGACGGCAGGGAGATTCCGGCCAGCCTGGTCGTCATGGCGGCCGGCATCAGGCCGAATGTCGCGCTTGCCCGCGACGCCGGCCTGGAAATCGGACGCGGGATCAAGGTCGACGATCATATGATCACCACCGATCCCGCGATCCTGGCCGTCGGCGAATGCGTCGAGCATGCCGGCCAGGTCTATGGTCTGGTCGCACCCTTGTGGGAGATGTGCCGCGCGCTTGCCGACGGGCTGGTCGGGCGGCCGAGCGGCTATGCCGGATCGGTCACGTCGACGAAGCTCAAGGTCTCGGGGATCGACGTCTTTTCGGCGGGGGATTTTTCCGGCGGCGAGGCGGCCGAGGACATCGTCCTGCGCGATGCGGCGCGCGGCGTCTACAAAAGGCTTGTGTTGAAGGATCAGCGCATCGTCGGCGCGGTCCTCTACGGCGACACGGCGGACGGCAATTGGTATTTCGACCTGCTCCGCAAGGGCGAGGACGTTTCGGCGCTTCGCGATCTCCTGATCTTCGGCCAGGCCTTTGCCCAGGGGGGTGGGCAGGCGGACCCTAAGGCCGCCGTTGCAGCGCTCTCGCACGAAGCCGAGATCTGCGGCTGCAACGGCGTTTCGAAGGGTAAGGTGGTGGCGTGCATCGGCGACGGTGCGGCGACGCTCGACGCGGTGCGCGCGAACTGCAAGGCATCGGCCTCCTGCGGATCGTGCACCGCGCAGGTGGAGGCATTGCTCGCGCTTACCCTGGGGGACGATTATGGCGGCGAGCGCACCGTCAAGACGATGTGCCCATGCACCAGCTTCGGCCACGACGACGTACGGCGCGCCATTGTCGCCGAGGAAATGAAGTCGATCCCCGAAGTGATGCAGAAGCTGCATTGGGCGACGCCCGACGGCTGCTCCAGCTGCCGACCCGCGCTCAATTACTATCTGCTCTGCGCCCGGCCCGGCGAATATCAGGACGACCAGCAGAGCCGTTTCGTCAACGAGCGGATGCATGCCAACATCCAGAAGGACGGCACCTATTCGGTGGTTCCGCGCATGTGGGGCGGCCTCACCAATCCGCGCGAGCTGCGTGCCATCGCCGACGTGGTCGAGAAGTTCGATGCGCCGATGGTCAAGGTGACCGGAGGACAGCGGATCGATATCTTCGGCATCCGCAAGGAGGATCTGCCCGCAGTGTGGGCGGATCTCAATGCCGCCGGGATGGTCTCCGGCCATGCCTATGGCAAGGCGCTGCGCACGGTGAAGACCTGCGTCGGCTCCGAGTGGTGCCGTTTCGGCACGCAGGATTCGACCGGGCTCGGCGTGGCGATCGAACGCATGAGCTGGGGCAGCTGGATGCCGCACAAGTTCAAGATCGCGGTGTCGGGCTGCCCGCGCAACTGCGCCGAAGCGACGATAAAGGACTTCGGCATCGTCTGCGTCGATTCGGGCTACGAACTGCATGTCGGCGGCAATGGCGGGATGAAGGTCCGCGTCACCGACCTGCTCTGCAAGGTGGCCACCGAGCAGGAGGCGCTCGACTATTGCGCCGCGTTCATCCAGCTCTACCGCGAGGAAGCGCGCTATCTGGAGCGGACCGCGCCCTGGATCGAGCGTGTCGGCCTCGCCTATCTGACGGAACGCATCGTCGACGACGCCGAAGGGCGGCAGGCGCTGACCGCACGCTTCCATCATTCGCAAAGTTTCAGCCAGGAGGACCCGTGGGCCGAACGCGCCGCCGGGGCCGAGGCGCGCCAGCACGCGCCGATGGCCGAGTTCCGACCCATCGCCGCGGAGTGAGACCATGATTCCAGAATGGATCGATATCGGCTGGCTCGACCAGATTCCGCGCTGCGGGGCGCGCACGCTGACGGTCGAAGGGGGCGAGGAGATCGCCATCTTCCGCACCGGCGACGACCGGGTGTTCGCGCTCGCGAACCGATGTCCGCACAAAGGCGGACCGCTGAGTCAGGGCATCGTCCATGGCCATAAGGTCGCCTGCCCGCTCCACAATTGGCAGATCGCACTGGCGACCGGCGAGGCGCAGGGGGCCGACAAAGGCTGTACCCCCACGATCCCGGTCCGCGTCGATGCCGGCCGGGTCCTGCTTTGCCGCGAGTCGACGTTGAGGGCGGCGGCGTGACATGAGCGCGGCCGTCCGCACGACCTGCCCCTATTGCGGCGTCGGATGCGGAATCGTGGCGACGCGCACCGGCGAGCGCACCGCCGACATCAAGGGCGATCCGGAACATCCCGCCAATCGCGGCCGGCTCTGCTCCAAGGGGACCCAGCTCGCCGAGACGATCCATCTCGAGGAACGGTTGCTGCATCCGATGATCGGCAACCGACGCGCCAGCTGGGACAAGGCGCTCGATCTGGTCGCGCGGCGCTTCAAGCGGACCATCCAGCAGCATGGGCCGGACAGCGTCGCTTTCTACGTCTCGGGCCAGCTTTTGACCGAGGATTATTACGTCGCCAACAAGCTGATGAAGGGCTTCATCGGTTCCGCCAATATCGACACCAATTCGCGCCTGTGCATGGCCAGCGCCGTCGCCGGCCAGATCCGCGCATTCGGCGAGGATGTCGTCCCTGCCGGCTATGACGACCTGGACCAGGCGGACCTGTTCCTGCTGGTCGGTTCCAACACGGCCTGGTGCCATCCGATCGTCTATCAGCGCATCCAGGCGGCGCGAAGCGAACGCGGCGCGAAGCTGATCGTGATCGATCCGCGCCGGACCGAAACCTGCGAGGAGGCGGATCTGCACCTCGCCATCCGTCCCGGCAGCGACGTCGCGCTGATGAACGGCCTGCTCGCTTATTGCCGCCGCGAAGGGCGGGTCGACGAGGATTATCTCGCCCGGCACGTCGCCGTCCCCGAAGGCTTCTGGGTTGCGCTGGAACAGAATTCCGATCTCTGGTCGGTGGCGCGAACCTGCGACGTGTCACCGGTCGACCTCAACCGCTGCTTCGAGCTGTTCGCCGCGCATCCACGCACGGTCACCCTGTTCAGCCAGGGGATCAACCAGTCGCTGCGCGGTACCGATCAGGTCAACGCGATCCTCAACCTCCACCTCGCCACCGGCCGGATCGGCAAGCCGGGTGCTGCGCCTTTCTCGATCACCGGCCAGCCCAATGCGATGGGCGGCCGCGAGGTGGGCGGCCTCGCTTCCAGCCTCGCCGCGCACATGGATTTCTCGCCCGAAAACGTCGCCCGTGTGCAACGTTTCTGGGCCGCGCCGTCGGTCGCGCGCAAGCCGGGCATGAAGGCGGTCGACATGTTCCGCGCAGTCGGCGAAGGCCGCATCAAGGCTTTGTGGATCATGGCGACCAATCCGGCGGCAAGCATGCCCGATGCAGGCCGGGTTCGCGAGGCGTTGGCAGCCTGCCCTTTCGTCGTTGTTTCGGACGTGGTGGCCGAGACCGACACCAGCCGGTTCGCCCATGTCCGGCTACCGGCCGCCGCCTGGGGCGAGAAAGACGGCACGGTCACCAATTCCGAGCGTCGCGTCAGCCGCCAGCGCGCCTTCTTGCCGCTTCCGGGCGAGGCCAAGCCTGACTGGTGGATCGTCAACGAGGTCGCGCGGCGCATGGGCTGGCGCACCGCCTTCGGCCATGACGGCCCTGCCGACATCTTTCGCGAGCATGCGCGCCTGTCGGCCTATGAGAATCAAGGCGGCCGGCGGTTCGATCTCCGCTCGCATGCGGCGATCGGCAACGAGGCCTATCAGGGCATGGCACCGTTCCGCTGGGGCGGCACGCCGTTCGCCGACGGCGGCTTCACGACACCGGACGGCAAGGCGCGGCTCGTGAAGGTCGGGCAGGGGCCGCTGTCGGTTCCGCTGAAGCAATGGCCGATGACGCTCAACACCGGCCGCTACCGCGATCAATGGCATACGATGACCCGCACCGGCCTCAGCCCCAGGCTGGCGCGGCATCGCGAGGAGCCGCTCGTCGAAATGCACAAGCGCGATGCCGAGGCGCTCGGCATCGAGGATGACGACCTGGCGCGCGTCGCGACGCCGCAAGGCGAGACGCTGTTCCGCGTGCGAATGAGCGATGCGCAGCGTCCGGGCGAGCTGTTCACTCCGATCCATTGGACCGATCGGCAATCGACCGGGGGCCGCACCGGCCTGCTTCCCGGCCCGCTCACCGATCCGCACTCGGGCCAGCCGGGTTTCAAGTCCACGCCCGCCAGGATCGAGAAGGTCGCGACCGACTGGCACGGCTTCCTCATCCTGCATGGCCGGAAGGCCGCCCCGGCGTGCCTATGGTCGACGCGGATCGCGATTCCGGGGGGTATCCTATATGAGCTCGCGGGCATCGGCGACCCGGCCGTGCTGGAGCGGTCGCTCCCGCCCGGCGAGCGGATCGAGGCCGCGGATCATGCGCGCGGCAACCGCCGCATCGCGGTGTTGGACAAAGGCAGGCTGAAGGCCGCATTGTTCATCGCGCGCGAGGACGCGCTGCCGGCGCGTGACTGGCTGATCGGCCAATTGGGCCAAATCGGAACGCCGGCGGTGCTGGCTGCGCGCGCCCCTGGCGCGCAGGAAGATGGCGGCGCCATCGTCTGTTCCTGCTTCGACATCGGTGTACGCACAATCGCCGCTGCCATCGCGACCCAGAAGCTCGCCGACGTCCAGGCGATCGGCGCGGCCTTGCGCGCCGGCACCAATTGCGGATCGTGCCGGCCGGCGCTTGCCCGGCTGCTCACCGCTTCCAAGGAGGATGCCTGTGCCGCATCCTGAGGCTGACGCTTCGCCGAGCGCGCGTGGCATTGGGACACTGTTAACCCGATAGCGCTAGCCTGAGGCGGTGACCGCGACGCCGCTTCCCGCCCTTCCGATCTGGCTTGCGACGCTTGCCTTGACGCTGGCGATCGCGCTTTGGTCCGCGGTCCCTCGCGGGCGCTGCCGCCCGGTGCGTTTCAAGGTGCTGATGCGGGCATTCCTGCCGGCGCGGATGCTGCGATCCGCCTCCGGACGGCTCGATATCGTCGCCTTCCTGTTCGCGATCCTGTTGGCAACGATGACGCTTGGCTGGGCGCTGGTATCCGCCGAATGGTGGGCAGCGCGGACGGCCGCGCTCATCGGCCCCGCGTCGGTGACGCTTCCCGCCTGGGTCGTGACGCCGCTGGCGACGGTGGCGCTCTTCGTCACTTACGAGCTTGCCTATTGGGGCTATCATTTGCTCAGCCATCGCGTCGCCTGGCTTTGGGCGTTTCACAAGGTCCACCATTCGGCCGAATCGCTGTCCCTGCTCACCAATTTTCGCGTCCATCCGGTCGATACGATCATATTCTACAATGCCGCTGCTTTCATGACCGGGGTTGTGGGTGGACTGATCGCTCCGCTGAGCGGACAGGCCGGGCAGTGGACGGTCGGCAATGCCAACCTGTTCGTCTTCACCAGTTCGATCCTGCTGAGCTATCTCCAGCATTCGCATCTGTGGATTTCATGGCCCGGACGGCTGGGTCATTGGCTGATGAGTCCGGCGCATCACCAGCTTCATCATTCGGTCGATCCACGCCATCACGGCCGCAACTTCGGCTCGACCCTCTCCGTGTTCGACAGCGTGGCCGGAACCCTATTGATGCCGGCCAGCCGGCGGCTGCGGCTGCGCTTCGGCGTCGAGGATGCGGGCGACGCTCCGCATGGTTTCATGGATGCGGTGCTGCGGCCGTTTGGCGAGGCGGCTCGTGCGCTTGCCCCTCCTTTGCTTCCGTCCGCGCGTAAGGTGTCCGAGGCGATGGGCGATGCTGCCCGCGACGGAGCGATCGGCGCCTAATTTTCCGGCTTCGCCTGCACCTCGCCGAGACCGATGCCGATCGAGGCGCGGGCCTGTTCGGCTTCCGACGAAACGACCGGATAGGCGCAGTAATCGGCGGCATAATAAGCGCTAGGCCTGTGGTTGCCGCTGAGGCCGACGCCGCCGAACGGTGCGTTGGAAGGCGCGCCGGTGGTCGGCTTGTTCCAATTGACCACGCCGGCGCGGACGTTGGCCCAGAAGCGGTCGTAGAGCTGCGGGCTGCCGCCCACCAGCGAAGCCGAGAGCCCGTAGCGCGTCGCATTGGCCTCATGGATCGCGGCGTCGAAATCATGCACGCGGATCACCTGAAGGATCGGGCCGAACAGCTCCACGTCGGGGCGCTTGTCGATACCGGTGACATCGATGATGGCCGGCGAAAGGAACGGCTTGTCCTCCTGCGGCCTGTCGAGATGCTTGATCGGCCTGCCGCCTTTCATCATCAGATCGAGGAATCCTTCCTGCAGGCGGTCGGCGGCCTGGTTGTCGATCACCGGCCCCATGAACGGCGCCGGCGTTGCGTGCGGCGCACCGATGATCAGCCGTTCCGAAATCTTGCAGACATGGCCGATCAGCTCCTCGTGCGCCCCGTCCTTGACGATCAGGCGGCGCGCCGCCGTGCAGCGCTGGCCCGCGGTGACGAAGGCGGATTGCACCGTCAGCACCGCGGCGGTGTAGGGATCGGGCGAATCCCACACGACCAGCGGGTTGTTGCCGCCCATCTCGAGCGCGAGGATCTTGTTCGGCGTATCGCCGAACTGCTTGTGGAGCGCGAGGCCGGCCTCGGCCGAGCCGGTGAACAGCAGCCCGTCGATGGCGGGATGCGCGGCCAGCGCCTTGCCGGTCTCGACGCCGCCGATCAGGCAGCGCACCACGTCTTCGGGCACGCCCGCGCTTTGGTAGAGGCCGACCAGGAATGCGCCGGTCGCGGGAGTCTTTTCGGAAGGCTTGAACACCACCGCATTGCCGGCGAGCAGCGCCGGGACGATGTGCCCGTTGGGCAGATGGGCGGGGAAATTATAGGGGCCGAGCACCGCCAGCACGCCATGCGGCTTGTGGCGGAGCGCCACGCGCGCGCCGAGTTCGCCTTCCAGTCGCCGCTGCGAGGTCCGCTCCGAATAGGCCGAGACCGAAATGTCGACCTTCTTGATCACCGCCTCCACCTCGGTCGCGGCCTCCCACAAGGGCTTGCCCGTCTCCCGCGCGATCATGTCGGCAAATTTGTCGGCTTGCTGGCGAACCAGATTGGCGAAGCGCCGCAATGTCTCGATCCGCACTGCGAGCGGCCGCGAGGCCCATCCCGCCCAGGCGGCGCGCGCCTTCGCCAATTCCGTGTCGGGGTCGCCTATCTCACCGGTCCAGAGCGTGGCGCCGGTCGCCGGCTCGATCGAGGTCAATGTCGGGGCTGACACGTTGCGTGGGATCTCCTGAACCTAGCCCAGCATCTTTTGTGCGGGATGGTCAAGCATCGCCCTGCATCGCCTCGCCCATGCGGCGGATATCCTCAACTTTGGCGTAAAAGGCGGACCAGTCGTCGGCCTCGTCGATCCGCGCCCAGATCGCTTCGACCTCGTCGATGTGCAGTGCGCAGGGTGTCGCGCCGGACCAATATTCGTGGTCGAGCGCCGCCGCGGCGTCATAGCCGGCGATGGCGGCGCGGAACGCGGCGAAGGGTTCCGCTTCATACGATTCGTCGGCCGGCGATGTGCCGCGCCGCTTGCCGCCGCGCCAATCGAAGAAGAAGCGATCGATCGTGACCTCCTTGGCGAGGAGCGCGTTCTCGATCGCGGCGATCAATGTCCTATCGCGTTCCTGCTCCGCCGGCCTCACGCCGAGGCGTGCGAGCACGGTTTGCCGAAGCGCGTCGGCGAAGGCAGCCGGAAAGCCATCGAGCGCAGGCGTCAGCGCGTCATCTTCGGCGACCAGGCGCAGTGCGGCGGCGAGCTGGAGGACGTCCCAATGGATCGCTTCGGGCTGGCGGCCGAACGCGTACAATCCGGCATGATCGAAATAGGCCGCGGTGAAGGCGCCGTCCCAATAGGGCGTGAAGCGCCACGGCCCGTAGTCGAAGCTTTCGGTGGTGACGGCGATATTGTCGCTGTTGAGCACGCCGTGGACGAATCCCGCCGCGATATAGGAGGCGGCGAGCCGCGCCGCGCCGCCGGCGACATGCGCGAGCAGCCGTGCCGGCGCATCGTCGCCGCCGGGCTGGCCGAAATAGACATCGAGGCAATAGTCGACGAGGCGGCGCATCGCTTCGGCGTCCTGGAAATAAGCGAGACGCTGGAAGGTGCCGATCCGGATATGGCCGTGGCTGAGGCGCACCAGCACCGACGAGCGGGTGGGGGAGGGCTCATCGCCCCGCTCCAACGCCTCCCCGGTTTCGATCAGCGAGAAGCTTTTCGAGGTCTCAACGCCGAGTGCCTCGAGCATCTCGGTCGCCAGCACCTCGCGAACGCCGCCCTTGAGGGTCAGCCGTCCGTCGCCGAAGCGGCTGTAAGGGGTCCGGCCCGACCCCTTGGTGCCGAGGTCGAGCAGCCGGCCGCGGTCGTCGCGCAATTGTGCGAACAGAAAGCCGCGGCCGTCGCCGATATCGGCATTGTACACGCGGAACTGGTGGCCGTGGTAGCGCAGCGCGAGCGGCCGCGGCAGCGTGCCCGCAAGCGGCTCGAACCGGCCGAAGTGCCGCAGCCACTGTTCGTCGGTGAGCGTGTCGAGGCCGACCGCCTTCGCCCAGCGATCGTTGCGGAAGCGAAGGATCGTCTGCGGGAAATCCGCCGCCTCGACGACGTCGTAAAAGGCCTCGCCGAGGCGAGTGATGGCGGTTTCGCCGCGATAGACGGCGGGTTGCGGGATATGGGTCATCGGTCGATAGGGGCGCTTCGCGGCAAGAGGTGTCTATGGTGTCCTGGAATCATGGCTATTGGATGTCCGATGACGGGCTTCGGCTTCATTACCGCGATTATCCAGGGCCGAGCGATGGTTTGAATGGGCGTCCGCCGATCATTTGCATTCCAGGCCTGACGCGTAACGCGCGCGACTTCGAAGCGGTTGCGGAGCGCCTGAGCGCGCAATGGCGCCTGTTGTGCATCGACCTGCGCGGGCGGGGCGAAAGCGGCTATGCGCGCAATCCGATGTCCTATGTCCCGACCGTCTATCTCGGCGATCTGGAAACATTGTTCGCCGAGCTCGGGCTGAATCGCATGATCCTGTTCGGAACCTCGCTCGGCGGAATCGTGGCGATGCTGCTGGCGCTGCGCGACCGCAGCCGGATCGCCGCGGTGCTGCTCAACGACATCGGGCCGGACATCGATCCCGAGGGGCTGGAGCGGATCCGGGCCGTCGTCGGGCGTTCGCAAAGCTGGCCGACGTGGGTGCACGCCGCGCGCCATTTCGCCGCGACGCAGGGCGTCGTCCATCCCAAATGGAAGCTCGACCAATGGTTGGCCCACGCCAAGCGGCTGTGCCGGTTGAACGCCAACGGTCGGATCATCCTCGACTATGACATGCGCATCGCCGAACCGTTCAGGGCGGCTGGGGACGAGCCGCCGGCATTCGACATGTGGACGGCGTTCGCGGCGCTGAACGGCATCGCTTCGCTCACGGTCCGCGGCGCCCTGTCGGACATATTGAGCGCGCAGACGCTGGAGCGAATGAAGGCCGAAAACGCGACGATGGAAGACGTGACGATCCCGAATGTCGGCCACGCCCCGACGCTCGAGGAACCGCAGGCGGCGGCGGCGATCGACCGGCTGCTGGCGAGGGTGGCCTAAGTCCGGATCATTCGTCGTTCTTCTATTTCGCCTGGCGGCGCTTCGCCTTTCCGGCCGGCTGCGCAATAAGAGCGTATGGCTGTCCGCATCCTGCATGCCCATTCGACCTTTTCGCTCGGCGGCAAGGAGGCGCGCGCGGTGCGGCTCATGAACGCTTTCGGGCCGAGCGCCGAGCATGTCGTGCTGAGCGCGATGCGCGGCCAGCTGTCGGCGCGCGAGCGGATCGACCGGCAGGTGTCGGTGCGCTATCCGGACGATGCGCCGATGCTGGCCGGACGGCCCGGTCCGGCGCGGCTGCTTGCCCTGGCGCGCTACATGCGCGGGTTCGATCTCGTGCTCAGCTACAATTGGGGCGCGTTGGACTTGGTCATGGCGCGGCGGCTGCTTGGCGGTCCTCCGCTCGTCCACCATGAGGACGGCTTCAACGAGGATGAAGCCGGCGGGCTGAAGGCGCGCCGCAATCTCTATCGCCGCGTCGCGCTGGCCGCCGCCTATCGCCTGGTCGTTCCGTCGGCGCAGCTGCTCCGAATCGCGCGCACCGCCTGGGCGCAGCCGGAGCGGCGCATCGCGCTGATTCCCAACGGCGTCGATCTTGCCCGCTTTTCGGCGACGCCGGACAAGGACGCCATTCCCGGCCTGCATCGGCGCGAGGGGGAGGTGGTGATCGGCACGCTGGCGGGGCTGCGTGCGGTCAAGAACCTCCCGCGCCTGGTACGTGCGTTCGCGGCGATGCGGGTCGCCAACGCGCGGCTGGTAATCGTCGGCGAAGGGCCCGAGAGCGAGCGCATCGCTGATAGCGCGCGTCGTCTCGGCGTCGCCGACCGGTTGCTGATGCCGGGTTTCCTGCCCGATCCGGCCCGTATCGTTCGCGCCTTCGACATCTTCGCTCTGTCTTCGGACAGCGAGCAAATGCCGATCTCGCTCATCGAGGCGATGGCCGCCGGCCTGCCGGTAGCCGCCACTGCTGTCGGGGACGTCATGACCATGGTATCGCGGGACAACCGGCCGCTGATCGTCGCGCCCGACGACGAAGCCGCGCTCGCTGCCGCCCTTGATACCTTGGCCGATCGCGCCGATCTCAGGCGGACGATAGGCCGCGCCAACCGGGAGAAAGCGCAGGCGGAGTTTGACGAACGCGAAATGATCGCGCGCTATGCACGTCTCTATGGCGAGGCGATCGGCGCGCCGCGGGCGTTTGTAGATTCTTTGGCTTAACTGTCGGACGGCCCTATAAGAGGCAACGATGGTTCGGAGGTACGATGTTCAAGACGGTTCGGCCTATTCTCTATGCAGGCCGCGAGGTGCTGCCGCTGATCGAGGGCGGGAAGGGCGTGTCCGCGACGAACCATGCCAGTTCGGGCGCATGGGCTGCGGCCGGCGGCATCGGCACCGTCTCGGCGGTCAATGCCGACAGCTATGATCCCGAGGGCAAGATCATCCCCCAGATATATCACGCACTGACGCGGCGCGATCGGCACGAGGAGCTGATCCGCTACGCGATCGACGGTGCGGTGGAGCAGGTCAGGCGCGCCTACGACATCGCAGCCGGAAAGGGCGCGATCAACATCAACATATTATGGGAGATGGGCGGCGCGCAGCGCGTCCTGCACGGCGTGCTCGAGCGGACGCGCGGCCTGGTCGCCGGCGTCACCTGCGGCGCCGGCATGCCTTATAAATTGTCGGAGATCGCCGCCTCCTACGGGGTCAATTATCTGCCGATCATCAGCTCGGCGCGCGCCTTCAACGCGCTGTGGAAGCGCGCCTATTCGAAGGCGGCCGAATGGCTCGCGGCGGTCGTCTACGAGGATCCGTGGCTGGCGGGCGGCCACAACGGCCTTTCCAACGCGGAAGATCCGCAGATGCCGCAGGATCCTTATCCGCGCGTCAAGGCGCTGCGCGAGACCATGCGGGCAGGAGGCGTTTCCGACAGCCTGCCGATCGTCATGGCCGGGGGCGTCTGGAATCTTCGCGAGTGGGAGAATTGGATCGACAATCCCGAGCTCGGACAGATCGCCTTCCAGTTCGGGACGCGGCCGCTGCTCACCCAGGAAAGCCCCATCCCCGACCTTTGGAAGCAAAAGCTGATGACGCTGGAGGAAGGCGATATCCTGCTCCACCGCTTCTCGCCGACCGGCTTCTACAGCTCGGCGGTGCGCAACAGCTTCCTGCGGGCCTTGGAAGCGCGCTCGCACCGCCAGATCGCCTTCACCAAGGAACCGCTCGGCGACCATGCGTTCCAGCTCGATGTCGGCGTCGGCAACAAGAAGAACGTCTGGGTGACGCGCGGCGATCTGCTGCACGCGCGCGAATGGTATGCGCAGGGCTTCACCGAGGCGCTCAAGACTCCCGACGAGACTTTGGTGTTCGTCGCACCCGACGAAAAGGCGATGATCCGCAAGGACCAGGCCGATTGCATGGGCTGCCTCAGCCAGTGCGGCTTCTCATCCTGGGCCGATAACGAGAAGAACAGCACCGGGCGGCTCGCCGATCCGCGCAGCTTCTGTATCCAGAAGACGCTGCAGGACGTCGCGCACGGCGGCTCGGTCGAGGACAATCTGGTGTTCGCCGGCCATTCGGCGTTCCGCTTCAAGAGCGATCCCTTTTATTCCAACGGTTTCATTCCGACGGTGCGGCAATTGCTGGACCGGATCATGACCGGCGACTGAGCGTCCTCCGTCATCTGTGATGCCGCACGAGTCCCGAATTGGGCCGGGCCGGATATAGCGGTTGAAGCACGCTCGCCACCATGCCTAAAGCATCTTCAAGTCAGCTGGCGACAGCTGACGACTTGGAAAATGCGGCAAACAAAGGAAATTCTTGGCGTGATCTGCTTCGATCAAAGCTGATCACGCTATAGACTGATATTCGGGCCGGTCTTTCCGGACGTCGGGCGACTCCGCCTGACCGGAAGGCGCGCAGGAGGAGAGCCATGGTGCTGAGGGCATTCGCTTTGGCCTTGGTCGCGGCGCTGGTGAGCACGTCCGCGGTGCAGGCGCAGGAACAGCGCAAGACCCCTTATTGGGCGTCGATCGCGGCGGGCCGGGCAATGATGCGCACAGGGCCCGGCAAGACCTATCCGGCGACCTGGCTGTACAGCCGTGCCGATCTGCCGGTCCGCGTGATCGAAGTCTATCCCAATTGGCGCAAGATCCAGGATCCCGGCGGCACGACCGGCTGGATGCTCGTCACATTGCTGAGCGACACCCGCACCGCTTTGGTGACGGGCGCCGAACCGCATCCGATGCACGAGAAGCCCGACGCGGCTTCCAAGGTCCGCTTCATGGTCGAACCCGGCGTGGTGGGTCGCCTGTCCAAATGCACCGACAATTGGTGCGCGTTCGATGTCAGGGGCAAGCGCGGCTATATCCGCACCGACGCGATCTGGGGTGTCGATCCCGGCGAGAGCCTTTGATCCTCCCTGCTTGGCGGGGAGGGGGACCGCGTAGCGGTGGAGGGGGCGTCGGACGTGCGCTGAATCTATAATTCCCCCGCGGCGCTGGCAGGATCAATTCATCAATTCCACCGCCATCGCGGTGGCTTCGCCGCCGCCGATGCACAGCGAGGCCAAACCGCGCTTCTGGCCGTGGGTTTCGAGCGCCGACAGGAGCGTAGCGAGGATCCGCGCGCCGCTCGCTCCGATCGGGTGGCCGAGCGCGGTGGCGCCGCCGTGGACGTTGATCACGTCGTGGGCGATGCCGAGATCGCGCATCGCGATCATCGCGACGCAGGCGAACGCCTCGTTGACCTCGTACAGATCGACGTCCTTCGTCGACCAGCCGGCGCGCTCGAGCGCCTTGGTCATCGCCCCCACCGGCGCCGTCGTGAAGCGCGCCGGCGCATGGGCGTGCGCCGCATGGCTCACGATGCGCGCGACGGGCTTGAGGCCCAGCTTGTCGGCGACGCTGGCGCGGGTCAGCACGAGCGCGGCGGCGCCGTCCGAGATCGACGAGGCATTGGCGGCGGTGATCGTGCCGTCCTTGGCGAAGGCCGGCTTCAGCGTCGGAATCCTGGCCGCATCGCCCTTTCCCGGCTGCTCGTCCTCCGCGACGCTGACGGCGCCCTTGCGGCCCGCCACTTCGACGGCGACGATCTCGCGGTCGAACCAGCCCTGCTGCTGCGCCTTTTGCGCGCGTTCCAGCGAGGTGATCGCATAATCGTCCTGTGCTTCGCGGGTGAACTGGTAAAGGCCGGCCGATTCCTCCGCGAAGCTGCCCATCAGCCGGCCGGGCTCATAGGCGTCCTCGAGCCCGTCGAGGAACATATGATCGTAGATGCTGTCGTGGCCGATGCGCGCGCCGCCGCGATGCTTGGTCATCAGATAAGGCGCGTTGGTCATGCTCTCCATGCCCCCGGCAATGACCAGATCGGTCGAGCCGGCGGCGAGCGCGTCGGCGGCCATGATCGCGGCCTGCATCCCCGATCCGCACATCTTGTTGATCGTCGTCGCCTCGATATGATCCGGAAGGTCGGCCCTGAGCGCCGCCTGCCGTGCCGGCGCCTGGCCAAGTCCGGCGGGGAGCACGCATCCCATATAGATGCGCTCGATCGCCGCATGCGCCACTCCGGCGCGCTGGACCGCCGCGCCGACCGCGGTCTTGCCCAGATCGGTGGCGCTGGCGCCCGAAAGGCTGCCCTGAAAGCTGCCCATGGGGGTGCGCGCGTAGGAAAGGATCACGATGGGGTCGGCGGTCATGGTGAAAGCTCCAGGCAGGACGAGGGTCGGGACCCTGGTTTCAAAATAGGCACGCACGCGACCTTGTTCAAATAATCGCGGCTCTGCTAGGCGCGTTCCGGCAGGAGGCGATGCAGTGAACAGTGGGCTCGATTTTGGTCTCGGCGAGACCGCCGAAGCGATTCGCGACAGTACGTATCGCTTTGCCAGCGATCGCATCGCGCCCCACGCCGCCGAGATCGACGAGACCAACACTTTTCCGCGCGCGCTGTGGCCGCAGATGGGCGCGCTCGGGCTTCACGGCATCACGGTCGAGGAGCAATGGGGCGGGCTGGGGCTCGGCTACCTCGAACATTGCGTCGCGATGGAGGAAGTGTCGCGCGCATCCGCTTCGGTCGGCCTGAGCTACGGCGCGCATTCCAACCTATGCGTCAACCAGATCCGGCGCTGGGGATCGGACGAGCAGAAGCGGAAATATCTGCCGCGGCTGATCAGCGGCGAGCATGTCGGATCGCTCGCCATGTCCGAGGCCGGATCGGGCTCGGACGTCGTATCGATGAAGCTGAAGGCCGAGCGGCGCGGCAACGGCTTCGTCCTCAACGGCACCAAATTCTGGATCACCAACGCGCCGCATGCGGACGTGCTGGTGGTCTACGCCAAGACCGACATGGCGGCTGGCGCGAAGGGCATCTCGGCCTTCCTCATCGAAAAGGGCACCAAGGGCTTCTCGGTCTCCAAGAAGCTCGACAAGATGGGAATGCGCGGATCGGACACCGCCGAGCTGGTGTTCGAGGATTGCGAGGTCGGCGGCGACCAGCTGATGGGTCCGCTGAACGAGGGGGTGAAGATATTGATGTCGGGTCTCGATTACGAACGCGCCGTGCTTGCGGCGGGTCCGATCGGGATCATGCAGGCCTGTCTGGATATCGTGCTTCCCTACGTGCGCGAGCGCAAGCAGTTCGGCCAGCCGATCGGCAGCTTCCAGCTCATCCAGGCCAAGGTCGCCGACATGTATGTCGCGCTCAACAGCGCGCGGGCCTATGTCTATGCGGTCGCGCGCGCCTGCGATTCCGGGCAGGCGATGCGCGCCGACGCGGCCGGCGCCATCCTGCTCGCCAGCGAAAATGCGGTGCGCACGTCGCTGGAGGCGATCCAGGCATTGGGCGGTGCCGGCTATACGCGCGAATGGCCGGTGGAGCGCCTGCTGCGCGACGCCAAGCTCTACGATATCGGCGCCGGGACCAACGAAATCCGGCGCTTCCTCATCGGCCGGGAATTGATCGGCGCATGAACGACACACTGCTCGATACCCTGCAATGGTATGGATCGATCGCGGGCGCCATCGCGGCGCTGATCGTCTCGCTCGATCTCGGCCGCAAGCCGACCGGTTGGGCCTTCGTCATTTTCGTCAGCGCGTCGGTGGCGCTGATCGCCTGGGGCTTCGCGAGCAAGGAGGCCGATGGGATCGGGACGCAGAACATCGTCCTGTTCGGAATCAATCTGCTCGGCGTCTACCGTTATCTGATCCGCAAGAAGCCGGTGCACGCATGAGCGCGCTCACCTCCGCTGTCGACGCCCAGTCCGCCGACTTCCGCAGGCGTGCCGCGCACAATCGCGAGCTTGCCGCGCAGCTTCGCGAGAAGGCCGCGGCGACGGCGCTCGGCGGGCCGGAGAAGCATCGCGCCCGCCATGTCGAGCGCGGCAAGCTGCTGCCCCGCGATCGCCTCCTGCACCTGATGGATCCCGGCTCGCCGTTCCTGGAGATCGGCCAGCTCGCGGCCAACGGCATGTATCACGACGAGGCGCCGGGCGCCGGAATGATCACCGGCATCGGCCGCGTGTCGGGACGCGAGGTGATGATCGTCGCCAACGATCCCACGGTGAAAGGCGGCGCCTATTTCCCGCTGACGGTCAAGAAGCATCTGCGCGCGCAGGAGATCGCGCTTCAGAACCGGCTGCCCTGCGTCTATCTGGTCGACAGCGGCGGCGCCAACCTCCCGCATCAGGCCGAGGTGTTCCCCGATCGCGATCATTTCGGCCGCATCTTCTACAATCAGGCGCAGATGAGCGCGGCCGGCATTCCGCAGATCGCTTGCGTGATGGGCAGCTGCACCGCCGGTGGTGCCTATGTTCCGGCGATGTCGGACGAAAGCGTGATCGTGCGCAACCAGGGCACGATCTTCCTCGCCGGGCCGCCGCTGGTGAAGGCGGCGACGGGAGAGGAGATTTCGGCCGAGGATCTGGGCGGCGGCGATCTCCATGCCCGCAAATCGGGCGTGGTCGATCATCTTGCCGACAACGACGCGCATGCGCTTGCGATCGTTCGCGACATCGTCGGACGGCTCAACCGTGCCAAGGCCATCGACGTGCTGCTCGCGGAGCCGACGCCGCCGAAGCTCGACGCCGACGAGCTGTACGGCATCATTCCCGACGACGTGCGCACGCCGTACGACGTGCATGAGGTGATCGGCCGGATCGTCGACGGCTCCGAATTCCATCCGTTCAAGGCGCTCTACGGCACCACCCTGGTGTGCGGTTTCGCGCATATCTGGGGAATTCCGGTCGCGATCCTCGCCAACAACGGCATCCTCTTCTCGGAAAGCGCGCTGAAGGGCACGCATTTCATCGAGCTTGCGTGCCAGCGCCGCATTCCGTTGCTGTTCCTGCAGAATATCTCCGGCTTCATGGTCGGCGGCAAATATGAGGCCGGCGGAATCGCCAAGGACGGCGCGAAGCTGGTCACTGCCGTCGCCACCGCCCAGGTGCCGAAGGTCACTTTGCTGATCGGCGGCAGCTTCGGCGCCGGCAATTACGGCATGTCCGGCCGCGCCTATTCGCCGCGTTTCCTGTTCAGCTGGCCCAACAGCCGGATCAGCGTGATGGGCGGCGAGCAGGCCGCCTCGGTGCTCGCGACGGTGCACAAGGATGCCGACACATGGTCGAACGAGGAAGCCGAGGCGTTCAAGGCGCCGATCCGTCAGCGCTACGAGGACGAAGGCAATCCTTATTACGCCACCGCGCGGATGTGGGACGACGGCATCATCGATCCGGTCCAGACGCGCGATGTGCTGGGCCTGGCCTTCAGCACGACCCTCAACGCCCCCATCCCCGAACGCGCGCAGTTCGGGCTGTTCCGGATGTGATGGGGGCAAGGGCCCAATCAATCCTCCCCGAGCTCGTCTCGGGGAGGGGGACCACCCGGCAATGCCGGGTGGTGGAGGGGCAGTTCGGCCTGTGCCTCTTCAATTATGGAGCGAAGTACAGCTTCTGCGTCACCAAGCACCGCTGCCGCAGGAAGCCGCATCGTCTTGATCCCCGCTTTTTGAAACCACCTGTCGCGCGCATTGTCGCGAGCGAGTCTGTCAGCACTCTCATGCATTTTCCCATCGACTTCGATGGCGAGACGCGCGTCGCTGCAGAAGAAATCCAGGATACTCATATCGCGGCGAAGCGCGCGCGCCTTTCGCACTGCGCGCCCGCCTCCCTTTGGTGCAATGTCCTTGAGCACGGCCCCTCCACCATGCTTCGCATGGTCCCCCTCCCCAAGACAAGCTCGGGGAGGAATTCTGCATGATCGCCTCGCTCCTCATCGCCAACCGCGGCGAGATCGCGTGCCGGATCATACGCACCGCGCGGCGGCTCGGCATACGCACGGTCGCGGTTTATTCGGATGCCGACGCCAAGGCGATGCACGTCCGCGAGGCGGACGAGGCGGTGCATATCGGCCCGTCGCCGGCGCGCGAAAGCTATCTGGTCGGCGAGAAGATCATCGCTGCGGCCAGGGAGGCCGGGGCGGAGGCGATCCACCCCGGCTACGGCTTCCTGTCGGAAAACGCCGATTTCGCGCAGGCGGTGGGCGATGCCGGGCTGATCTGGGTCGGTCCAACGCCGCACTCGATCCGCGCGATGGGGCTGAAGGATGCGGCCAAGAAGCTGATGGCGGAGGCGGAGGTGCCCGTGACGCCCGGCTATCTCGGCGAGGACCAGGCGCCGAAGCGGCTGCGCGCCGAGGCCGACGCGATCGGCTATCCCGTGCTGATCAAGGCGGTCGCGGGCGGTGGCGGCAAGGGCATGCGCCGCGTCAACGACGGGGCCGAATTCGCCGAGATGCTCGCGTCGTGCAAGCGCGAGGCGGAAGCCTCGTTCGGCGACGACCGGGTGCTGATCGAAAAATATGTCGAGCGGCCACGCCACATCGAGGTGCAGGTGTTCGGCGATACGCACGGCGCCATCGTCCATCTGTTCGAGCGCGACTGCTCGCTGCAGCGGCGCCACCAGAAAGTGATCGAGGAAGCGCCGGCGCCCGGCATGGACGAAGCGACGCGCGCCGCGGTGTGCGAAGCGGCGGTCAAGGCGGCGCGCGCGGTCGATTATGTCGGTGCGGGAACGGTCGAGTTCATCGCCGACGCAAGCGAGGGCCTTCGCGCCGACCGCATCTGGTTC
This sequence comes from Allosphingosinicella sp., assembly GCA_035248285.1. Classification (GTDB taxonomy): domain Bacteria; phylum Pseudomonadota; class Alphaproteobacteria; order Sphingomonadales; family Sphingomonadaceae; genus Allosphingosinicella. The sequence continues at coordinate 36,672 of DATFHP010000075.1, read as the reverse complement.
ATGGAGATGAACACGCGCCTTCAGGTCGAGCATCCGGTGACCGAGGAGATCACCGGAATCGACTTGGTCGAATGGCAGCTGCGCGTCGCGTCGGGCGAGCCCTTGCCGAAGCGCCAGGACGAGCTTGCGATCAGCGGCTGCGCCGTCGAAGCGCGGCTTTACGCCGAGGACCCCGAGCACGATTTCCTGCCTTCGACCGGGCGGCTTGATCACAGCGTCATGCCGCGCCGCATCCGGCTCGAAACCGGCTTCGGCGAAGGCGATCGGATCAGCCCTTATTATGATCCGATGATCGCCAAGCTGATCGCCGCCGCGGCGACCCGCGACGGCGCGATCGGGCAACTCGCCGACGCGCTGGCTTCGGTGGAGGTTTGGCCGGTCAAGACCAATGCGGCCTTCCTGCAGCGGCTGGTGTCCGATCCCGATTTCGCCGCCGGCAAGGTCGATACCGGGTTCATCCCGGCGCGCATCGATCGCCTGATCCCTTCCTCCGATCCTCCCGAGGCCGTGTGGAACATTGCCGCGGTCGCCATGCTCGGTTGCGACTTCGGCGAGGCGCCCTCGGCCGACCTGCCATGGCGCGCCTTGCAGGGATTTCGCGCCAATGCACGGGACGAGAATCGGGTCGTCCTGCGGCACCGCAATGCGACACGGACGGTGGCGGCCGGCGAGGATGCGCCGCTGGGCGGAATCGCGACGCCGGCGGGCGGCGCGATGCTGGTCTTCGCCGACGGGCAGAGCTTCGCTTTCACGCTTCCCGGAGAGGGCGGAGGCGGGGGCGGCGGCGCGGCTTCCGATGGTTCGCTGATCTCGCCCATGCCCGGCCGGATCATCGCGCTCGACGTCCGACAGGGAGACGCGGTGACAAAGGGCCAGAAACTCGTCACTATCGAGGCGATGAAGATGGAGCATAGCCTCTCGTCTCCGTTCGACGGCATCGTCGCCGAAGTCGATGCTGCCGTCGGCGGGCAGGTAAGCGAGGGCAAGTTGCTCCTTCGGGTCGATCCGGCATGAGGCTGCGCTCGCTCTTGTTCGTGCCCGGCGATCGTCCGGACCGGATGGAAAAGGCGCTCGGTTCCGGCGCGGATGCCTTGATCCTGGATTTGGAGGACAGCGTCGCGGCCGCCGGCAAGGCGGAGGCGCGCCACGCTGTCGCCGGCTTCCTCGGGCAAAAACGCACCATGCCTTTGTGGGTTCGGATCAACCCCATCGACGGGCCCGAAGCCGACCGGGATATCCACGCGATCGTCGCCACGCACCCGGACGGAGTCGTGCTTCCCAAGGCATCGGGCGGCGCATCCGTGACCGAGCTGGCGCGGCGGCTGACCGAGCGCGGCAATGTCGCGGCGATGATCCTGGCGCTCGCGACCGAAACTCCGGCCGCGCTCTTCCAGCTCGGCACCTATGCCGGGGTGAAGCGCCTGGCAGGCCTTACCTGGGGCGTCGAGGATCTGACCGCGGCTGTGGGGGCATCCAGCGCCCGCGAGGAGGACGGCCGCTTCACCGCACCGTGCGAGCTTGCCCGCTCGCTCTGCCTGTTCGGCGCGGCGGCCGCGGACGTGCCCGCGATCGAGACCATCTATTCTAATTTCAAGGATCTGGACGGCCTCGCCGCTTATGCTGCCCGTGGCCGGCGCGACGGCTTCACCGGAATGCTCGCCATCCATCCCGACCAGATCGCCGTGATCAACCGGGCGTTCACGCCGAGCGAAGCCGAGGTGGCGCATGCCCGCGCGGTGGTGGAGGCGTTCGCCGCCAATCCCGGCGCCGGCGTGCTGTCGCTGGACGGCAAGATGATCGACCGGCCGCACCTCATCCAGGCGCAGCGGATATTGGCGGCGGCCAGCTAGCCTCGTTCCGGTTCAGGTTGAACCGGAACGAGGCTAGAAAGTTCTTTGATTGCCGTGATTTCCGAGCCGCCAGATGATTCCATCTGGCTCGAAATCACTCCAAAGCGGGATGCGATGGGATTGAATCGCATCCTGCTTTAGACGGCGCTACTGCCCCGAGCCGAACTCCGGGCTTTCCTTGTACCTGCTTTCGATGAACCGCCCTTGCGTCTCGAAGGCGCTCAGATCGTCCTTGGCGAGCTTGGAGCCGATCTCGTCCAATGCCTCGCGCGCCGCGTCGAGGCTCGAGAGCAGGCGCTCGTCGACGGTCTTGCCGTCGCCGTCGCGTTCGCCGCGATAAGCGGCCGGAATCCGCTCGTAGCGGTCGATCAGATCGGGCAGGTGCTTGCCCATCAGCCGGCGGGCGTCCTGCGCGAGCGGATCGAGCGCGTCCACGTCGGCGAGCCTGGCCTCGAGCAACGGAAGCGTGGTGCTGATCGCGTCGATGCGCTGCGCGGCCGGCGCGGGGAGCGCGCGGCGCTGGCGCGCCAGATAGGAGTCGAGCTGCTGGACGACCGTCCTGTTCGGCAGCTGGTCGCTGTAGACGGGGCGCTTCGGCTCGGCCGGCCAGACCGAAAAGAAAAACATCAGGATGAACGCGGCGACCGTGGCGAGGAACAGGCCGGTCCAACCGATCGGCCCCACCAGCAGGCCGAAGGCGATCGTCGCCACGATCAGCGCGCCAAGCGCCATTCCCATATTGGCGACGCGCCGACCGATCGATCGGATATCCCGGGCGTAGCGCCGGCCTGGTACGCCGCGCGCCGCCGCCGGCCTGCCGTCGTAGCGCGCAAACAATTCGCCGGCGCGGGCCAGGACCTCCTCGACGCTGCGTGTCTCCACCATCGCTTGCCGAAGCCTCATCCCTCGATCGCGGTCAGCGGCGAAGGCTCGCCGGACAAGCGGTTCTGCTCGACGCCCTCGGCGCGCGCGATATATCCGCGCGACTTCTCGACCTCGCTCGACAGCGTGTCGACCGTCTGTTTCATGTTGCCGAGCGCCTCGAGCTTGAACTGATCGATCGCGTCCATCGTGTCGTAGATATTCTGGAACGCACGCTGGAGCGTCTCGAGCGGGATCGTGGCCGAGGCCGCCTGTTTGTGGATCTCGACGGTCTGGTTCTTGAGCATGCTGCCGGTGCCTTCGATGACGTCGGCGGTGGTGGTGTTGAGCGCCGTGATCTGCTCGAGCACCAGCTTCTGGTTGGTCAGCGCCTGCGCGACCGTGACCGCGGTGCGCAGCGCCGAAACCGTGGTCGTCGAGGCGCGGTCAACGCCTTTCACCAGCTCGACATTGTTCTTCTTGACCAGGTCGAGCGCGAGATAGCCCTGCACGCTCACCGCCATTTGCGTCAGAAGGTCGGTCGTGCGCTGGCGGGCATAGAAAAGCGCCTGTTCGCGCATGGCTTTGGCTTTGGCGGGATCGCTCGAATCCAGCGCGTTCGCCTTGTCCTCGAGCCGCGCATCCATCGTTTTCGAGATGTGGATCATCTGCTCGAGCTTGTGCATCGCCTTCCACAGATTGGCGCGTTCGGTGTCGATCGCCGCATTGTCCATCAACAGCTCGTCCTTGCCGGAAGCGAGCCGTGCCAGGATCGTCGAAATGTGGCTCTGCGCCGACTTGTAGCTGTCGAAATAATTGCGCAGCTTCGATCCGAACGGGATGATGCCGAACAATTTCCTTGGCTGCAGCAATTTGCCCCGGCGCGAAGGGTCGAGGTCCTCGACCGTGCGGCGAAGCTCGGTCAGGTCGGTGCCGATACCGGTGTCGCTGTCGATCGCCTTGACGGGCCGGTCGAGGAAACGGTTCGATTGGCCGGCGGCCTCGGCGATCTCCTTTCGCCCCATGCTCGTCAGCTGGTCGACCTTCCGGCCGAATTCGGGGCTGTTGGTGTCGGTCGCCACCAGATCTTCGATGAAGCTGTCGACCTTGACCTCGAGCGCGCTGCGTTCATCCTCCTTCAGCGGAACCAGTCCCGATGCCTCCTGCGGCTGCACCGGATGCAGAGGTTCGGGCGCTTCGAGTTTCAATTTGGTTTCGGTTCCGGTCTTGGTCGCCATAGCTACCCCCATCGTCCTTTCATCGTCCATGAGCCCGACGTCCCGCCGCTGGCAAGTGTGTTGCCGATATAAGACGGCGTGATGGCGACTTCCACCCCGGCCGTTCTACAGGTCGGGAAGCGCCTGTGCCGCTTCGCCCCAGCCCTGCAGCGTTCGGCTCGCCGCGCGCTCGATCAGCAGATCGGCGTCGCGCACCGTGTAGCGCGCGCCGCTTTCATAATCGTCGAGTTCGTCCCAGTTGATCGGCGCGGCGACCGGAGCGCGTGCCCGCGCCCTGGCCGAGTAAGGCATGATCGCCGTGGCGCCACGCTGATTGCGCAGGTAATCGATGAATATTCGTCCCTTGCGCCGCGCCTTGGCGAGGTTGGCGGTGAACCGTTCGGGCTCGGCGGTGGCCAGGGCAACGCTGAAGCGCCGCGCGAAATCCTTGACCTCGGGCCATTCGGCCCGCGGCTGTAGCGGCACCACCACATGCAGCCCCTTGCCGCCGGTCAGCATTGGAAAGGTCTGCAGTCCGATGTCGGCTAGATGCTGCCTGATGTCGCGCGCCGCTTTCCTGACCGCGTCGAAGCCGAGCCCTTCGTCGGGGTCGAGGTCGAACACCAGCCGGTCCGGCCTTTCGACATCGGCGACGGGCGCCCCCCAGCCGTGGAACTCGACCGTGCCCATCTGGACGCAGGCGAGGAGCCCGTCGGCGTCGGCGATATAGATGTAATTCTCCTTCTCGCCGTTGCTTTCCTTGATCGGAATCTGCAGCACGTGCGGCCCGAACGTGCCGGCATCATGCTTCTGGAAGAAGCATTTCTTCGCCCGTCCCTGGGGACATCGCACCAGGCTCAACGGACGATTGACGGCCCAGGGCATCATGATCGCTCCCACCGCGCTATAATAATCGGCAAGCGCGCCTTTGGTGATGTCGGAGTCCGGGAAAACGATCCGGTCCGGATGGCTGATTTTGATCGCGGAGCGGGCCGGCTGTCGCGCATCCTTCTGCAGCGGCTGCGGCCGCTCCTCGACGATCTCCGCCGCGGGCTTGTCGCCGCGCAGGCCGATGAAGCTGGCGTGGCGCACGACCCGGTCGGAGGTGAATTCGGCGAACGCGACTTCGGCGACCAGCTCCGGCTTTACCCAACGCGCCCCGCGTGCCTCCGCCCGCGGGACCGCAACCGGCGGCTTGCCCACTTCGAGCTTGTGCAGCCGCTTCAGCAGATCGTCGAGCGTCGTCCTGCCGAACCCGGTGCCGACCTTGCCCGCATAGCGCAGCTTCCCGGCTTCATTGACCGCGAGCAGCAGCGAGCGCAGCGAACGCGTCTTGCTGTCGCTCGGCGTCCAGCCGGCGATGACGAACTCCTGACGCTGGGTGCATTTGATCTTGAGCCAGCTTCTGGTGCGCCCGCCGCGATAGGGCGCGTCGGCCAGCTTGGATATGATCCCTTCCTGGCCGGCCGCGCACATGGCCTCGAACAGCTTCTCGCCCTGGCCGACCACATGGTCGGCGTAGAGGATGAACGGCGGGTCGCCATCGCCCAGCAGCGCGGCGAGGCGCTGCTTGCGCGCGATGGCGGGCAGGCGGGTCAGATCCTCGCCGTCGAGCATCAGCAGATCGAAGGCGAACAATGTCAGGCCCGTGCCGCCTTCGCCGATCGCTTGCTGGAGCGCCGAAAATCCGGTGTTGCCCTTGTCGTCGAGCTTGACGATCTCGCCGTCGATCAGCGCCGATCGCGCGTCGATCCTGGCCCCGGCCGCGACGATATCCGGGAACTTGTCCGACCAGTCGAGGCCCGAACGGGTGTAGACGATCGCCCGGCCGCCGCCGATGGCCAGCAGGCAGCGGTAGCCGTCATACTTCATCTCGTGGAGCCAGCGGGATCCCGACGGCACCGCATCGACGAGCGTCGCCTTCTGAACCGCGCGGAAGGGCGAAGGTTTTTTTAGTCCTCCACGGGACGGGGAGGGGGACCGGCCTTCGGCCGGTGGAGGGGGCTTGGAGCGCTTCCCCAGACCCCCTCCACCACCCTTCGGGTGGTCCCCCTCCCCGTGCCGGGGAGGAATGCCCTCTGCAATCTCCTGCATCGTCCGGCCGGTCTTGATCGAGGTCAGATATTTGTCGGTGAGGCCAGTGGAGCTGCCGGCATATTCGTCCTCGATCTTGCGCAGCAGCCAATTTTCGGTGCGCTCCTTGCCGCGCGGCTTGAGGCGGATCAGGATCCACTCGCCTTTCATCCGCTCGCCTTCGAGCGTGAAATGAAGATGCCCTTCGGCCAGCGTCTTGTGCGGATCCTTGCCGACGTGCGGGATCCATTTCCCGCGGTCCCACAGCATCACCGCGCCGCCGCCATATTCGCCCTTGGGGATCGTGCCTTCGAAACTGGCGTAGCCGAGGGGATGATCCTCGGTGCGCACCGCCAGCCGCTTGTCGGCGGGATCCAGGCTGGGCCCGCGCGTCACTGCCCAGCTTTTCAGCACGCCGTCGAGCTCGAGCCGAAAATCGTAGTGGAGCCGCGTCGCATCATGCTTCTGCACGATGAACCGGTGATGCTTGCCGGGCGCGACCTTGCCGGCAGGCTCGGCGGTGCGCCCGAAGTCGCGCTTGGCGTTGTAGACGGCAAGCGGATCGGCTTTTCTCGTCATGCCGTGACGGCGCTCAGCCGCGCGCCGCCCGGCGTCTTGCCGCGGGTTTGGCGGCCGGCGCCTTTCTTGCGGCCGGCTTGCGGGCCGGCGAAGCCTTCTTGGCCGAAGCCGGTCTCGACGGCGGCCGCTCGATCGAGCGTTTCAACGCCGCCATCAAATCCACGACATTGGTGCCGCGCGTCGGTGCCGGCTCCTTTTCCGGTCTGATCTTCTTGCCCTTCGCTTTCATCTTGCGGTCGATAAGCTCGTGCAGCGCGTCGACGTAGCGGTCGTGGAATTCGGAGGCGTCGAACGGCGCGGTCTTTTTCTCGATCAGCGTCTCGGCCAGATCGAGCAGTTCGTCGTCGGGCTTCTTGTCCTCGATCTCGCGGAAGTAGGAGGAGGCGCGGCTGACCTCGTCGGCATAGCGCAGCGTCTCGAGGACCATGCCCTTGCCGCAGGGCTTGAGGCTGACGACATATTCGCGGCCGCGAAGCGTCAATTGGCCGAGCCCGACCTTGCGGCTGCGGCGAAGCGCTTCGCGCAGCACGATGAACGCGTCCTCGGCGAGATCGTCGGCCGGAACGACATAATAAGGCTTGTCGAAATAGATCATGTCGATCTCGTGGGCGTCGACGAACTGCGTGAGATCGAGCGTCTTCTTGCTCTCGAGCTTGACTGCCTCCAGCTCGTCGTCGTCGAGCAGGACATAGCTGCCTTTTTCATATTGGAAGCCTTTGACGATCTCGTCCGGATTGACCGGTCCGATGCCCGGGACGACCTTTTCATATTTGATGCGCTGGCCGCTCGGCTCGTGGATCTGATTGAACGCGACCTGCGCGCCGCTTTTGGTCGCCGGATAGATTTCGACGGGTATCGACACGAGGGCGAGGCGGACCTGTCCCTTCCAGTACGGACGCGCGGCCATTTCCTATCTCCCGATGGTTCGTCGCCGATTCAATCGACAGGGACGGGGACTCGTTCCAATGGTTGTGCGGCTGACTGTAGCTGAGTAATGCCCGCCGCGGAGGAGCAGATGAGCGAAGGATTTCTTTTGGCCGATTCAGACAGATTGTTCGAGCGATTGAAGCCGCAGCAGCCGGACGGGCTGCTGGCGCTGATCGGCCTTCACCGCGACGATCCGCGGCCGACCAAGATCGACGTCGGCGTCGGCGTCTATCGCGACGCGGCAGGGAACACGCCGATCCTGCGGTCGGTCAAGGCCGCCGAACGCATCCTGCTCGAGACGCAGGACACCAAAGCCTATCTCGGATCCGACGGCGACACGCGCTTCACCGCGCTCATCAAGGGCCTGGCGTTCGGGCCGGATCTGGCCGCGGATCCGCGGATCGTCGGCATCCAGACCCCGGGTGGCTGCGGCGCGCTTCGGTTGGGCGCCGAGCTGATCCACGCCGCCGCCGCTGGCGCGCGGGTCTTCGTCGGCCAGCCGACCTGGCCCAACCACGAGCCGCTGCTGTCCAGCGCCAGGCTCGCGATTGTCGAACATCCTTATTATGACAAGATCAGCCGCACGGTCCTGTTCGAAGCGATGATGGCGGCGCTCCAGGAGGCGAAGCGGGGCGATTTCGTGCTGCTGCACGGCTGCTGCCATAACCCGACCGGTGCCGACCTCAGCCTCGACCAATGGGACACGCTTTCGCGCTTCGTCGCCGAGCGCGGCATGATCCCCTTCATCGACCTCGCTTACCAGGGTCTCGGCAATGGCCTCGAGGCCGATGCCGCGGGCGCGCGGATGATGGTCGAACGGGTCGAAGAGGCGCTGGTTGCGCAAAGCTGCGACAAGAATTTCGGCCTTTATCGCGATCGCGTGGGTGCGCTGTTCGTCAAGGCTGCGAGCGAGGATGCGGCGAAGCTCGCTTATGGCAATCTGCTGACCCTGGCGCGCACCAATTGGTCGATGCCGCCCGACCATGGCGCCGCGATCGTCCGCATCATCCTCGACACGCCCGATCTGGCGCGCGATTGGCATATCGAAGTCGAGGAAATGCTGGCCCGCATCCGCGGTCTTCGCGCGCGGCTTGCGGCGGCCGATCCGTCGCTCGCTTATATCGGCACGCAAAACGGCATGTTCTCGATGCTGCCGCTATCGCCCGAAGCCGTGCTCGAGCTGCGCAAGGAGCATGGATTCTACATGGCCGGTTCGGGGCGGTTCAACGTCGCCGGACTGTCGGATGAGAATGTCGACCGTTTCGCGGCCGCCGTCGCGGCCAAGATCGCCGCGACCGCCAAGGCTTGAACGTCAGGGAGCGGAGCAGGGCGCAGAGGCGATTACACGCTGAATCGGATCGGCGCGGTCTCGGGCATCATGAAGCGCACTTCCTTGCGGGCGAAGTCGACCGACACGCGCTGGAACAGGCGCAGCGCGTCCATTCCCAGCAGGATCGCGGGTCGGTCGCTCAGCCCCAATTGCGCGAAAGGATGAACCTCGGCGAAGCCGATCGGCATGTTCAACAGGTTGACGCCGCCCAGCGTTATGCGCCGCACCGACGTATAGTCGATGATCTGCCTGCCGCCGGTGACGCTGGTCAGCTCGACGGGGATCGTCGCACGAAGCTTGCGTTTTTCCAGCAGCTTCCTGCGCAGCGCGTTGTTGCCGACCGTGACCTCCGATCCGGTATCGATGACGACGATGACCTTTTCGCCCTCGAGCCGCGAGTCGACCAGGATCAATCGGCCGTAGAGGCTCTTGCCGGTGACGACGATGGTGTCCGGACCCCAATCTTCGACTCGTTTTCCCGCCGCCGCGATCGACATCCTCTTCTTCGCAAAATCGAAGATCACCCGCTGTGACTTGAGGCTGTCGACGCCCAGCATGCCGGCGGCGCCGATATTGGCGAGGGGAAGCGCCGGCGCGCGAATGTTGTGGACGGCGTTCTTGCTGATCTGAAGCTTGGGGATGATCGCGGTCGCCACGTCGGACGCTTCGGTCATGCTATGGATTCTGATCGCTCCGCCCGCGGCCAGCGCCAGACGTTGCGCCAGTTCCTGAGAGATGACGGTCCGCTCCGCGCCGGTGTCGATCAGAAACGGATAGGGGCCCTGGTCGATGACGCTGACCGGCACCGTCATGCGGTCGTTGCCGTCGACGCCCAATTTGAGCATGTCGAAAGGCTCGTCGGCTGCGGGCGGGGCGGCGCCCGGCAGCATCGGTTCGGCTAGTGTCGAGACGTCACTTGTCGAGACGTTATTATTAGTCGAGGCGCTATTCGCCGCCGGTGCCGACATGCCGATGGCCGCAGCCGCGAACGCGGCCAAAGCGGCACATGCGACGTGCGTCGTCATCCTCCCGGCGTCCTCTTGCGGCCGAGTTTACGCCTCGCGCGGCGTTACGGCAAGAAGGGCGCCATTCCGGCGCCTCAATAGCCGCCGAGCGTACGATCGTAGCTGATCACCGCGCGCACGGCATCGTTCATCAGCGCCTGGCGCGTCGGGATTCCGACCGTCGTTCGCCCGATCATGACCGCGATGGCATAGCTGCGCCCCTCCGGCGAGGTGATGATTCCGACATCGTTGTAGCCGGCGACCGTTCCGCCGAAATCCTGGCCGGTCCCGGTCTTGTGCGCGAGCGTCCAGCCGGCGGCGAGGCCGCCTTTGAGGCGCTGTTTTCCGGTCTTGGTATTCGACATGGTGTTGAGCAGAAGCCGCGTCGAAGCCGGCGACAGCAGCTCGCCGCGTCTCAACTTGGTCAGGCCGTCGACGATTCCCAGAGGTGTCGCGCCGTCGATCGGATTGGCGACGTAGCGCTCGAACGCGGAACGGCGGGTCGCCATGGGCACATTGGCGCGTGCTTTGGAAAAGGCATTGCCGATCGAATATTCCTGCCGCCAGCTGAGCCCTGCGGTCTGGCTTTGCAGCAGCCGCTCGCCGGGTCCGAAACGCACGCCCGCGATTCCGTTGCGGCTCAGGAAGGCGCGCACGGCTTCGGGCCCACCGGCGCGACGCAGAATGAAGTCGTTGGCGGTATTGTCGCTTTCCGTCAGCGCGCGCACCATCAGTTCGCCCAGGGTCGTGGCGTAGCCGCCGTTCTTCTTCACCAGCTCCGCGACCGGCTGGTGAAACAGGGTGAGATCCTCGCGGCGCACGACCACCGGCCGGGACAGGTCCAGCAGACCCCGGTCGACCTGGTCGAGCGCGGTCAGGGCGACCCAGAATTTGCTGACGCTCTGCTGCGGGAAATAGGCCTCGCCTTGCCAGGCCGTGATCCAGCCGCTTTGCAGATCGCGGATGGCAACGCCGGCGTGGCCGGGAAAGAATCGCGCCAGCTGCTGGATACGCGCGTCCAACATATTGCGCGCGGCTATCTCGGCCGGGCCAAGGTTGGAGGGGGACGGATATAGGGTCGATCCAGGCGCTTGGCGCGCGGCGAGGACCTTGCGCGGCGCGGGCGCAATCCGCGCCGCCGGCAGGGCCCAGCCGGCACATAGCAAGGCCGTCGCGGCGATCCCGGCCGACGCCCCGATCCCTTGCAGCATCCCTTTACGCGAAGACTTCATCGACCTCATCCTAAATCACTCTGACGGAAAGGATAAGTTTCTATGCACCGTCTGTTGCCGTTAGCTGAATTGTCGTCGCCATAGGGTTCGTTTCCGATCGCCGCAATGCGGTATAAACCCCATTCCGTTGCCCCAGATCCACGTCGGCCGGCGGCCTTATGCGATGAAGCGCCCGCCGACTGCGTTTATCTGTGTTGTGATAACATAACCTAATCAGTAGGACGGCGCGTTCCCGAATGCATTGATTCTGCCAGCACGAGGCATTTTATGCGCCGTCTTATCCTGCTGGCCGGAACGGCGATTCTCGCGGTTCCGGCAATGTCCCTTGCACAAACCGCTGGCGCCGCCTCCGAACCGGCCCAATCCCAGGCGGATTCGGCAAAGCCCCAGGCCGCGCCGGCGCAGAACCCCGCCGCCCAGACGGATGCCGCGCAGGAAGACAATTTCCATCGCAAGGATTCGAGCGACATCGTCGTGACCGGCTTCCGGCGGAGCCGGGAGGACGTGCTGTCGGGAACCTCGGTCGTGACCGGCGTGGAGCTGACGCGCGACCTGCGGCCGACGATCGGTGACACGCTGACGCGCCAGCCCGGCGTCTCGGCGACGTCCTACGGTCCCGGTGCGTCGCGGCCCGTCCTGCGCGGCTTCCAGGGCGAGCGCATCCGCATACTGACCGACGGCATCGGCAGCCTCGATGTTTCCAACACCAGCGTCGATCATGCCGTCGCTGTCAATCCGCTGACCGCCGAACGTATCGAGGTGCTGCGCGGTCCAAGCGCCTTGCTGTTCGGCTCGTCGGCGATCGGCGGCGTCGTCAATGTCGTCGACGCGCGCATTCCGCGCCACGTTCCCGACGAGCCGATCCATCTCGAAGGGCTGGCGACCTATGGCTCCGCCGCCGACGAGCGTACGGTCAACGGCATCGTCGACGTCCCGCTCGGCGACCATTTCGTCGCCCATGTCGACGGCAATTACAGCAAGACCGACGATCTGGATGTCGGCGGCTATCTGCTCGCCCGTCCGCTGCGCGACCAGGCGGCGGCGAGCCCGGTTCCTGAAATCCGGGCGCTCGCAGATTTGCGCGGCCGCCTGCCCAACAGCGCCGGACGCGTGGGCGATATCGCCGGCAGCCTCGCCTGGATCGACGGCGACAGCAATGTCGGCCTTTCCGTGAACCATTTCACCACGCATTATGGAATTCCGATCCGTTTCTCGCTGGATCCGAGCATCGCGGCCGAACAGGTCAGCATCGATCTCAAGCAGACCAGGGTCGACGGCAGGGCGGAGATCGATGCCGGAAGCGGCTTCATCCACTCCGTTCGCCTTCGCGGCGGCTATTCGGACTACCGGCATAGCGAGATCGACGAGGACGGAGCTGTCGGCACCACCTTCTTCAACAAGGGCTATGAGGGCCGGCTGGAGGTCGTCCAGTCCGAGGTCGATGGCTGGGGCGGCGGCTTCGGCGCGCAATATTATCATCGCCGCCTGGACACGGTGGGCGACGAGAAATCGCTGCCGCGAAACAGCACCGCGATGTTAGGCCTCTTCGCGCTCGAAACCTATGCCGCCGGGCCGCTGCATGCGGAAGCCGGTCTGCGCTACGAGCGGCAGACGATGCATGCGGCGCCGGACGCCTTGATCGGCAATCCCGCGCTCAAGCGCGCCTACGATTCCTATTCGGGATCGGCCGGGGCGAGCTACGAGGTCGCAAAGGGGATCCGCATCGGGCTCAATGCCTCGCACAGCGAGCGCGCGCCTGCGGCGGAGGAGCTTTTCGTCAACGGGCCGCATCCCGGCACGCACGCTTTCGAGATCGGCGATCCCGATCTCGCCGAGGAGAAGAGCAATGGGCTCGAGCTGACGCTCAAGGGCTCGGGCGACGGCTACAGCTTCGGCGCGTCCGCCTATCGCATATGGTTCAGCGATTATATCTATGAGCAGGCGACCGGCGGGATCGAGGATGATTTGCCGGTGTACGAGAATCGGCAGGCCGATGCGCGCTATATGGGGTTCGAGGTGGAGGGGTCGGCGCGGGTGGCCCGGATCGGAAGCTTCGCCATCAATCTCGACGGGCTGGCGGATTATGTGAAGGCGACCATCCAATCGGTAGGTCCGGCGCCGCGCATACCGCCGTTGCGCTTCCTGGGGGGAATCGAGGCGCAGTCCGACCGGATCAACGGTCGCCTCGAGGCTGAGCGCGTGACGGGCCAGGATCGGCTCGCTGCGTTCGAAACGCCCACCAAAGGCTATACGATGGTCAACGCCTCGGTCTCGTTCGTGCCGTTTGCGGCGCATAAGAACACCAGCCTGACCTTCTCGGCGAACAATATTTTCGATGTCGACGCCCGCCGCCATGCCAGCTTCCTCAAGGACTATGCGCCGCTTGCCGGCCGCGATCTTCGGGTAACGGCACGCGTCAGCTTCTGAGCGCCATGCGACACGCTTGCCGCACGCGCGCGGCTGCCGCACAAGCGCAAGATGCCCGAGTTTTCGCAATCGATCATCGCCGGGCGGCTGGAACAGGCCTTCCCGACCCTTGCCCCCGAGGAGATCGCACGGCTGCGCCGTTTCGGCGAATTGAGGCACGCGCGCGACGGCGAAGCGCTCGCCCATGTCGGCGAGCCCGGCCTCGGCTTTTCGATTGTGCTGTCGGGCAGGATCGAGATCACCCAAATCGACCAATTCGGACATCGCGCGCCGATCGTGACGCATGGGCCCGGTTCGTTCACTGGGGAGCTTGCCCAGCTGTCCGGGCGCCCGTCGCTGGTCGATGCGCATGCCGTCGGTGCGGTCGAGGTGCTGACGATCGATCCGGGCCGGCTCCGTGCCGTGCTGGTCGCCGAGGCTGCGCTCGGCGAGCGCATCATGCGCGCGCTGATCCTGCGGCGCATGGCCCTGCTGGAAAGCGGTACCGGCGGCCCGTTGATCATCGGCCATGCCGACAATGGCGACGTGTTGCGGCTCGAGGGATTTCTTGCGCGCAACGGCCATCCGCACCTTCGCCTCGACCCGGATGAGGACGCCGATGCCCATGCGTTGATCGATCGCTTTCACGTCGCGGCCGAGGAATTGCCGATCGTCTTGTGCCCGGCCGGCGAGCTGCTTCGCAATCCGAGCAATTGGCAACTCGGCCGCTGTATCGGCCTGGCGAGGCCGATCGATCCGGACAAGGTCTTCGACGTGACCGTGATCGGCGCCGGGCCGGCGGGCCTTGCCACCGCCGTCTACGGCGGTTCGGAGGGGCTTTCGGTGCTGGTGCTCGACTGCCGCGCGTTCGGCGGCCAGGCCGGCGCTTCTGCCAGGATCGAAAATTATCTCGGTTTCCCTACCGGCATTTCCGGCATGGCGCTGATGGGCCGCGCCTTCAGCCAGGCGCAGAAGTTCGGCGTGGAGATGGCGATTCCGGTCGAGGCGGTGCAGCTGCAGCCCGACGACCAGGCCGGCGGCATGACCATCGCGCTGAGCGGCGACGAGCGCGTCCGCACCCGCGCTGTCGTGATCGCCACCGGCGCGCGCTATCGGCGGATCGACGTCGGCAATCTCGATTCCTTCGAAGGTTCATCGGTCCATTATTGGGCGTCGCCGCTCGAAGCGAAGCTCGTCGCGGCGCAGGATGTCGCGCTGGTCGGCGGCGGCAATTCGGCCGGGCAAGCGGTCGTCTTCCTCGCCGAACATGCTGCGCGCGTGGTGCTGATCGCGCGCCGCCCGCTCAAGGAGACGATGTCCTCCTATCTGGTCGAGAGAATCGCCGGCATCCCCAATATCGAGGTCGTCGCCGGCGCCGAGGTCACGACGCTCGAAGGCAAGGACGGCATTCTCGAGGCGATCGCCTGGCGCGACAAGCGCAGTGGCGGGGAGTTTCGCAGGCCGGTGCGGCACCTGTTCCTGTTCATCGGCGCCGAGCCCAACGTCGATTGGCTGAAGCATTCGGGGCTGGAGGTGGACGAACGCGGCTTCGTTCGCACCGGATCCGATTGCGCGCACGACCGGCTGGCGCTCGAAACCAGCCGGCCGGGCGTCTTCGCGATCGGGGACGTGCGATCCGGCTCCGTGAAGCGTGTCGCTGCGGCGGTCGGCGACGGCGCCCAGGTCGTCGTCTCGCTGCACGCCTATCTGGCGCGGTTGCGCCAGGAAGGCATTTTGAGATCCGAGCAGCTGCAGCCCGCCTGAGCGGGCCGGGATTCAGGGAGTGGCGACGCGGCCCGCTTCGCGCCGCGAGGCGGGCGGGCGGCCGCGGGTTGCCGGGCGCGAGCGCTCCGGCGCGACGTGACGCTGGACCTCGGCCTCGCTGAGCAGATCGCGGAAGACCAGACCGAAACGCGGCTGCCTCGCCCAGACGACGCGTGACGGCACCACCGATTTGCCGCAGTGAAGCGTGACGACCGTCCCGATGGCCAGATTTTCACTGGTGTCTATCAATGCGCCGCTGCGCGACAGATTGCGCAGGAATGCCCTGACTTCGCCGGCCTCGGTCTCGAGCGTGACGCGCACGAGCACGATCGACCGCTCGAACACGCGCCGATCCTTCGCACTTGAAACTTTCTGCCACTTTCTCAACGCGAAATCCCATCGTCAGGGTAACAAGCTACGCCTTCATTCTGTCCTAATGGCATTGCCCTAATGCGAAGTTAATTTCGCTTTAGGATCTTGCGCGATCACTATCGTGGAGGAAGCTTCGGAGCGTCCGCCATCGCGTGCGCTTCTCCGCCAGCGGGAGGGTATGGGCGGGGCTGCTGGAAGGCAGCGCAACCAGCGTCAGCCCATCGATATCGGCGAGCTGGCGCCGGCCAATGGTCGCGGCGGTGGCGCCGTTGAAGGCCACCGCGGAAAGGCAAGGCAGCGACGCCGTCAGCGCGACGAGCCGGTTGGCGCGGTGGCCGCGGATATTGGCGTCGAGGCTGCCGCGCCGGGCGGCCGATTCGACGACGTCCCACAGGCCCACATGCGCGGCCAGCAACGCGGCGAGACGGGCGTCGTAGTCGAGCCGATCCAAGCCGACGCCGATGACGTCGCTCATCAGCAGCCAGAATTGATTGCGCGGGTGGGCGTAGTAGCGGCTCCGGGCGAGCGATTCCTCGCCCGGCAGGCTGCCGAGCACGAGCAGGCGGGTGCGCGAGTCGGTGATTGGGCCGAACGACCGCTTGAGCAGGCCGCCGGCTGCCCGGCGTCCCACGGGCTTCATGCCTTGGGGTCGGTCGGAAGCGGAGTCTCGGTGCCCAGCGCTTCGCGCACGTAAAGCCGCTTGACCAGCACATAGATGACGACCGTCAGCGGCGCGCCGAGAACCACCCCGCCGAGCCCGAACAGGAACCCCGCGGCAACCAGCGAGAAAATGAGGATGAGCGGCGGGATCTTCACCGCGCGCTGCTGCACCATCGGCTCGACCAGATTGCCCTCGATCTGCTGAACGAGGAGATAGAGCGCGATCGTCCACAGCGCCGCCTGCGGACTGTTGGCGAACGCCAGCAACACCGATGGGATCGCCGAGATGAATGGCCCCAGGAAGGGAATGAATTCGAGCAGCCCCGAGAGCAGGCCGAGCGCCAGCCATGAGGGAACGCCGATGAGATGCAGACCGGCGGCGGTGAGGACGCCGACGATCGCCATCGAGATCATGCGTCCCTTGAGCCACAGACCGAGCGCGGCGCCGGCGTCGCCGACCGCCTGATCGGCCAGCTTGCGTCCGCGCGGCGGCACCAGCTTGATCAGGCCGGCACGGTAGAGATCCGGCTGCGCGGCGAGATAGATGCCGCCGACGATCACCAATATCGTCGTCGCCACGCCGTTGCCCGCGGCGAGCGCAAAGCGGCCGAGATTGGCCACCGCGCCCGACCGCGCGCTTTCCAGCCAGCGGCGGAACGGCTCGCCCCAGCCGGCCGCCTCGAGGCGCAGCTGCAGATTCTGCCAGGCGTTTGGCAGCGTTTCGCCGAGCAAGCGGGCCTGGCTGGCGATTTCGGAGCCGAAGAACCAGAAGATCGTCCCTATCGCGGCGATCACCAGCAGCACGGCGAGCGCGAGCGCGAGCGCCGGATGAATCCGCAGATGCCGGTTGATCGGGCGTGCGACGAGGCGAAGGATCACCGAAACCAGCATGGCCCCGAACACCAGCAGCAACAGCACGCGCAGGTGCCAGGCGAGCCAGATCAGCCCGAGCACACCGACCGCGACCAGCAGCCGTGCGACGAATCCCTGCAGGTCGGACGATGATGGTGGCTTGGCCAATGCGATCTCCAGCCGCAGAATCCGAAGTCGGGTCACCTTGGCGTTTTGCCGGGTGATGGCAAGAGCGTGCATGGCGCCCGCGCATCGCGCCGCACGGAGGAAAGGCAGCGATCGGCCTTGACGATTGGACACAGATGCCGCTTTTGCGCTCGCATTCGCCAAGGGATGGCCGCTCAGGGTCGGGGATGAAGGATTTCGCTGGAATGAAGAGGAAGTGAGCCGGGGTTTCGATGTCCTGATCGTCGGCGGCGGCCATGGCGGCGCGCAGGCGGCGATGGCGCTTCGCCAGCAGCAATTTGCCGGCACGATCGCGATTCTGGGCGACGAGCCCGAGCTGCCCTATGACCGGCCGCCGCTTTCCAAGGAATATCTGGCCGGCGAGAAGCCGTGGGAACGGCTGGTGTTCCGCAGCGCCGAGGCATGGGCGGATCGCGGCGTCGAGCTGATTCTCGGGCGTCGCGCCGTCGCTGTGGACCCGGTCGCGCACCGGATCACCGCGGACGATGGTTCGGTGATCGGCTATGGCACGCTGGTCTGGGCGACCGGTGGAACGCCGCGCAAGCTGAGCTGTCCGGGCCACGATCTTGCCGGCATCCATTATGTCCGCAATCGCGCCGATGTCGATCGGATGATCGGCGAGCTGCCGGCCGTGCGCGAGGTGGCGGTGATCGGCGGCGGCTATATTGGCCTGGAGGCTGCTGCGGTCCTCACCAAGCTGGGCAAGAAGGTGACCCTGCTCGAAGCGCTCGATCGAGTCCTGGCGCGGGTCGCCGGAGAGCCGCTATCGCGCTTTTACGAAGCCGAGCATCGCGCGCACGGCGTCGACGTTCGGCTCGGCGTCAGCGCAACCTGCATCATCGGGGAGGCGGGCCGCGCCGCGGCGGTACAGCTCGGCGACGGCGCGGCGATTCCGGCCCAGATGGTGATCGTCGGCATCGGCATCGTTCCGGCGGTCGCGCCGCTGCTCGAAGCCGGGGCGGAAGGCGGCAACGGCGTTCGGGTCGACGGTCAATGCCGCACCAGCCTGCCCGACATTTTCGCCATCGGCGACTGCGCCGAGCATGAGAACGGCTACGCGGCCGGCGCGCGCGTGCGGCTGGAATCGGTGCAGAATGCCAACGACCAGGCGATCGTGGCTGCCAAGGCGATCATGGGCGGCACCGACATCTATGCCGCGCTGCCCTGGTTCTGGTCCAACCAGTTCGATCTCAAGCTCCAGACGGCGGGGCTTTCGCTGGGGTACGATCAGATTGTCCAGCGCGGCGACCCGGCGAGCCGCAGCTTCTCGCTCGTCTATCTGCGGGACGGCATCGTCATCGCGCTCGATTGCGTCAATTCGGTACGCGACTTTGCGCAGGGGCGGGCGCTCGTCACGGGGCGGGTCCACGCCGATCCCGTCCAGCTCGCCGATTCGAGCCTTCCGCTCAAATCGCTGATTGGGTAAGGATAGTGCAACCGTTGATGCCGACAATGCCGCCTTGGAGGGCCGATCGCTGCCATGGCCGGCGCCGTCACTATTGTCGCGCAGCGTTCGCTCGCCTAGAGCATTTTCAAGTCGGCTGGCGACAGCTGACGACTTGAAAATGCGGCAAACAAAGGAAACTTTTAGGCGATCTGATTCTATCGAAGATCACGCCGTAGCATCCACTGCAAACGAACAGGAGTAGCCGTGCCTAACCCCACTTTCCTTGCCAATCTCGGAGCGCCAGCGCTGGTCGAGCAGTCGGTGCTGCGCGGCGAAGGAATGCTGGCCGAGCACGGCCCGCTCGTCGTCCGGACCGGCAAGCACACCGGCCGTTCGGCGAAGGACAAATATATCGTCCGCGATGCCGAAACCGAGAGCACCATCTGGTGGGACAATAGCAATGCGATGTCGCCGGAGCATTTCGCGGCGCTGAAGCAGGATTTCATGGCCGAGCTCGAAACCCGCGAGACCTGCTTCGTGCAGGATCTGTACGGCGGGTCGCAGCCCGAGCATCGCGTGCGCGTGCGGGTGATCACCGAGCTTGCCTGGCACAGCCTGTTCATCCGCACCTTGCTGGTGCGTCCTCCCCGCGAGGAGCTCGTGGGCTTCGAGCCTGATTACACGATCATCGACCTGCCGAGCTTCAGCGCCGATCCGGCGCGCCACGGCACCC
Source organism: Allosphingosinicella sp. (assembly GCA_035248285.1). Lineage (GTDB taxonomy): Bacteria > Pseudomonadota > Alphaproteobacteria > Sphingomonadales > Sphingomonadaceae > Allosphingosinicella. Next base: position 17,239 of record DATFHP010000075.1, on the reverse strand, counting down.
GTTCGGAAACCGTCATCGCGGTCAATTTCAGCGAGCGGATGATCCTGATCGGCGGCACGCGCTACGCCGGCGAGATGAAGAAATCGGTGTTTGGACTGCTCAATTATCTGCTGCCTGTCCGCGGGGTGATGCCGATGCATTGCTCGGCAAACATCGGCCCCAGCGGCGATACCGCAATTTTCTTCGGCCTTTCGGGGACGGGAAAGACGACATTGTCGGCCGACAGCAGCCGGACGCTGATCGGCGACGACGAGCATGGCTGGTCGGACACGGCCGTGTTCAACTTCGAGGGCGGTTGCTACGCGAAAATGATCCGCCTGTCGGAGGAAGCGGAGCCGGAGATTTTCGCGACCACGCGCCGCTTCGGCACGGTGCTCGAAAATGTCGTCATCGATCCGATCACGCGCAAGCTCGACTTCGACGACGACAGTCTCGCGGAGAACAGTCGCGGCGCCTATCCGATCGACTTCATCCCCAACAGTTCGGCCGAGAATATGGGGGGCGTGCCGCGCAATATCGTCATGCTGACCGCCGATGCGTTCGGCGTGCTGCCGCCGATCGCCCGGTTGAGCGCCGATCAGGCGATGTATCATTTCCTGTCGGGCTATACCGCCAAGGTCGCCGGCACCGAGATCGGCGTGACCGAACCCGAGGCCACCTTCTCGACCTGCTTCGGCGCGCCGTTCATGCCGCGCCATCCATCGGTCTACGGCAATCTCCTCAAGGAACGGATTGCCCGGGGCAATGTCGATTGCTGGCTGGTCAACACCGGCTGGACCGGCGGCCAATATGGCACCGGACGGCGCATGCCGATCAAGGTCACCCGGACGCTGCTCAACGCTGCGCTCGACGGCAGCCTCGGTCGGGCAAGCTTCCGCGCCGATCCATGGTTCGGCTTCGACGTTCCGGTCGCCGTGCCCGGCGTCGACAGCACGATCCTCGACCCGCGCCAGACCTGGTCCGACAAGCAGGCCTATGACGCCACCGCGGCCAAGCTCGTGCGACTCTTCACCGACAATTTCCAGCGCTTCGCGGCGCATGTCGATGAGGGCGTGCGCCAAGCCGGCCCGCATGTGCCGGCGGATGGGCGCGAAGCACAGGTGAAGCAGAATATCGCTGCGACTACCGCCGCCGAATAGCGCTTTCCAATAAGCCGATTGACCGGGCTCGGCGATCAGGTCTCCGATACGGGGCCGAGAGTCTGCCCTTCGCGGGTCCGGCGGCGATCGAGCAGATTCTTGAGGAGGCGCGCGGGCGTCAGATCGCGGGCCACCCGGCCGAAGGTCATGTTGGAATCGTGACGACGCACCACAAGCGTCGGCCGGTCGAGCCGTTCGATCGGGACGCCTGCTTCCCTGGCGCGGGTGAACCAATCGGTATCCTCGGCAAACGTCAGCTGCTCGTCGAACAGCCCGACCCGTTGGAAGGCGCGGCGGCGGAACACCGCGGCCGAGATGTGAAACGGGAAGCTTTCCTGAGCATCGCCGACGAAGATCCACTCGTCCGTCTGCGGGTCGAATTTCGCCAGCTGCGCTTGGCCGATGACGACGTCGAGCGTCGGGCACGCCTCGAACGCATCGAGGCTCGCCTTGATCTTTCCCGGCGACCATAGATCGTCGACGTCGAGAAAAGCGATATGGTCGGCGGCGGCATTGCGGATGCCGGTGTTGCGGGCCGCGGCCGGGCCGGCATGGGGCTGCTTCAGCAAGCGGACTTCGAAGGGAAGTGCCGCCACCGCGGCGTCGATATCGTCGAGCGACCCGTCGTCGACGACCATCACGTCCAGCGCTTCGTGTCCCTGGGCGAATATCGATCCGACCGCGTCGGCGAGGAAATGCGCACCGTTGAAGACGGGAATGACGACGCTCACCAAGGGTGCCGGCGGGTTCGCTCGGCCAGCGCGGCGAAGGGCCGGCACGGCCGGCTGCGGCCGATGCAGGAACGCGGCCAACGCAGCTGTCAGCTCCACAGGATCGGAGCCGAGGCCGAGGGTGTAGCCGGGCAGCCGGTCGAGCAGACCTTCAATGAACCGGATGGTGTCCTGGCCGGAATGAGGGAGCATCGCGATCGTCGTGAAGCTGGCCGCGTCGAGCAGCCGCTGACGCGGCACGGCCTCGATCGCGGTCGTCGCCGAATGGCGGATTTCGGGCGTGAGGACGGCGTGGATCGGGAGCGAGCGGACGATCCTGTCCCGCCACTCGGGGAAGAGATAGGCGACCGCCTTCTCCTCGCTGCTGGAGCGTTGCAGCCGGGGCTTGAAAGCCGCGAATCGATCGATGCTGGAAGGGTTGACCTTGGCGGTGCAGTAGATGCTGTGCGCGGCCGGCGCTTCTCCCCCGGTGACGGCCACATAATCGTCGCCCGCATAATCGAAGCCCGCGGCAAGGCATTGGAGCGCTGTCGTCGATTTGCCGACACCGCCCTTGCCGGTCAGCAGCAGGCCTCCGTCGGCGTTCCCGATCGCGGCGCCGTGCAGGAACTGTCCGCCTCTGTCGACGATCCACCAGTTGAGAATCGCGCGCAGCGGAGCGGCCTTGGTCCAATAGGGCAGGTCGATCGCCGAACGAGTCCAATAGATGCCCTCGCCGGCGTCGAGATCGAGCAGGCTCAGCGAGGCCTCGCCGCCCTGGAATGCGCTGCGCACGCGGCGGCTGAGCATGGTCCAGATGTCGCCGCGATACGTGAAGGCGGTCGACGGACAAGGCGCCCGCGCCATCGCGACGCCGCTCTGCTCCGTGTCCCAAATATGAAGCAGGCTGCCGGGATCGGCCACCCGCGCGACCGCGAGATGCGCGAGCGCGGGCATGAAGGCGTCGCGGCAGGCGCGGCCGGCAAAGCGCAGGCGGATGGTTTCGCCAAGCAGCGCAATATCCTGCTCGATCGCTCCGGCACGCTCTTCGGCCTGCAGCGTGCGTTCGAGCGCGGCCTCGAAGAACCTTTTCTGGTCGGCTTCGCTGAGCTGCTGAAGATCGGAGCCGTGAGGTTGGTTGCGGCCGTCAACCGCCATGGCGCCCACCTGCGGGGGACGCGAGGCCGCGCGGCGTGGCGCGCAGATATCTCTTGTAGAATTCTCGGACCAGCGCGAGCGACAGGCTCCATGGCCGGCGATCCGACCTCAGCAGGCGGACGATATGGGTGCCGCGGCGCAGATGACGCCATCTGCGCTGGCCGATCTCCTTGCCCATGGCGAGCAGCTCGACCCGCTCGAACAGGCTGGGCCTCGCGCCGAGCTCGCCGAGCAGATGATCCGGAACGGCGATGTCGAATGTCCGCTGCAGATAGGAAAGCCCGAGGGCGACGCGTGTTGCCACGCCCTGTTCGCGCGCAAAGTCCGCCAGCCGGCTCCAGTCTATCTCGTCTCCGGACCGGATGACCATCGCCGCATCGGCGACCCAGCGGATCGGCGGCAGGGCGTTGGGGCGCATGCCATGGACGACCACCTGAAGCAGCAGCTCCGTCGCCGAAGGCCGCAACGTCTCCGCCGTACCGACGCTCAGCGACGCGGCATGCTGCCAGAACGGGCGATCGGCCGCTTCATTCGGGCAGTCGAACAGCACATGCCAGTGCAGATCCACCTCGCCGTGCTTGGGGTGCTGGTGCAAAAGCGCGTGGCGCAGCCTGCGCTCGCTCGACCAGCGGCCGCGATCGGTGAGAAAGCCGCGCTGCTCCAGCAGCCGGCTCGCGAGCGGGGCATCGTCGGCCGCGACGACGATGTCGACGTCGTTCATCGGCCGGTGCGCCGCCGTTTCGTAATAGGCCAAAGCGAGCGGCAGGCCCTTGCCGACCAGGGTGCGGATTCCGGCGGCGCCCAGCATGTGCAGCAGGTCGGCGGCCAGCGCGAGCCGCTGCGATGCCTTGACCCAATTGTTGCGGAACACGCCCTTGAGGCGCCCGAGATGAGGATGTTCGACCCCGGCGTTCGACAGGGTGGTCCACAGGAGGGAAAGCAGGCGGTAGGAACCCGCGTCATGCTGGCCTTCGAACGGCACGATCTCGAGCCAGCGCCGGAAATGCTCGCCGGCGCGGCCATCGGTGGCAAGCGCCGCGCGCAACAGCATTTCCTGGCCGGGATTGGGAAACAGGCTGGCTTGAAATCGGGCGTTCATCGCCGGTCGCCGATCTGCTTCTTGCGGCGCACCGCATCGCGAAGCGCGCGCAGATAATGAGTCTCGAGCGCCTGCACGTCATGGGCGCTGTTGTTGCTATGGACACGCCGGTGGAGGACGACATCGCCGATGGCCCGGTGGCCAAGCCCCGCTGCGTCGCAGCGGCTGACCCAATCGATCATATAGCCGCTCCGCAGGCTTGGGGCGAAGGTGCCGACGATTTGGAAAGCCTTGCGGCGGATCATGGCCGATCCGGCGACCCGCCCCGAAACGGTGGGCAGCCTGGCGGGCAGGCGGTCGCGTTCCGCCTGATCGAGCTCCGGGCTGATGAATTGCTCCACGACGCCGTACACATAAGCGAGGCTTGCGTCCTCGCCCAGCGCTTCGCTGCGCGCTTCGAGGCTGTGGTGGGTCAGCAGATCGTCATGGTCGAGGAAGGTGATCAGATCGCCCTTGGTCTCCGCCACGCCGCGGTTGCGCGCCGACGGCAGGCCGCTTTGCGGCTGCCGGATGCACCGCGCCGGGGCGAATTGGGCGACGATCGCCGCCGGGTCGTCGTCGGATCCGTCGTCGATGACGATGATCTCGTCCGGCGGCCGGCTCTGCGAAAGCGCCGAAGCGAGCGCCTCGGCCAGATAGTTCGTGCCGTTATAGACCGGGACGACCAGGCTCAGCGTGGGATTGGCGGGCACGGCAACAGCTGATCAGGCTTGCGCCTGCCTCGGCGCCAGCGGCCAGCCGGTTTCATCGACCTCGTGGATCGGATCGAGCAGCAGCAAATCCTGCATGTCGGTGAAGACGTCGAGCCGCGGCGGCGCATAGGCCACGCCGTCGGGAACGACCTGTCCGAGGCCCGGGTCGGTCTGGCTGCTGCCGCCGGTCGGGCGGACGAGATCGTTGGCCAGGAGTTCGTGGACCAGCTGCCCGACCGCCTTGGCTGCTTCGCCGGGGTCGAGATCGAAGCGCGCAGCGAGCGCTTCGGCGATGCTTTCCGGCGAAAGCCGCCGCTCGACACCGGCCCAGATCAGTGCCGCGCTGCCCTCCATGCTGAAATAATGGCCGTTCTTGAGGTGAAGAACGATCGCTTCGCCGTCGATGATCTCCCCCGATACGGCAGGTGTGTTGATTTCGTACGCCAATTCCATACCAAACAGGGCCTTCGCATGTCGAGAAAGCGCAAGGGTAGCAGTGCCTTCCGTGAGCCGCAAGCAAAGGCGCGCGCGTCTTTTCCGCCGGTCCGCTTCCGCCCGTTTGAGGATCGGGACCGTGTGCAGCCCCGGCGGTCGCGGCCGTTGCGGTGAACCGGTTTGGACCCTAACGCGCGCCGGATGCGCGTGCTTTTCTGGAACCAGGTCTATCTGCCCAACATCGGCGGTGTCGAAATATTGACGTCGCGGCTGGCGCGGGGGCTGCTGGCCAAAGGGCATGAGATAGCGGTGGTGGCCGACCGCCATCGCGCCGAACTCGCCGAAGCCGAAGTGTTGGAGGGCGTGGAGATCCACCGCTTACCCTTCCGGCGCGCGCTGGGCTCGACCGGCGAGGCGGCTCCCGTGCGGGTTCGGCTGATCCACGCGGTCACGGCGGCGGCAGCGAAAATCAAGCAACAGTTCGCGCCCGATATCGTCCATGTGAACATGGCCGACGGCAACGGCTTGTTCCATCTGCGCACCGCGTCGGCCTGGCGCTGTGCGACGATCGTCACGCCGCAGGCGGCGCTGGATCATCGCGCCGAGGGCGAAACCGCGATCGCCGGCACATTGCTCGACATGGCCGATCGCGTCGTGGCCGTATCGGAGACGTCGGCAGCGAATGTGGCGGAGCGGAGCGGGATCGCACGCACCGCGATCGAAATCATCTATCCCGGCATACCGCCCGAGGCGTTCGCGCCGGCCGGCGCGGCCGATCCGCCGCTCGACCGGACGTTCGTGTTCCTGGGCCGCCTGGTCCCGGAAAAGGGTGCCGGCCTGCTGATCGAGGCTATACGGAAGGTGCCCTCGGCGTCGCTCATCATCATCGGCGACGGCCCGCAACGCGCGCAGCTGACGGCGATGGCCGAAGGCTATCGCTTGGCTGAAAGGGTGACCTTTGCCGGGGCAGTCGACGACGAGGAGAGGCGTCGCCTGCTTTCGCGCAGCCTCGCCATCGTCGTTCCGTCGCTCCACCAGGAGCTGTTCGGAATGGTCGCGATCGAGGCGGCGATGTGCGGACGTCCCGCCATCGTATCGGGCGCCGGCGGACTTGCCGAGGCGGTCGCCGACGGGCTGACGGGCTTGCACGTTCCGCCGGGCGACATCGCCGCGCTTGCCGGCGCGATGCGGACCCTTGGCGCCGATGCCGCGCTCGCCACGCGCCTCGGAAGCGCCGCTCGGGAGCGCGCGCTGCGCCTGTTCGCCGCCGATATCATGGTGGACCGGCACGAGCGGCTTTACCGGCGTTGCCTGGACACGATCGCCGAAGGGCAGGTCAATGCCCGCGCCTGAGACCAGCGTCATCATCCCGGTGCGGAACGGCGAGCGCTATCTGGGCGAGGCCATCGGTTCGGCGCTCCTGCAACTCGGCGGCGACGACGAGATTCTGGTCGTCGACGACGCCTCCAGCGATTCGAGCCGCGAGGTCGCTTCGTCGACTGGCGATGTGAGGGTGAAAATCGTCTCGGCAGCCGGGCGCGGCGTATCGGCGGCGCGGAACCTGGGAATCGGCGAGGCGAGGGGGCGTTTCATCGCCTTTCTCGATCATGACGACCTATGGCCCGAAGGGCGCCATCGCATGCTCAAGGCGATGCTCGAGCGCAATCCGGGCGCGGCTGCCGCTTTCGGCAGGATCCGCATATTGGAGGAAGCGGATGCGCCCGATCCGGGCGGCTCGGCGCATTTGGACGGCGTCCATCTGCTCACCAATGTCGGTGCGCATCTTTATCGGGCGGCAGCGGTTCGCCAGACCGGCGGCTTCGCCGAGGATCTGCACTTCGGCGAGGACGCCGATTTCCAGTTCCGGCTCGCGGAACATGAGCTGACGCAGCTGTGCTGCGATGGCGACAGCCTCGTCTACCGCCGGCACGGCGGCAATGCGACCAACGATACGAGCGCGGCGCGGCGCGGCCTGATCGCCGTCGCGAGACGCAAGCGACACCGTGCCGCGGGCAGGTTTGGACCCTAAGAGGCGGATCGCTCGCGCGCGATCCACTGGTCGATCTCGTCCTCCAACACATCCAGCGGCACCGCGCCGCCGGCCAGCACCGCGTCGTGGAAACGGCGCAGGTCGAAGCGCGTCCCGAGCGCCTGCTGCGCCTTGTCGCGCAACGCGCGGATTCGGATCTCGCCGATCTTGTAGGCGAGCGCCTGGCCGGGCCAGCTGATGTAACGGTTGACCTCGGCATCGATATTCGCGGGGCTGAGCGCGCTGTTGTCGGCCAGGAACGTGACGGCCTGCGCCTTGGTCCAGCCCTTGGCGTGGATGCCGGTGTCCACCACCAGCCGGCATGCACGCCACATTTCGTAGGACAGGCGGCCCATGTCCTTGGCCGGGCTGTCGTAAAGGCCCATCGGAATGCCGAGGCGTTCGGCATAAAGCGCCCAACCCTCGACGAAAGCGGTGAAGCCGTCGTCGTTGCGCCGCCAGTCGGGAAGGTCGAGCTCCTGCTGAAGCGCGATCTGCAAATGATGGCCGGGCACCGATTCGTGCAGCGTCAGCGCCGGCAGCTCCCAATAGGGCCGCTGGTCGAGCCGGGAGGTGTTGACGTAGAAGGTGCCCGACACTCCTGTCTGGGGCGATCCGGGGCTGTAATAAGCCGTCGTCGTCCCCTCCGCCGTCTCGGACGGAATGGCGCGGAGGCCGAAGGGCAGACGCGGCAGGCGGCCGAAATACTCGGGCAGCCGGCCTTCGATCGTCTTCGCGGTCAGCGCGGCGTGCGCAAGCATATCCTCGGCGCTTTTCGGATAATGGATCGGGTCGGTGCGCAGTTCGGCGATGAACGCGGCGCGTGTCGCATAGCCCGCCTTTCGGGCGACCGCGTCCATTTCGGCGCCGATCCGCGCCACCTCCTCGAGGCCGAGCTTATGGATCTGGTCCGGCGTGAGGTCGGTGGTCGTCTCCTCGCGCACCCGGAAGGCATAGTAGCGGCGGCCTTCCGGCGTGGCGGCAATGCCGTCGGTCTTGCGGCAATGCGGGACATAGCGCCGGTTGTAGAAGTCGAGATGCTTGGCATAAGCGGGGTTGAGCACGTCGGTGATGAGGCGGGCGGCGTCGCGCTTCATCGCCTGCCATTCGTCATCGCCCGTGTCGGCAGGCTTCTCCTTGAGGAACGGCTTGAAGAAGCGCGACTGCGCCGGATCGCGGGCGATGACTCCGCCGATGGTCCTTTCATAGCCCGGCAGCACGCTGCACGGCAAAGTGTAGCCGCCTTTGATGGCGAGGTCCGTGATCTTCAGCGCTTCGTCGTTGAGCCTGGGATATTGAGTGAGGCGGGTCAGGTAGCTTCGATAGTCGGCGCGATCTCGGAACGGCAGCGTCTCGCTCAGATCGGCGAAATTCTGATGCCAGCCGGAATAGGTGGTGAACAGCATCATTCGCTGCGGAAAGCGGTTGGCTTCGATCGCGTCGGCGAGGCGCCGGCGAAGGATCGCGCGGCTGACCTTGTCCGGCTCGGAAAGGCTCGTCGGGGGGACGGCGTCGAGGCGGGCGAGAAACGCAAGCCGATCCGCCGCCCGCCGATCCTCGGCGGCGAGGCTGATGTCCGCAAGCCGGTCGTCGTAATCACGCACGCCCACGCGCGTGGCGAGGATCGGATCCTCCTTGAGCCGCCAGGCCCAATAATCGGCTTCCAGCTTTTGGAAATCCTCGGCAGGCGCCGCGTGCGCGGCTGCCGGCAGCAAAAGAGAAAGGAGGAGCAGGCTACGCATCGCCGCCAGACTATTGCGGCCTGTGGCACGGTCCAAGCCATATCGCTGGCTGGAATGCGGCGCCGGAGGCGCCTTGTGATAGGATCCATCGACATTTGCGCCGGCTGAACCCGATGGTCTAAGGATTCCGGCCGTTGCCGTTCATCGCAGGTGAATGATTGGTCGCTCAGACAGGCGCGGACGCACCGCGCGCAGAAACCAGGATAGGGGAAATAGGAATGATTTTCGGTTCAGCACTCGCACTCTTGCTCGCTCAGGCCGCCGCCGCTGCGCCGGCCGCGACCGCCAAGCCCGCGCAGGCGGCGCCTCAACCGATAACCAAGGCCAGCATTCAGGCACGCGTGAGCGCGGCCTTCAATCGGCTCGACGCGAACAAGGATGGCTGGGTCGATCGGGCCGAAGCGCAAAAGGCGATGGACGCGGAGGTCGCGGCCGAGACGAAGCGGCGAAGCGACGCGCTTACCGCGACGTTCACGAAGCTCGATACGAACAAGGACGGTTCGCTGAGCAGGCAAGAGTTCGAAGGCTTGATCAAGCCGGTCAAGGCGCCGACGGGCTTGCCCTGGATGGACGGCTACGACACCGACAAGAACGGACGGGTTTCATTGTCCGAGGCAACGGCGGCCGCTATGGCTGCCTTCGACAAGGCTGATACCGACCATAACGGCACGGTCTCGCCCCAGGAGGAGCGTCGCGCGGCCGCGGCGGAGGCTGCTCGATCCAAATCAGCTAACTGACCGCGATCGATACCGGAAAATGTCCAACCGAGGGCCTCGGCTTCGATCTGCCGAGGCCCATTGCCTTGCCCCCATTCCATTGCGGCTTCTGTGCCGACAGCAGCGCATCCAGGCGGTTCGCCGCTGCGCTCGCCCCGTGTTCGCCCGCGATCCGGCGGGCGACTGTTGCGGCGGTGCGCGCATAGTTTGGCCGGGCCAGCAGGCACCCTAGCTCATCTTTGAGGCGGACGGCCGTGCATGTTTCCGGACGGAATCGCCGCACCGCCATCAGCCGCCGCGCGACGCCGAGCGCGACAAGCCGGCGACTGTTGTCGGGCTGATCGCCGAGGAACGGCACCACGAGCTGCGGCTTGCCGCTTTTCAAAGCCTGGCCGGTGGTGCCGATACCGCCGTGATGGACGATGGCGGCGCAGCGCGGAAAGACTTCGGAATGCGGTGCGTAGCCGCACGCGAATGTGTCGGGGCCGAGGAGCGGCTTGAGCCGCGCGATCTCGTCTTCGCCGGCAATCAGCACCGAGCGCAGACCGAGGGCGCGGCAGGCGGCAAGGCCGTTGCGGTAGAAATCCTCAGAGGCGTTGACCACGAAGCTTCCCAGCGTGAACACGACGGGCGCGGGGCCGTCGGCGAGAAACGGCGCGAGCCCCGGCGGCATCGCCCGCGGCCCGCCATCGAATTGGGGAAAGCCCATGAGTTGGGCCTTCGCGGGATGGTCCGGCTGAAGCTTTGCCAGGACCGGAGAATAGAGCCCGAGTATCAGCGCTGCGGGATCGTCGCGTCCGAAATCGAAGACGAAATCATAATCGGTATTCGGGAGTCCGATCTTGCGCCGGAAAGCATAAGCGGGCGCCATCTTCTTGTGCAGCTGCCGCCGGACGATCTCGCGAACGGCGCGATTCCATAGCTGGCCGACCGCTGTTTTGGGCTCGGGCACATAGGGCGCTCCGCCGGTCGTCGAAGGGCGCATGGCCGATTGCAGGAACAACGGCGAGACGTTGATGCGCGCCAGCGGGATCTGACGGGCCTCGGCGGCGATGATGGCCCCGAAAACCCAATTGTGCGTGACGATCAGTGCCGCATCGTCAGCCAGCGCGCTTATGTCTTCGTAGATTTTCGGCGTGAAAGGCAAATAGACGTCGCGCAGCAGGAACCACGGATCCTGCGAGGCGCGCTGGACCAGCCCGGACAAGGCGATGCCCGTCGTCCTCACGATATCGTCGTGGCTCGGTCGCATCGCGCTGAACGCGAGGCCGCTCGGCGCGACGAGCGGCCTGAACTCCTCGTGCGTGGCCAGAATCGGCTCGTGACCAAGCGCACGCAGCGCCAGTCCAAGCGCCATGAAAGGATAGAGGTCGCCGAGCGATCCCAATGTTGCCAGCACGACTTTCATCAACCGTCTCCCGTGAACGTCGTTTCGGCATTTCGCCGAAAGGCGCGGCTGCCGATCGCTGCCGGTCTAAGGCGGTGACGTCTCTTCGGACGCGATGGATTGTTTCAGCAATTGCACCGCTATGTCCGCATAGGCGGCCGCATGGTCCAGGTGGAGCCCGTTGAGCCTCGAGCGGCATTTGCGAAGGGTACGGAGAATTTCCTTCGCTTCTTCGAGCCGCTCCGGCAGTCGCGCTCCGATCGAAAGCTTCTCCTTGTTCATGGCTATCCTCGTCCTAATGGGCGGCACGAAGAGGCGGATCGTCTGTCACACGTCCGCAAGTATTGATCGAATGGAGATAACGCTCGACTTCCCTGCGTGCCGCCTTGGAGAGGCGCACGAACGTGATTCGCTTGTCGCTGGGATGCGACAGGCGCTCGAAGATGCCCTTGGCTTCCAGCTTCCGGATGTGGCGCAGCGCCGTCGTCGGCGGAACGCCCGAGGCGCAGCACAGGCTCGTGACCGGGATTTCGCGGCGTTCTTCGGCCGCAATGAACAGCTCTAGGGTCATCATCCATTGCGGATCCTCGAACACCGCGCCCGGCAGGAAGTCCTGCCGCCGTTTGATGTGATCGACCAATATTCTCGCCACATCGACCGGCTCGAGCAGCCTGGCATCGAACAAGGGCTCCGGCCTGAACTGTTCGGGAGACTCGCGGCGCGCCCGGCGTGGACGATTTGGCGCATTCATCAGGCGGCCTTCCCCATTTCGATCTCGCCGGCGAGATAGGCGGCGATCAATGCCTCCTGCTCGGGGAGCAGATTATCCTGTGCGGCAAGGTATGCGGGCACTTCGTCCTGAAGCAGGATCGAAGGGCACCGGCCCTCGTAATTGCCGAGGTTGGGCCGGTGCTGGAAATAGCCCACCAGGGTGGCAAGCTCCGGCGAAAATTTGCGGGCTATCGGCGGCGGGTAGACCAGCCATTGGTTTTCGAACGGCTTCAGCCAACCCAGGCAATAGCTGATGATCATGCCGCGGCGCGCGGCCGCGGAACGGTTGGGGCTGCCCCCGTGCAGGGTGGATCCAAGGAACAGCAGCGCGGCGCCGGGCGCCATCTCCGCGAATATGGCTTCCTCTTCGGGCATGATGATCTCATTCTGGCGCTTGTGGCTGCCGCGCCACAGCCGCGTCGCTCCGTTCTCGATCGTATAGTCGTTGAACGGCCACATCACGTTGATCAGATATTCCATCTCGCCCTTGGGGCCTCCCCACATGTCCTGGTCGCGATGCGGCGGCTGCATCTCGGCGCCCGGCGAAATCTCGATCGCCTGGGTGAGGTTGAGCTGGAAACGATCGCACCACGGGCGGAGCGCCCGTTCGACGATGTCCAGGATCAGACGATGCTGAACGAAGGCGGCGGTGTGGCGGGACCGTTTCAGCAGCGATCCGAAACGGCGCGTGCCGCCGCCGTAAAAGGGCCCGACCGAGGGCGGCGTTGCTTCGAACACCGGCGCCAGGTCGCGGTGCAATGCCGCGACCTTGCTCTCGGCGATCATGTTCGGAATGATGCAGAAGCCGTCGTCGAACAGCTGTTCCGCATAGCTTCCGATCGTGCGTTCCATCAGCATGATCCTGCTCCTCAAGCCGCCATGAGCGCCGGGGTGGCGAGCTCGATCGTGGAGTGGCAATAGGTGCCGGCTTCGAGCAGCAGCCGGGGCGTGTCGCGCGTGACCGCGATGCGCAGCGCGCCCGTCATGTGATCGTCGACGATGCGGGGCAGGCCCAGCGGCTCGCACCTCCACCCGAGCGATAGGATCTGGCTGTACCATCCTCCGTCGGCAATGCAGGTGAAGGTGTCGATGCCGTTGAACAGCGCGAACTCGACCGCCGCGGTCGTGAGCTGATTGCGAACCCTCAGCCGTTCGCTCGCGCGGAGCCGTGGCGACAGGCAGCCGCGGGTGATCTCGTAGACATTGGCGCCGGACGGGACCGGGCAGTCGCAAAGCTCGGGGAACAGCGAGCCCAGGATGTGCGGCCGGGTCGTCGGCAGCAGCCTGATCGACCCGCGATGCGCGCCGTCGTCTTCGGCGGATATCAAATAGACCGCGCCGGAATGATCGAATTGGTCGATCTCATATTCGCCGGCGATGACGGGAACGTCCCATTTGAGAAGGTCGACGAAGACCTTCTTCCGATCGCGGTGCATGTTCGCCGCAATCACATCCCCTCGAGCATAAGCATCTGACTTCATTATCAGAGTCATGGACCACCTCCTCGACTGAGTAGGTGATCCTGCCATTTTGGATGTATTTTACGAACCCCCTGTTCAGGGGGTATGAGGGGTCAGTTCAGAATGTCAGAGAAAGAGATTTGGCCGTCGAACAGGGCGCGGATCACCAGCTGGGTCCGCTTGCTGACGCCGTAGCGCTTACGCGCCGCTTCGACATGCTCGTGCGCCGTCGCTTGGGAAATGTCGAGAATGCGGCCGATCTCCCAGTCGCTCTTCCCCATTGCGACAAGCGTGATGCAATTGATCTGGCGGTCGGTGAGCGACGGAATTTGGCCGATCTCGGACGAGCGCCGCTTGGCGCGCAGGATCCGTCGCGCCGCTTCGAAGGCGAAGGCGCCGACGAGCTGGGCCTGGGGCAGGGCGTCGGCTGCGAGATTGTCCAGCGATCGGGCGCCGAACGAGCAGGTGCCCTGATATTCTCCAGGCACATGGACCGGGACGGTGAAGCCTTCGGCAAGACCGAATTTCCGCGCTGCCTCCAACGTCGCCTTCTGCCGATCGGTCAGCTCGATCAGCTTGCCCACGTCCGACCACAGAAATCCGACCGCCGTTTTGGCGCTGGCGGCATGAATGGGGTCGTCCACGAACAGACGCTTCTCCACCGCGATCTCGACCCAATTCGGATCATAAGTGGTGAGGCGAACGGCATCGCCGGGAGGGCCGGCGAGATCGACATGATGGCCCATCGCAAACCGCTCGAAGCCGAGGCGCTTGGTGGTTTCGTCGAGCAGCCCGAACAATTGCTCCTCGCTGGTCGCGAGATTGCATTGTCTGACGAAGTTCAGGAGATGGTCCGGCTGAGTCATCGCACTTGGCCCATTACCTGAACATCATACCTTCGGTTCCGCGTCGAGTCGAGTTGTTCGTTCCGCGAAGCGATGGGTGGCGAGTCGTCCGACGATCCCTTGTGCGCGGCAATTGGCTTTGCAGGCCGGCGGTCGCATAGAAGCGTTCCATGACTCAAGCCAATGCTGCGCCCAGGCCTGTCCCCATTTCGGATTCTGCCGGGCCCTCGGACGACGACCGGCACCGTCGGACCCGGCCAGCCCGCCCGGTCAGCCGCGGCGCGGGCTTTGGCGCGTGAACAGGCGTTGCGACGCTCTCGTCATCGGGGCCGGTCACAACGGCCTCGTCTGCGCTTTCTATCTCGCGCGTGCCGGGCTCAAGGTCCGCATCGTCGAGCGGCGCGACATCGTCGGCGGCGCCGCCGTGACCGAGGAATTCCATCCCGGCTTCCGCAACAGCGTGGCGAGCTACACCGTCGGCCTGCTGCAGCCCAAGGTGATCCGGGACATGAAGCTGGCCGATCACGGCTATCGCGTCGTCGAGCGCCCGATCGCGAATTTCCTTCCCCTCGACGACGGTCGTTTTCTCAAAGTCGGCGGTGGATTGGTTCGAACGCAGAGGGAGTTCGCCAAATTCTCCGATCGCGATGCGGAAGCGTTGCCGGCTTATTCGCGGGCGCTCGAAACGGTCGCCGACGTTCTGCGCGACCTTGCGCTCAGGACTCCCCCCAATGTCGGCGGCGGGCTGAAGAGCCTGCTCGAGGCGGCCCGCCAGGGCCGGCGGCTCGCGCGCATGCCGCTGTCTGCCCAGCGCGATACCCTCGATCTGTTCGTCAAGAGCGCGCGGGACTTCCTCGACGGATGGTTCGAAAGCGATCCCGTGAAGGCCGCCTTCGGCTTCGACGCCGTGGTCGGCAATTTCGCCAGCCCGGACACGCCCGGCAGCGCCTATGTGCTGCTCCATCACGTCATCGGCGAGGTGAACGGCAAGCGCGGCGTCTGGGGACATAGCATCGGTGGCATGGGCGCCATTACCCAGGCGATGGCGAGCGCCTGCGCGGCGGCTGGGGTCGATATCCGTCTCGAAGCGCCGGTGGCCCGGCTGCTTGTCGAGAAGGGCGCGGCGGCGGGTGTGCGGCTCGAAGACGGCGAGGAGATTGCGGCGCGCACCGTCGTCGCCAATGTCGGCCCCAAGCTGCTCTACGAGCGGTTGATCGACGCTTCGGACCTCACGGAGGAATTCCGGCGTCGGATACGCGGGTTCAAGGTTGGCTCGGGCACGTTTCGAATGAATGTGGCGCTGGCCGAGCTGCCGCGGTTCAGCGCGCTGCCGGAACCGGGCCAGCATCTCCGATCGGGAATCATCCTCGCGCCAAGCCTGGATTATATGGATCGCGCCTTCGCCGATGCGCGGCACTATGGCTGGTCCCGGCGGCCGATCGTCGAGATGCTGATTCCATCCACCGTCGATGACGGCCTTGCACCGGCGGGTTGCCATGTCGCCAGCCTCTTTTGTCAGCAATTTGCGCCCGACCTTCCCGACGGGCGCAGCTGGGACGAGGCGCGCGAAGCCGCCGCCGACGCCATCATCGACACGGTCGAAAGCTATGCGCCGGGCTTCAAGTCCTCGATCGTCGCGCGAGCCAGCCTTTCGCCGCTCGATATGGAACGCAAATTCGGCCTGGTGGGCGGCGACATCATGCACGGAGCGATGACGCTGGATCAGCTCTGGTCGGCACGGCCGGTGCTCGGCAACGCCGCGTATCGCGGTCCGATCCGTGGCCTCTACATGTGCGGTGCGGGCACCCATCCCGGCGGCGGCGTGACCGGCGCGCCGGGCCACAACGCGGCCCGGGAGATATTGGCGGATCGGGCGTGGTCGGCACGATGGCGGCGGGCGGGCGCAAGCGCCGAAAGGGCGCGCTGAAGGGCTGCGGTGATGGCGCCCTGCAACGCAATTTGCCATCCTCGATCGAATTGTGGCTCGGCTGCAATGACCCTTTAACATTTCGCGTGCGAATTGATTTCGGAGCAGAATCTTGGAATCCTTCTGCTATAGCAGCTGCCGCCGGGGGGCGGTTTGGGAGTCACGAGCGGGGAGGGAGAGGTACTGAGGAGCCCCTAGTGAACGTCCAGACACCGCGGGATTTTCTCGATCGCCGCCAGCTTGTCGCCGCTCTGAGGAGCCTGCGACGCGGCGATTTCACCGTTCGCCTGCCGGAAGACCTGCCCGGCCTCGACAGCGAGATTGCGACGCTCTTCAACGAGGTCGTCAGCCTCAACGATCAGATGACCACCGAATTCGAACGCCTGTCGAAGGTCGTCGGCAAGGAAGGCAAGATCACCCAGCGCGGCCGCGTCAAGGCGGCGACCGGCGGATGGGAAACGGCGATCCGATCCGTCAACGAATTGATCGAGGACATGGTGCAGCCGACCGCCGAGGTCGCGCGCGTGATCGGCGCGGTCGCAAAGGGCGACCTGTCGCAATCGATGACGGTCGAGATCGACGGCCGTCCGCTGCGCGGCGAATTCCTGCGCATCGGCAAGGTGGTGAACACCATGGTCGAGCAGCTTGCGTCTTTCGCATCGGAGGTGACCCGGGTGGCGCGCGAAGTCGGCACCGAGGGCAAGCTTGGTGGCCAGGCGACCGTCAAGGGCGTCGCCGGCACCTGGAAGGACCTGACCGACAATGTGAACGCGATGGCGACCAACCTGACCGGCCAGGTGCGCAACATCGCCGAGGTGACCACGGCGGTGGCGTCCGGAGACCTTTCCAAGAAGATCACCGTCGAGGTGAAGGGCGAGATCCTCGAACTCAAGAACACCATCAACGTGATGGTCGACCAGTTGAACGCCTTCGCGTCCGAGGTGACGCGCGTCGCTCGCGAAGTCGGCACCGAGGGCAAGCTCGGCGGGCAGGCGCAGGTGCCGGGCGTCGGCGGCACGTGGAAGGACCTGACCGATAACGTCAACCTGATGGCCGCCAATCTCACCGGCCAGGTCCGCAACATCGCCGAGGTTACCACCGCCGTCGCCAAGGGCGATCTGTCGAAGAA
>DATFHP010000074.1:0-88830 GCA_035248285.1 Allosphingosinicella sp. | reverse complement strand
TCATTTCCTGGGCATTCACACCTAGCACTTCCACGCCCAGTGAGGGTGAAAGCGGCCGTGTCTCAATATCCATCATCTGAATCCCATTCTTCCGATAGCGACGACTTTGACTCCTGCGTCGAGGCGCACGGCGCCCTTTCCGGCCCTTATCGATCGCCGGCAGGCCGCTTCAGGGAACGGGAAGGCCATTCTTGTTCCTCACCGCCATGATCCGCTCATATTCTTCCATATAGCCCGGGCGCGCCTCGGAGCATTCCAGCGCATAGGTATCGACCCGCAACGGATGCCCGCCGCGCGACGAAAGCGTCGCATACCAGAGCGGCTCGTCCGAATTGTTGCGCATCTGATGCGACGTGTCCGGCGGCATGAAAGCGGCATCGAACTTCTCGACATTATGGTCAGCGAATTCCGTCCGGATCTGCCCCTTGCCCTGGAAGACCAGATACCAGCATTCGTAAGGGCCCTCATGCTCCGAAAGATGGCTATGGAACCCTTCCGACTGGCCCGGCTGGAGGCACGACAGGCAGAAGATGTTGAACCAGTCCGAGACGTCGCGAACATCGTAGAACCACCAGGGCCGGTGGGTCGCGCCGATCTTGTTCTCATGCCACTGCACGGGGAATGTATCGCGGAATCGGAACAATTTGATCGTGGCGCGTTCGCCCGTTTCGGGACGCGGGCGATCGCTCGGGGCAACCAGTTCAGGCAAGTCTCTTCTCCTCGGCAGGGCGCGATGAATTAGATATTACATGCAATATGCGAGAGTCAAGCGGGGCCCGGCGTCAGCACCCCGGCCCATGACGAACATAGCCGCGTCCTTGTCGACGCTTGCACCGCTTCAGGATGAAGCTTGCCCGCTCTCGAAGCGCGGATAGCGGCCCAGGAAAAGGATGCTCACGCCACCGAATGCAAAAAGGATCAGCGCTGCCTGGAAGCTGGCCGCGAAGGAATGGGTGACATCGGAAAGGTAGGCGAATGAAACGGGACCGAAGCCGGCACCGAAGGCCACTCCGGTGTAAAGGAATCCGTAGATGCGACCATAGTTCCGGATACCGAAATAGCGGGCGGTGAAGAAGGCAAGCAAGTCGAGCTCGGCGCCGGCTGCGGCTCCGACCAGCGCCGAGGCGACGACGGCGGCGACATAGCCCGGCCCGTTCATCAGGATCAGGCATGCGATGACCGGGGAGGTCAAGACAATGGCTGCGACGCCCGGCCCCCAGAAGCGATCGAGCAACCAGCCGATGCCCAGCCGTGCGACGATCAGCGAGATGCCGTAGGCGCTTTGCACCGATGCCGCGGCCGCAGGCGTGAATCCCGAATCGGTGAGTGCCGGGATGAGATTTGGCACGATCCCGGTGATGCCGAGATACATGGCGAGGATCGAAAGCAGCAGCAGCCAGAAGCGATAGGAAAGGACGGCTTCCCGCAGCGTGAGCCCGGCAGCCTCGACGACTTTCTCGCCGGCGGCCGCGTCCACGGCGCCCGGCCTGCGAGGAAAGAAGTACAGCAGGACGAATGGAAGCGCGACGAGCGGAAGGAAGGTCAATGCGATGTAGCCTGCGCGCCAGCCATAATTTTCGACGACGAACACGGCATAGGGTGGAACGAATATCGCAGAGATGCCCGTACCGGACAGCGTCAGGGCAAGGGCCAGTCCGCGCCGGCGGTGGAACTGGCCGGCAACGGCGCGGGTCCAGCTGACCGGCCCGCTCCCCGCCCCAAGCAGGGCGACGGCGGCGTAGGCGAGATAGAAGTACCAGATATCGGCTCCGGACGTCGACGCCATCAGATAGCCGAGCGCAACGCCGAGGAGGCCGAGGATAGCAATCTTGCGGCCGCCGTAGCGATCGATCAGCATACCGACGATCGGCGCGGCAATGCCGCCAAGGCCGACCCCGAACGCAATCGCGCCCTGCACCTCGGCGCGGGCCCATCCGAATTCCTTGCCGAGCGGATCGATGAAGGCCCCGATCGCGTAGGTCGCAAATCCAATCGAGCCGAAGCCTACACCCAAGGCGCTCGCCAAAACCAATCGCCAGCCGGCGGCGAATTCGCGATCCTTGGGCTCGGAGCGGGGATATCCTGCCAGGCGAGATCGGGCCATGCGAGCGCCCGCAATCAGAAGCGCTTGGGCGCCGGATAGGAGACTTGCTCCGACGACAGGTCGGCCGGACCATGATACAATATGTCACCCAGACGATGCTTGAACCGCCACGCGCCGTCTTCGATCGCCAAATGGTCGAGATAGGCGCAAAGGTAGTAAGTGCCCTCGCCGTTGCGGTTGCTCAGTTCGACGGCGTACATCCGCACGCGCGCAGAATCGTCGCTGTGTTCAATGATATGAAATTGCGGGGGAAGCTGAAACAGCCACTTCAAGCCGAAGGCTGCGGGATTGACCTTGCCGCGTATCGCTTCCCGCCCCACCATCGGCGGTCTACCCACGATTTCCAAGACGGCGTCCTTGCAGAACATATCGGCGTAGCGGTCTCGGTCGAACGTGTTGATCGATTCAATATATTCGAAGTACAGGCCGTTGATTGCCTCCCTGATGCTCGACACGCTTATTCCTCCATCCTGTGCAACAACGCTTCCACCAGAGCAGGATGCGAAAAAGTGGGCACCGGTTTTTCGCAAAAAATCCTGCGACAACAAATATTTCTAGAGCAGGATACGATTCACCCTAATCGCATCCTGCTCTGGGAAATGATGCGATCGACCTTTCCGCAGGTCATTAACGGACTCGGAGACTTGTTCTTTTGAAGATGTCTCCAGCCGATGCGCCTCGGCTATGTTACGATCCACCTCCCATGCGCTCCTTGGCAAATGCCGACTTGTCCATCATCTTCTGCTCACCAAGACTGCCGTCGACCAGTGCTTCGATCATCTCCTGCATGATAGCGTCGCCGCCTTCGATCCCCTGGATTTGCCACATCGCCGAAACGATGAGCGCCAATCCGCTTCGATAGACCGCATAGCCGATGGCCTCGACGACCCATTTGGCGCCCCTTCGGGCCGCCAGCTCCTTGAACTGATCCATGCTGACGCAGCCGCGCACGGTCGCTTGCGCCAGGTCAACGATCTGCCGCACTTCCGTCGCCAATGAATCGAGGCGGCCTTCGCGGATCGCAACGATATCCTCAGCCGAAATGCCCTGCTCCGCCGCGACGCAGATATTGCCGGATTGCGTCCAACTGTTCACGATCAGGGGGTTCAGTCCCATGTCGATCCACGCGCGGTCGCATTCCGTGAGCGTCCCCCGCTCGGCAGCAGTGATGAAGAAATCACCGATCTCCGCCCAAAAGCGCGCCAACAAGGGGCTCTGCAGCAACCCAGCAAAAAGGGGCGCGACCCGAAATGCGTGATTGTCGCGCAGCATCGGCATGTTGGCCCACTTGCGCTTGTCGCGTGCGACGACGCATTCAAGCGCTTCGCGCTCTTCGGCGCTGAGGGTTTCGGTCTCGGGCAGCGAGAGAAAGGAGGATCCGGCGGAACCGCCTTCCTCCTTACCCCAATCGAGGTTCGACCACGCCAATTTCAACATCTTCAGCTGCGGCGAGTCTTGATCGGTCATGATGCTGTTCCATTTCGAATAGTGAAGCGCATTTGCCGGACTCGGCGTCCAAAGCGATGCGCCCGACATGTCAGATCGTCACTCTGGCTCCATGGGGCGGTTCGGCACGATCCGCCGCCCCGGCCCTCGCACGAGCGCGGACGTAGAGCGAACGCGACGTCCAGAGCATGCCCGCCGCCACGACCAAAGCCGCGGCGTAGGTTGCGAACATCAAGCGGTAGTTTCCCGTGAGGTCGTAGATCTCGCCGGCGACCCACGCACCGATCGCGACGAATATCGACTGGAACGGGATCATCAGCCCCCGAGCCGTACCGTAGGAAGCAAGCCCGAAGACATCCACCTGCAGGATCGGGAAAAGAGCGGCGAACCCCCCGACAAACAGCCCGAACAGGAACGCGAAGACGAACAGCATGGTCTGCCCATCGATGAGAAGATACGAGCCCGACAACGGAATACCGACAAGCAGCAGCATTGTGGTCAGGACAAAGCGATCGACCTTGTCGGCAAAAGTGGCCAACAGTATCTTCGCGATAAAAGCCGCGCTGGCAAAGACCGAAGCCAGCGCTGCTCCGACGGTCATCGAGAGACCGAACTCAAGTCCCACGGGGACGACCGACACGGCGAACGATGCGGAAATCGCGAGGATCAGCGCCATGCTCAGCGCGATCAGCCAGAAATGCGGCATGGCAAGCAGCGTCAACACGCCCAGCGGGCGCTGAACAGGGTCGGCGTCGTCTGCGTCCCCATCCCCACGGTCCGTTTCGATATCCGGCTCCAGTTCGCCGGGACGAGGATTCTCGCGAACGAAGCGCGCAACCAGCAGCAGAATGGCGGTGAGAGCGATGCCCGTCACGAACAGGGCTGCGCGCCACCCGAATGATTCGATCAGAAGAACGGTTGGCAGCGGCATTATGACCTTGCCGAGGGCCTGGCCGGTGATCGACAGCGTCAGCGCGCGTGCGCGGTTCGCCCTGAACCAGCGCGCCACCAGGACGCTCAGCGTGAGGGTGGCCGCGCCGTCCAGGCCGATGGAGATCGCGGTAGCCAACGCAAGCACACTGACCCAAATCCAAGTCGAAAGCGCGAGGGAGACAAAGCCGATGCCCAGGAGGGTGGCAGAGATTGCCATGATGAGCTTCAACGAAAGATAATCGAGGGCGCGGCCGATGAACGGCGCCCAAAGGCCGCTCCCCAGGCTGATCAAGGCATAGGCGGTGTTCATCTCCGCGCGCGACAACCCGAATTCAGCGGAGACCGGAACAACGTACAGAGAAAAACAGGAAAGTACGGACCCGAATACAAGGGTATACATTGCGGCAGATATGATTACGACACGCCATCCATAATATATCCGCACCCCGTCTCTCCAATGCAATATTATGTCTATGGTAATATGGCCGTGTATATTATAATTTCTTCTCTACATAGACATTGACACTATGGTGCACAAATGGCTGCGGTCGCTCTGGTCCTATGGCTCGCCAACGATCGGGAAGTTGGGGTGATCGAACGGCTCGTTGACGACGAGGCCCAATCCATCAAAGGAACGATGCGACGCGCCGGTATAGAGAGCGTCGGAAGGGAAATAGGTGAGGGTATGGCCCCAGCGGATCCTGTCGGTAAAATTCGGGCCCGCCGAATGCGGCGTCAGGGCGTCATGGGCGGTAGCATCGCCCGGCGCGAGACCGAATGGCGGCGTGATGCCGCAATGTTCGGCCAGTCCCGGGAAGGTTTCGACCATGTCTTCGGTTTCGACATGCGAATAGCGCCCCATCTCTCCGAAGCGGTTGCCGCGGTCGATGAATCGAAGCGAGCCCATTTCGGGAGTCACGGGGGCAAGCGCGATCCACAGCATGATCATCCGCTCACGATCGAACGGGAAATAGGGCCGATCCTGATGCCAGCGCGTCGAGCTGGAGCCGGTCGATGACTGAGGCCCTTTGACGAGCAACGTATTTCCAAGCCGACGCGCCCGGCGCGGACCGGTCCATCGGTTGGTCATCAAGCGCGCCGCGACGTGACCCATGCTGCGCGAGTCGTAGATCCGCCGGAAAGGCTCGCTGACCTTCGACGGTTCGTTGTACACATGGAATTGAGCCATCTGATGGCTTCGCAGGCCTTTGTCGACCTGGTTGCCGACACGCGAAATGTTTGAGCTGAGGCCGCTTTCACTTATCATCAGACGCTCGGCCTCGGACCGCAGCAGTTCCGCATCCGCCTCACTGATCAACTTGGGCAGCTTCACCCAGCCATGCTCATGGAAGAAATCGCGTTCCTCTTCGGTAACGTCGCGGGCCGCTATCGTTTGATCCTCCCCCATCACTTCCGTCATCCGAAATCCTTCCAGTTCTTCGTCAACAATTTAGGCCCAATGGACTTTTACCGCAGGCCTTGAATTCGAGATCGACGAGAAGCCGGCCTTCGCCGCCTCTGCCCGCGTCCGACGATCGGCAACCGCCGAGCAATGCACGCACGTGCAAAATGGGCCTTGGCGCTGCACCGCCGATGTCGGATCTCGATATCAACCAAATCAGAGGTCGAGATTGAACAACGTCGCCGCGTTGGTCGACAAAATCATCTTGCGCTTTTCGTAGTCGAGATGACCGATCGATTCGACCATACGCTCCTGAACGCCGGGGTAGATCGAGGTGGGGTGCGGGAAATCGGTCTCGAACATGACGCGATCGAGGCCGATCTCCTCCAGCATGTTCTGAGGCGCATATTTCTCGAACCAGTAGGAAACCCAGAAGTTCTTCGCAAAATATTCTTTGGGACGCTTCTTCAGGCCGACGGATTCGCCAACCAGCATCTCGTTGAACTGATGATCGAGCAATTCCAGCACGAACGGAACCCAGCCGATGCCGCTTTCGATCATGCCGAGCTTCAGATTCTCGTATTTGTCGAGAATGCCCGAAACCATGAAGTTCGCGATCGTCGCGGAAATCGCGAGCGTATGGAGCATGGTGACAACCGTCTGGGTCTGATAGAAGTTGAAATTGTCCCAGATGGCCGAGGCCGAATCCAACGCGGCGTTGATGTGGAAATTCATCGGCGTGCCGGTGGCGTTGCAGAGGTCGAAGAACTCTTCCCACACCGGATTGATGCTGCCGTCTTCCGCCAGGAAGGCATCGCCCGCGCGCTCGGGCCGATCGGGCATCACGAATCCCTTGATGCCCATGTCGATCATGCGGCGGGCTTCCGGGATCAGCTTCTTGTTGTCCCAATAGGGCAGCTGGGCCATCGTGTTGATGCGGCCACCCGACTCCGCCATGCGCTCGATGCACGCGTCGTTGTAAACGCGCATGATGGTGTCGACGAGCTCCGGGTCATTCAGCGCCATCAAAGCGCCGGCCTGGGTGACGCCGCCATTCTGGAAGCAGATGTGGCCCCACACCCCCATCCGGTCCATTTCCTCGAGACGGGGCTTCACCTGGAACGAACCGGGGTGGATCAAATCGTAATTGGTGAAAGACAATTTGCCGAGGAGCTTGTTGCGCTCCTTGCTGACGACATTGCCGCCGTATGAGCCAAAATCCTTGTCGCCGACATACCAGCGGACCGCGCCGTTCTTCTCGACGACGCGCGGCATCCTGTCCTTCAGCCGGGCGGGAGCGTTGCGCTGAAAAAGATCCGGCGGCTCGGTGAAATGCGTGTCGCAGTCGACGATCTTGATGCCCTTGAAGAGCGGATGCACGCCTTCGAAATATTGCGAATGATCTATCTCGCGGATGACGCCCCCGGCCGTGCGACCTTCGTCGAGCCAATATTTCCGAGCATCATCCTCGCTCGCCTTGATGGCAGTACTCTTCTTTTGAATGGTCGCCATTCTGGCCTCCTCTGCCGATTCGGTTCACAGGTTCGGCACGCATACCGCGGACGGCGCCCATTTCGAGCATCAACATCGTCTGGATCAGAACAACCGCCAGACTTTTCGCAGCAGGTATCTCGTTCCGCCGTGCACATGTAATATGTGATTTTGAGCTGAGATTGTCAATCGCGTTTTGAGCGCGCGCGCGCCGGAAATCGCCCGCGACCGCCCGCTTCCTCAGAGACAGGCACGGGTTGATTATTGATGAGTCGACGTGAGTCTCGAGCCGGC
Organism: Allosphingosinicella sp.; assembly: GCA_035248285.1. GTDB lineage: Bacteria > Pseudomonadota > Alphaproteobacteria > Sphingomonadales > Sphingomonadaceae > Allosphingosinicella. The sequence goes on along the minus strand of DATFHP010000074.1, from coordinate 81,160 downwards.
CCGGCCAGACCTTCCAAGCATGTTAGCGGGACGCCGCTTCGCGCTGTCCGATCAATCAATCTTTCAGTGCATCGCCTCGAGCGAAACATGGAACGCGCTCATCTGCGGTTGCGTCGTGACGGGATCGACGTCGACGGTCGTCAGCAGCCTCGTCACATTGGCCTCGGGCCAGCCATGCGGCAGTTGGACCACGCCGGCTCGGATGCTCTCCTTGACGGTCGCGCGCGCGCTCACTTCGCCGTATTTGCTGCGAATTTTCACAACCGTGCCTTCGGTAATGCCCAGCGCGCCCGCGTCCTGCACGGAAATGCGCAGCAGCGGCGCTTCGCTGTTCTTGGGCTTTTCGACATTGTCATGACGATTATGGCGCCGTTCCTGGCGGCCGCATATCATACGGAACGGAAATTGCTCGTCCGGCTCATCGCCCAACAGGGACGGCAAACGCTCCACTAGAATGGCCGGAGCGACGCGCCATCTTGCTTGGGGAATCGCGGTTTCGAGCGCCCATTTGCGGCGCGTGTCATAGGTGACGCCGTGGGGGCCGGCCGCGCGCAGCTCTTCGTAAGTGTGGCGCGCTTGCGCCGTCAGCGCGCGCAGCACATCTTCTTCGGTCATGGTGTCGGGATCGGCGCCGCCGAACAACGCGTCGGCCACGCCCAGCCGCTTGGCGAGCTGGGCGATCATGTACCAGGAGTGCTTCCGTTCGGCGACCGGCGCGACCACCGGAGTAGACAGGCTCGGGCGATAGGGCTGGACCAGCAGACCATTGAGATCGCTTCGCTCCAGCATGCCGGTCGCCGGCATGACGTGGGTCGAAAGTTCGGTCACCTCCGAGGGTACGAGGTCGATCGTTGCGAGGGCGTCGAGCGACTTGAGGGCCCTCGCCATCCGCTCCGGTTCGGGAATGCAGGTGATCGGCGCAGCGCCGAACAGGATCAGGGTGCGCAATGGCCCGCGTTCGATCTCGTCGGCAAGCGCGGCCAGCGGGGTCTGGCCGAAATAGCGCGGGAGGTCGGGACGGCTGGACGGAGTCGAAGCGGCCACGCCTTCCTCGGGCGCCGGATTCCATTCCGTCGTCTCGTCCAGCTTGAACATCCAGCCCGGATCGAACCACATGCCGCCGGGCTCTTCGAGTGAATCGGTCACGATGAGAAGGGCCCACCGCAACCATTCGCTCATCACGCCATGCGGCCCGAAGGCGACGCCGGTGCCGGCCGGGGCCACCAGCCGCCCGGCCTCGCGGATGTCGGCCAGCAATTGTTCGAGCTTCGCCCGGTCCACACCGCTGATGCGCGCAACCGTGCCGAGATCGAAGCCGGCGAGGCCCGCACGCAGCCGCTCCAGATCCTCGGTGCGCGTCTTGCCGCGAACCGGCGAGTCGGCCGGCAATTCTTCCAGCAGCTGCCTGACGAGCCAGGCCAATATGATCGGGTCGGTTCCGGGGATGGGGGCTATATGCTCGTCGGCCAGGCGCGCGCTGCGGGTCTCGACCGGGTCGAACACCCAGATCTTGCCCCCGCGCGCCTGAAGCCCGCGCCAAAGCCGCGAAACGTCGCTCAGCGCGGCAGCCCCCGCATAGCCATGCGATACCACCGGGTTCGAGCCGAATATCAGCAGCAGGCGAACCGCCTCGTCGTCACGCTCCCAATGCGGTTGAAATATCTGCGTTCCGGCGACCAGTTCCGCGGCCCGGTAGCTTGGGGCCACATCCATGGTCAGCGGCGTGTAGATCTGCGGCGTTCCCATCGCCGCGGCGAGCCCGAACAAATATCCTGCCCCGAGCGTATCGCATCCGGTGCCGAGGAAGACGCCGAAGCCTTCCGGACCATGTTTGTCGATTGCCGATTTGATCTTGTCGGCCAGATCGTCGAGCAGCTGGTCCCAACCGACCGGTTCGCCGTTGATCGTCGGGTAATTGAGCCGGTCCGGCCGATTGTGGCCCCATACCAACTGCGGCCCCTTCGGGCACATATAGCCTTTCGAATGCGGATGTTCCTTGTCGCCGCGAACGCCGAGAACATGTCCCTCATCGTCGACGCTGACCAGCACGCCGCAACATGGCAAGCAGGCCCGGCAGTTCGAGCGAACTTCCGCCACCTTTTCGAGTGCTGATGTCATCCGAAATTCTCCACTCGGTCTGTCAAATGTGAGGCTTCGGGGTGCATCGGATCATCACATTCGCCGCAAATTCGGCCTGGTCTACCGAGATGGTGGATCGCGGCCATCCTATCTCGGACAGTCCCCACCACGTCGATATCCGCTCGTCTCCCAAAACCAACCTATCTTTTGATGGGCGCTGATGCGATCGATCGCAACCGGGCAAAGGCCGTTCAGACGCATCAATGCAAAGGCCGGCACCGACGGGACCCGGCGTTCCGGCAAGCCGAAGCTCAGTTGAGGGAATCGCCTTCCTCCTGGAACAATGCCCGTGCCTTTGCGGCGCCTTGAGGGGGAGGATAGTTCAGCCGGTATCGGACGTCGGCCAAGCGGATGGCCTCGTTGCAATGGCCGCAAGCCACCACGGGATGAAAATCCCGACCGCAATCGAGATGGGTGAGGATGAGCGGCGGCGGGTGACCGGACCACCGATCTCCCCACCTGAGCATCTGGATGAGCGGCAGATAGAGGTCGCGGCCAACCGGGGTCAGCCGATATTCGAAGCGCGCCGGGCTTTGACGGTAGACGACCTTTTGCAGGATACCGCGCGCGACGAGGTGGGACAGCCTGTCGGACAGGATATTGGTCGCGATGCCGAGATTCTCGCGCAGCTGTTCGTACCGCCGCGCACCGAAGAAGAATTCGCGCAATATGAGGAAGGTCCAGCGATCGGCCATGATGGCCAGCGTTCGCGACACCGAAGACGGCCGGTTTCGCTCGAATGCCGCATCGCTCTTGCGTCTCCTGCGCTGCATTCTTGCGCGCGGCGGCGCAAGCCCGGCACCGGGCCCGTCACGATAGGAAACATGCGATGCCGTGACCGCACCGCCGCAAGCCGAACAGATTGTGTGGGGCAGGAAAGCCCGACCGCAACGTTCATGGACCAGGACCAGAGGAGGACCCTTCGCATCGAGAAGGTGATCGTCCCCGAAGCGCATCAGGGCGAGCATCACGAGATAGAGATCCCGGCCGCTGTCGGTCAGGCGGTATTCGCCGCGGCCGCCACGCTCGTCCCCGGCGCATCGTTCGATCACGCCGGCATCGCACAGGCGCGTCAGCCGGTCGCTGATCGTGCTGCGGGGAGCGTGGAGAGCGGCACGAATCTGTTCGAACCTACGCGCGCCCATATAGAATTCGCGCAGCACGAGGAACGCCCAGGCATCATCGAGAATGGCGAGCGTGCGCTCGACGGAACAATTGCGCACGAGCCCGGGGGAGCGCAATGCTCTAGCTCACCTTCGCCACCGCCTCGCGCAACCGGTAGCGGATGATCTTGCCCGATCCGGTTCGCGGAATCTGCGCAACGCGATGGATGGAGGTAGGGATCTTATAGGCCGAGAGATGGACGCGGCAGTGCTCGATCAGGACCTCCTCGTTGAAATTCTCGTCGCGGGCGATGACGAACAGGCCGACGATTTCACCCAAGCCTTCGTGCGGCAGACCGACGACCGCACAATCGACGACGGACTCGTGCTTGAGGACGACCTCCTCGACTTCGGCCGGGGCGATATTCTGTCCGCCGCGGATGATCAGCTCCTTGATGCGGCCGGTGATGGTGATGAACCCGTTGCGATCGGAGCGCGCCAGGTCGCCGGTGTGATACCAGCCCTGGCGCAACGCCTTTGCGGTTTCCTCGGGCTTGTTGAGATATCCCGACATGACGTTCGGGCCGCGCACGATGAGCTCGCCCTCCTCGCCCGGATCGCAGTCGCGAAGCGTCGTCGGATCGACGATCCTGACGGCAAGGCCGGGCAGCGGAATACCGCAGGAACCGGGAACCCGCCGTCCCCGGCTATCGTTCATGGTGACCATGGTCGAGGTTTCGGTGATACCGTATCCATCGAGCAGCGGGACACCGAAAAAAGCTTCGAATTGATCGTTCAGCGCCGCCGGCATGATCGCCCCCGCGGTAATGCAGACGCGCAGGTCGGGCGGGTCGAAACCGCCCTCCTTGCGCGCGGTTTCGAGCAAATAATGGAAGATCGTCGGAACCGCGGGAAACACCGTGAACCCGCCGCCGCGCAGCAGCCGCGTCGCCTCGCTCGTCGAAAAGCGTTCCATCAGATAGATCGACGCGCCCGTCGCCACGATCGAGACGACGCACAGGTTCAGCGCATAGGAATGATAGAGCGGCAGCGGCGACAGCACCCGATCGTCCGGCCCCAGCCCAAGAATGGGAGCCCAGCAGGCGGCGGTGACCCAAAGCATGCCGCGGGCGGTCAGGATGACGCCCTTGGCCTTGCCGGTCGTGCCCGAAGTGTAGACGATGAACGCGGGCGCATCGAGGTCCTGCGGATCGCGCGCCGGGTTCCGGCCCGGTTGCTGGGCCAAATCCTCGAACGATAGCGTCCCGTCGGCAACGTCACGACCGGTGACGATGAGATGCTCGACGCTCGGCGCCTCTTGGCGAAGCCGCGCGATGGTTTCGACCTTCGCCGCAAGCGTGACGACCGCGCGGCAGGACGCATCCGACAGCCGGTAGGAAATTTCCGCGTCGGTCGCATCGATGGTGATCGGCACCGCCACGGCTCCTGCGCGCGTGATGGAAAGCAACGCTTCGGCCCAGGCGACCGAATTGGGGAGGTAGATGGCGATCGTGTCACCGGGCGCGATGCCCGCCTCCGCGAGACGGCTGGCGCAATTGGCCGTCCGCCGGGCGAGATCGGCATAGGTCACGGCTGAATGCGCATCGCGAAACGCCAGGCGATCGCCGCCGGCCGCGGCGTGTCGTTCCAGGTGACTGGCAAGCGGCTCGATCAGGTCCGACCGCAACATCGTCAGCTCTCTCCTACCCAACGCCTGAAGACGGCGTGTCGGCCACGCCGGACTTCGACAAGCCCATCTCCTCGCCCGATGGTCAGCCGTTCCCTTCGAAATCGACCACGAGGCGCACGACCGCGCCGTCATGCAACCGGTCGAAACCTTCGTTGATCTCGTCGAGCCCGATCGTGCCGCTCATCAGCCTGTCGACCGGCAGGCGGCCGCGCCGGTAAAGGTCCATGTAGCGGGGGATGTCGCGGACCGGGACGCAGGTCCCGATGTAGCTTCCCTTGAGCGTGCGCTCCTCGCCGACGAGGCTGACGATGTTGACGTCCAACGTCGCATCCGGCGGCGGCAGGCCGGCGGTCACCGTCATCCCGCCGCGCCGCGTCATGGCATAAGCGTTTTCAAGGGCACGGGGAACGCCGGCGAATTCGAGCGCGAAGTCCGCACCGCCGCCGGTCAGCGCGCGCACGTTCGCGACACAGTCCGCGTCGGCGGCATTGACGGCGTCGCTTGCGCCCAGCGCCCGCCCCAACGCCAGTTTCGCCTCGTCGAGGTCGACGGCGACGATCTGCCCGGCTCCCGATGCGACCGCGCCGAGGACGGCGGCGAGCCCGACGCCCCCCAGCCCGATCACGACGACGCTCTGCCCCGGCCTGACGCCTGCGGTGTTCACCACCGCGCCCATGCCGGTGAGCACGGCGCATCCGAACAGCGCCGCGTGCGCCAAGGGAATGTCCTTGTCGATCCTGACCAGCGAATGGCGCGAAACCACCGCATGGTCGGCGAAGGCCGAGCAGCCAAGGTGATGGTGCAGCGTCTCGTCGCTTCCCGCGACGCGAAGCCTGCGCCCGCCGGTGAGCAATTCGCCCTTGCCGTTGGCGGCAGCGCCCGGCTCGCACAGAGCCGGCCGACCTTCCGAACAGGGCAGGCAATGGCCGCAGCTGGGCATGAAAACCATGACGACGTGATCGCCGGGATCGAGATCGTCGACTCCCTCGCCCAGCTGCACCACGACCCCGGCGGCCTCATGTCCGAGCGCCATCGGCATCGGACGGGGCCGGCTGCCGTTGATGACCGAGAGATCGGAGTGGCAAAGCCCTGCGGCCGCGATTCTGACCAGGACCTCGCCCGGCCCGGGCAATTCCAGATCCAAGTCTTCCACCCGGAGCGGACGCGATGCCGCGAAAGGGAGAGCCGCCCCCATTTCCCTCAAGACTGCCGCTCTGATTTTCATCCTGGTGGCACCCGTTTCGCCTGGACGCCGCCGCCTCGGCGCCTTGACGACTCCTAACATAGTCCATTAATGCAAGTCACTACAGTTAATGGACCGGATGGGTGTGTGGTGGGCGGTGATCAAAAGGGCACGGCCAAAGCGAACGAACGCGGCGCGCGATCGCACTATGCCCGCTTCCACGCCATCACGACGCGGTGGATGGACAATGACGTCTACGGACACGTCAACAATGTCGTTTACTACAGCTTCTTCGATACGGCCGTGAACGCGACCCTGATCGCGGCGGGGCTGCTCGATCCGATATCCAGCCCGCACATCTGCCTCGTCGTCGAAACCGGCTGCCGATATTTTGAGCCGCTTCGTTTCCCCGAGGAGATCGATGCGGGGATCCGCGTCGAGAGGCTCGGCAATTCGAGCGTGAGATATGGTGTCGGCCTGTTCCGGAAGGACAGTATGGTTGCGGCGGCCGAAGGACATTTCGTGCATGTCTGCGTGGACCGCGAAACCAGGCGTCCGGCGCCCTTTCCCGCCGACTTCAAGGCTTTTCTCGCCGCGCTCGAAAAGGCTCCTGCGCAATGAGCCATCCCGCGCTCATCGTGGAACGTGATGGTCCCGTCGCGACCGTCAGGCTGGACAGGCCCGACCGCTACAACGCCATCGACTATCGCATGTGGGTCGCGCTGGCCGAAATCTTCGACGGCTTTGGCCGCGACAAGGACTTGCGCGGCGCAATTCTGACCGGATCGGGAAACTCGTTTTCGGCGGGCGCCGATATTTCCGATTTCGAGGAAACGCGCGGCACTCCGGAGCAAAGCCTGGTCTATGAGCAAGCCGTGGACCGTGCCTGCGATGCGATCGCGGCGCTGGGTTGCCCCGTGATCGCCGCGATCAGGGGCTATTGCTACGGCGGCGCCTGCAATCTCGCGATGGCGGCCGATTTCCGCTTCGTCGCGCCCGACGCAAAGATGGCCATTCCGGCAGCCAAGCTTTCGATCGTCTACAGCGGCCGGGGCATGACGCGACTGGTTTCGCTGGTCGGCGTGTCCGAAGCCAAGCGCATTTTCTATACGGCGCAGCCCTTCGACGCCGAGCATGCGATCGAGACCGGTTTCGCCGACGAAATCGCCGATGACCCGGTGGCCGCGGCGCGCGCATGGCTCGACGGGATCGCCGGGCTCGCGCCTCTGTCCATCGCAGGCTCCAAGGCTATCCTGAACATGGCGGCCATGACCGACCGGCCGTTCGACCCCGAGCTGGCGCATGCGGTCACGTACAAGGCGCTTGCCAGTTCCGACTATGCCGAGGGCCGCGCGGCCTTCGCCGAAAAGCGAGCGCCGCGTTTCCGGAACGAATGAAGTGAAGCCCGCGCCTTTCACCTATGTCGCGGCAACGAGCGTGGACCATGCGGTGGCCGCGCTGGCCGCCGCTCATGGCGAGGGCAAGATCTTGGCGGGCGGGCAGAGCCTGATGCCGATGATGAACTTTCGTCTCGTCCGGCCATCGGTCCTGGTTGACATAAACCGTATCGCCGGGCTCGATCGCGTCGAGGATCTGGGGACCCGTCTGCGTATCGGCGCGCTGGTCCGTCATCGCATGATCGCTTCCCACCCGCTGGTCGCGGCGCATGTCCCGGTGCTGCACGAAGCGATGAAGCATGTCGCCCACCTCACGGTGCGCAACCGCGGCACGCTTTGCGGCAGCCTGTGCCACGCGGACCCTGCAGCCGAGATTCCGATGATGGCGCTGCTGCTCGACGCAGAGGTGGACATCGCGGGACCGGCCGGCACCCGTCGGCTTGCGGCGCGCGAATTCCTCATTTCCTCGCTGACCACCGCGCTTGCGCCCGATGAAATCGTCGTCGCGGTCGAAATCGACAAGCAGGCGCCGGGCAGCGGCTGGGGCTTCGCGGAATTTGCCCGGCGGAACGGCGACTATGCGCTGGCCTGCGTCGCCGCGATCGTCAAGGAGCGGGATGGCCGGGCCCGACAGGTCCGCATCGCCGCCATGGGCATCGCCGACACGGCGCTGAGACTGGCCCGCGCCGAGGCCGCGCTGGAAGGCTCGGATTTCTCGGAAGCCGCCATCGCCGCCGCGGTCACGCAGCTGCGCGAGGACATCGAACCAACGACGGATCTCGCCGCATCGGCCGACTACCGCCGCCATCTCGCCGGCGAGCTGGCGGGCAATGTTCTTCGCGACGCCTGGACGCGCGCATGCGCAGGACGTCCGCGATGAGCGAGAAGGTCGAAATCAACGTCACCGTCAACGGCCTGGTGCACACGGGCATGGTCGAGCCGCGTCTGCTGCTCAGCGACTTCCTGCGCCACGCGCTCGAAATGACCGGCACGCACGTGGGCTGCGAACATGGCGTCTGCGGCGCCTGCACCGTTCTGCTCGATGGGCGCAGCGCGCGCTCGTGCCTGACCCTCGCGATTCAGGCGGACGGTCTCACCCTCGAAACCATCGAGGGCCAGGGTTCGCGCGAAAACCTCGGGCGAATCCAGGCCGCGTTCCGCGATCATCATGCCTTGCAATGCGGCTATTGCACGCCCGGATTCATCATGACGATTGCCGACATGCTCGCGCATCATCCCCTCGAAAACGACGGGCAGATCCGCGAAGCGCTGTCCGGCAACATCTGCCGCTGCACCGGATATCAGAACATCGTCGCCGCTGTGCGTGAACTGGCGAAGGAAAGAGGCCCCCTCCCATGAAGATGCACTTCCTGTCCGGCGGTCGTCTGCGCATGCGCAAGTCGGTCTATTATCCGAACGCCGAGCGCGGCGAGACCTTCGAGCTGCCCGTCCATTGCACGCTGCTCAAGCACGACCAGGGCAACGTCCTGTTCGATACCGGCTGCAGCCCGGAAGCCGCCGAGGACGGCGAAGCGCGCTGGGGCGGCCTCGTCAAGGTCATGACGCCGATCTTCATGCCCGGGGACGCCGTTGTGAGCCAATTGACCAAGGCCGGGCTCACCCCGGACGACATCGACGTCGTGATCTGTTCGCACCTCCATCCCGACCATTGCGGCTGCAACGAGCATTTCCGCAAGGCGACGATCATCGCCCATGCCGCCGAGGTTGCAGCCGCCAAAGCGGAGGATGGACCCGCCGCCGGCTATCTTCCGAAGGAATGGGATCAGCCGCAGGGCTTCGATACGTTCGAGGGCCAGCGCGACCTTTTCGGCGACGGGCGGATCGTACTGCTTCCACTGCCCGGCCACACGCCCGGCATGATCGCGGCCTTGGTCGCGCTCGACGAGGCGGGCGCGTTCCTGCTCGCGTCGGACGCCGTGGCTGTCGAGGCCCACCTACTGGAAGGTTACGCTCCGAAAAACAGCTGGGATCTCGAAGCGGCCAATGTCGCCATCGACGAGATCCGCAGGATCGGCGAAGGCGGCGCACAGATCATCTTCGGGCATGACGATGCGCAATGGACCCGCCTGCGCCGCGGCGCCGAACATTACGCATGAGCGATGCCGGGCTCTCCGTCGAACTGCGGCCCAAGCTGGTGGGCAGCCGCGTCAAGCGGACGGAGGATCCGCGCCTGCTTACCGGCTCGGGGCAATATGTCGACGATCTGCATCCGCCCGGCATGGTCCATGTCGCGCTGGTGCGCAGCGACCAGCCGCATGCACGGATCGTCGATATCCGCGCCCACGCCGCGCTCGACGTACCGGGGCTGACCGCGGTCTTCGATGCGACCGACCTCGAAGGCGAGGTGACGCCGGCCATCCCGGAATCGCGGATGAAGAATTATTATGCGACCCCGATCTGGCCATTGGCGCGCGGCAAGGTGCGCTACGTCGGCGAACCGGTGGTCGCAGTCGTCGCCCGGAGCCGCTATGCGGCCGAGGACGCGGCCGGCCTGATCGAAATCGAATATGAGCCCCTGCCCTTCGCCGGACGGCAGGTCGACGCGGTACGGGACGATGCGCCGCTGCTGCACGAGGAAGCAGGCACCAACGTCATCATATCGCGGGAGTTTCGCCGCGGCGACGTCGAAGCGGCGCTGAGGACCGCGCCGGTCGTCGCCAAGGCGACCTTCCGGATGACCCGCAAGTCGGCGAGCGCGATGGAATGCCGCAGCTATCTCGCCGAATTCGACCGGCGCGCGCAGGCGCTGACGCTCCATTCGTCCAGCAACATTCCGGGTATCGTGCGCGATGTGCTGGCACGATCGCTGGACATGCCCGGCAATCGCTTGCGCGTGGTCGCGCCCGATGTCGGTGGCAGCTTCGGCGGAAAGGGATCGCTTTATCCCGAGGAAATGCTGGTCTGCGCGCTGGCGCGCAAACTGGAACGTCCGGTGAAATACGTCAGTGACCGGCTGGAAGAACTGACCGCCAGCAGCCAGGCATTCGACGAGCTGATGGAAGCGGAGCTGGCGGTGGACCATGATGGCCGTTTCCTGGGCCTTCGCGCCGACGTGATCGGCGATATCGGCGCCTATTCGATCTATCCGTGGACGGGTGCGCTGGAGCCGGTGCAGGTGATCAGCTTCCTGCCGGGGCCCTACCGCATCGAACATTATCACGGCCGCGTGCGCGGCGTGCTGACCCCCAAGCCGCCGACCGGTCCCTGCCGGGGGGTCGGCCGTCCCAGCTCGACCTTCGCAATGGAACGGCTGGTCGACATGGCGGCGCGAAAGCTGGGAATGGATCCGGCCGAGATCAGGCGGCGCAACCTGATCAACAGCGACGAATTTCCTTATCGGACGGCATCCGGCATCATCTGGGACCAGTCCGCCTTCCAGCAATGCCTCGATGCGGCCTGCGACCGCGCGGATTATGAGGCGTTGCGACAGTGGCAGGCGGAAGCGCGGGCCCAGGGACGGTGGATCGGCATCGGCCTGGCGAGCTATGCCGAGCTGACCGGGATCGGCTCGCGCATCGCGGTGGCGCCCGGCATGCCGATCAACACGGGCACTGAAACGTCGAGCATCCGTATCGATTCCACGGGAGCGATCACCGCCGACTTCGGCATAGCTTCGCATGGGCAAGGGCTCGAGACGACGCTCGCCCAGGTCGTTGCCGACGAGCTTGGCTGCGCGTTCGAGGACGTGCAGGTGCGGCACGGCGACAGCGCCATCGTCCCGCAAAGCAGCGGCACCTATGCCAGCCGCTCGGCCGTACTGGCGGGAGGCGCGGCGACGAAGGCCAGCCGCACGCTCAAGGCCAAGGTCCTGCGTGCGGCCGCGAGCCTGCTGGACGTGCCGGTCGACGATCTGGAGGCCGTCGGCGGCATGATCCGCGCGCGCGCGTCCAATCGATCGCTTACGTTCAGAGACGTCGCCGACGCAACCTACAATCGAATGGGTGCGATTCCACCCGATCGCCGCGAGGACCTCGTCGCGACGGAAACCTACGATCCCATTTTCGGCACCGCCTGCTCGTCCACGCACCTGTGCGTTGCCGAGGTCGACCGCCAGACGTTCGCGGTGACGCTGCACCATTATGTCGTGGCCGAGGACTGCGGCCGGATCATCAACCCGATGATCGTCGACGGGCAGATTCATGGTGCGGTGGCACAGGGGATCGGCGCGGCTCTGCTCGAAGAGATGTGCTACGGCGAAGACGGGCAGCTGCAGACCGCGAGCTTCGTGGACTATTTGCTGCCGCTGGCCTCGAACATGCCGGAGATCGGCACCGTCCATATCGAGGCCGAGCTGCCGAACAATATCGGCGGCTTCCGCGGCATGGGCGAAGGGGGCACGATCGGAGCACCCGCGGCGATCGCCAACGCCATTTCCGACGCCCTCGCGCCTTTCGGGATCGAAATCGACACATTGCCCGCAACCCCGGAGCGTCTGTTCCGGCTCGTATCCCAATCCATCGAAAACGGCATATTTCAGGAACGACAATCGACATGACCCATATCCTCGAAGGAAAAGTTGCACTCGTCACAGGCGCAGCACGCGACGTGGGGCGCGAAATCGCCCTGACCCTGGCCGCCGAAGGCGCGGCCGTCGCCATCAACTACAATGCCAGCGCAGAGCCGGCCGAAAAGGTCGTGCAGGAGGTCGCCGCCGCCGGCGGCAAGGCCAAGGCCTGGCAGGGCGACGTGGGCGATTTCGACAGCACCAAGGCCATGATCGACGATATCGTGAAGACGTTCGGCGGGATCGACATCGTCGTGAACAATGCCGGCGTCGCCGAACGCGCGCGGTTCGTCGAGACCACGAGCGCACAGTGGAAACGCCATATCGACGTCGGCCTGATGGGCCCGGTCAATACGTCGCGTGCGGCGCTCCCCCATATGGTCGACGCGGGCAAGGGCGGTCGCATCATCTCGATCGGCGGTGACAGCTCCCGCGTCGGCGAGGCCAATCTGTCGATGGCGGCCGCTTCACGCGCCGGCGCGATCGCGCTCATCAAGTCGCTGGCCAAGGAATTCGGCCGCTACGACATCACCTGCAACGCGGTGACGCTGGGCATGATCCAGTCGGCCCATTCGGACCCCAAATGGCTCGAGGAAATGTTGCCCAAGATGGTCAAGAACTACCCGCTCAAGCGTATCGGCCAGCCGGCCGACGTCGCCCCGATGATCGCCTTTCTCGCTTCGGACGCCGCCAGCTGGATCACCGGACAGACGATCAGCATCAACGGCGGCTTCGCCATGGTCTGACGGCGCGGAAGAAAAGGAGGGCGCCCGTCGGGACGTCCCCTATTCTCCAGCAGGAACACGGGCGCCTCCGCTTCAGGCGATCGTCACCGCGGGCGCCTTGCGGGTGTTGACGGTCTGGACGTTGGTATATTCGGCGAGACCTTCGAGCGAATTTTCGACGCCGATGCCCGACTGCTTATGGCCGCCGAAGGCGGCGTGCGGCGAGAAGGTGTGGATTTCGTTGATCCAGATCACGCCCGCCTCGATGCGCTCGCCGATCGACTTGGCCAATTCCCAGTCCGCCGACCATACCGATGCGGCAAGCCCCATGTCGGTATCGTTGGCGCGCGCCACCACATCGTCGATGTCGGTAAAGCGCAGCAGCGGCAGGACAGGGCCGAACGCCTCTTCCTTCACCACTCGCGAATCCTCGGGCGGATTGTCGTAGATCGTCACCGGCACGAAATAGCCCTTGCCTTCGGGCACATCGCCGCCGAGCACCGCATTGAGCCCATTGGCCTTGGCATCGGCGAGCAGGTCCTTGACCTTCTCGAACTGCATCTTGTTCTGGATCGGCCCAAGCTGCACGCCCTGCTGCGAGCCGTCGCCCACGGTCACCGTCCTAGCATATTCGACCAGCGCGTCGCGTAGCTCGTCGTAGATGTCGTCATGGATATAGAGCCGCTTGGCCGCGCAGCAGAATTGCGCGCTGTTCTGGAATGCAGCCCAGAACAGCTCCTTGGCCATCTGCTTGGGGTCGACATTGGGCAGCACGATCGCCGGATCGTTGCCGCCCAGCTCCAGCGTGATGCGCTTGAGGTTCGACGCCGCCGATGCCATCACCTTCTTGCCCGTCGCGATCGAGCCGGTGAAGCTGATCTTGGCGATGTCCGCGTGGCCCGTCATCCATGCGCCCAGGTCGTCGCCCCCCGAGATCACGTTGAGGACACCGGCGGGCAGGACGTCGCGCAGCAGTTCGCCGATCTTGAGCGTGCACAGCGGCGTGTAGGGCGACGGCTTGAGCACCATGGTATTGCCAGCGACCAGCGCCGGCGCGATCTTCCAGATCGCCAGAAGGATCGGGAAGTTCCACGGCGTGATCGCCCCGATCACCCCGAGCGGCACGTGGCGCATCTCGACCGTGCGTTCGTCGTTCTGCTCGACAATCTTGACCGGCAGCGACTGCGAGGCGATGCCGCCGCACCAGGCGATCGAACCGCCCACCTCCCAATCGGCGCCCGCCTTCGCCTTGCCCTGCTCCAGCGTGAGCAGGCGCGAAAGACCGTCGGCATGGGCCTGCAGCACCTCGCCGATCTTCGCCACCAGCGCCTGGCGTTCCTCGACCGGACGCGCGCTCCAGGCGGGAAACGCCGCCTTGGCCGCAGCAACCGCGGCATCGAGCTGCTCGCGGCGGGCGTCGGGAACCTGTGCGATCACCGCCTCGGTCGCCGGATTGTAGGCTTCGAGCGTCGACGACGAATCCACGGCCTTGCCGTCAATCGTCATCGTGTAGCCGCTGAAAAGATCGACTGCCATTTCCTGTCTCCCAAGATATGCTCGGGTTGCCGACCGGGTGCGCCTATCAGGTGACGCAGAATGCAGCTGTCATCGCCGGTCTCAGCCCGTGATGATCCATTCGACACTGCCGCAAGATCAACGCCACCTGTCTCTCGACAGGGTATCGTCGAAATCATGCATCCGATCGCCCGTCCGTCGGCAAGGACACGATCCACGCCACGGCAAAGGTCGCCGGAACGGCGTAATTGCCCTGCGCACGCTCATCCCCAGCCCCTGATGGCATCCTCTATCGAAATCTCGCAAGGCTCGCTGATCGAAGGCGGCGTGGCCGGCATTCGCGGCGCCGGTGCCGGCTGGGCGATGCCGTTGCGCAGCATGAACGTACCGCGGGCGACATTGTGCGGATGCGTCGCCGCCTCGGCCATCGAAAGAACCGGGGTCACGCAGGCGTCCTTGCCGGCGAAATGAGCCGCCCAATCATCGCGTGCGCGCCTTGCGAAGGCGGCAGCGAAATCGGCCGCCATCGCCGGCCAGCCGCTCCTGTCATTCTGGTCATAGCCGCGATCCGAAAGGCCCAACCCCTCCACCATCTGCGCGAAGAATTGCGGCTCCAGGCAACCCACCGCCACATCCCGCCCATCGGCGCAACGATAGCAGCGGTAGAACGGAGCCGCGCCGTCGAGCAGGTTCGATGCGGGGGCATCCTGCCACCGGCCCGTGGGCAGCCACGCAAAAAACAGGCTCATCAAAAGCGGGACGCCGTCGCTTATGCAGGCATCCACCACCTGGCCCTGCCCCGTGCGTCGGGCAGCCAGGATCGCGGCAAGGACGCCGGCGACAAGGAACATCGCGCCGCCGCCATAGTCGCCCACGAGATTGAGAGGCACCGGCGGCGGCGCATCCGGAGCGCCCATGGCGTGCAAGGCGCCGGTGATCGCGAGATAATTGATATCATGCCCGGCCGTCGTTGCGAGCGGTCCGGACTGTCCCCAGCCCGTCATGCGGCCATATGCCAGACGCGGATTGCGCGCGAGGCAGACGTCGGGTCCAAGGCCCAGCCGTTCCATCACGCCCGGCCTGAAGCCCTCGACAATCGCGTCCGCACCCTCGATCAACGCCAACAGGGAGTCGCGATCGGCCTCCTTCTTGAGGTTGAGATACGCCACCCTCCGACTTCGATGCAGGACATCGCCGCCGACGTCGTCCCAGGCCCCCGCGCCCGCATCCGGATGCCGTGCGATCCGCAATACGTCCGCCCCCATGTCCGCCAACAGCATGGCCGCCAATGGAATCGGCCCGATCGCGTCGATCTCGATGATCCGGATTCCGGCCAGCGGGCCCGCTGCCGCCGCCATCAGAACCCCCTCCGCAGCACGTCGGGCGAGTACCCTGTGCGGCTACCGTCGCTTCCCGCCGCGGAAAGGACGGTATCAAATGTCGTGAATATCCCCATTGCGACCGCGCGCGCCTCTTCATGCCGATAGAGCCGGCAGCCTATTTCTGCGCCGGCAGCCGTCCCCTATCCGAAGATACCAAGCTGACGCCCCCTGAGGACGGCCTGCGACCTGCGCCGCACGCCCAGCTTGTCGAAGATTTGCTGAAGGTACCATTTGACGGTGCCTTCCGTCAGCCCGAGCCGTTCGCCGATCTCCCGATTGCGCAATCCGCCATTGACCATGGTCAGGATCTCCACCTCTCGTTCGATCAGACGCGAGGCAAGGCAAGGATCCTCCTCGTCGGCCCCCTCGATCTCCGGAGCCGACATGCCATGCAGCGCCGAAACGACTCGCGCCGCAAAAACGTCCGTGGGGGTCTGCGCGACAGGACCGCTCGCATAAGCCTCGGCCAGCAGCGAACAGATCACGTCGCCTTCGTCGAGGAATATCCGGCTCCATCCCGCCGGCTCCGCCGCCGCCAGCGCCTCGCGAACGGCTCTGCGTGCCCGCGAGCGATCGCCCTCCATCATGGCGATTTCGGCCAGCAAGAGCTGGAAGATCACAGTGGACCGCTTGGCGGAATTGCGTCTGGCGAATTCGAGCCAGCGCATCGCCACCTTCTTGGCGCGCGCAAGGCTGTAGCGCTGGATTTCAATCCTCAGCCAGGCGATGGCGACATGCTCATTCCGGCGCGTGGGCGCGAGCGTCGGATTCGGCAGGCTGTCGACGAAAATGTCCCCCGCTCGCAGCGCCTCCTCGGCGGCGGCAACCTGACCCGACCTGACGAGAATGCGCACCTGTTCGGACACGACAATGGCGCGAAGCCTGTCGAGGCCGCATTCGACGGCGATGAGATGCGCCTCTTCGAGCGTGGACAAGGCCCCGCCGACATCGCCGCCGGCAAAGGCCAGCCGGGCGCTCGTTATGAATCCGGCCGCGACCTCGTCAACCATGCCCCATTGCCTGATGACCGGAAGGTAGCGGTCGACGAGCTCGCGCGAGCGGTCGAGCTCGCCCACGTCATAAAGGACCTCCGCCAGCATGAGCGCCGGCACCGCCGCCACGCTCGAACCGATGCCGCAACGGGTCTCGGCCAGCGCGAGCGCTTCATCCAGCAGGCGGCGGGCCATGGCCGCCTTGCCGAGAACCATCAGGGTCGGCGCCACGGTGGCCTTGAGCGCGATCGAGGCGAATTCCGATCCCGGCCGCTCCAGCGCACGCCGGGTCTCGGCTTCGAGCTTCACGATATCGTGGAAGTGGAAGAGCTCCCGCCGGGCGACCATCAACTGGCCTACCAGCGTGCAGCTCAGATACGGCTCCTCATCGCCCAGCTCCAGCAGGAGCTTTTCCGCCTCCACCTCGACGAAACGCAGATTGTCGCGCGCCGCCTCAAGCAGGATGCGACGATGCCGCAACACGTAGCCCAGGACCAGGTCGTCGGAACGCTCCTCGGCAATCTTCTCCGCGGTGGCGATGCATCGCTCCGCCATGGCGAGAGAGAGCCGCCTGGTCCGGCGCCATGCAAGGGCGAGCAGGAGCATGGGCCGGGTCTGAAGAACGGACCAGGGCAAGTCCGATGCCTGCTCATCGATATAGTAAAGATAGCCCTTGTAGATCAGATCGTTGGCGAGAACGTCCAACTGGTCGGCCAGGAATTCGTCGTCGCCGCTAAGGCGCGCATGCTCGATCGCCTTCAGTTCTTCCTTGGCCGCCGCAAAGAAGCGACTTGCGCGGCGATGGAATTCCGCCGCCTGAGCGGGCGCGCGGTCGACCAGCGCCTCGTAGACCAGCTTCCGGAACAGCGGATGATAGGCATAGACGTTCTTCTCCGTCTCGATCTTGCCCAGGAACAGTTCCAAACCGTGGACCTTCGCGAGGGTCGCACCGGCCTGGTCATCCCCTATCACGGCAGCGCAAGCAGAAGGCGTGAGCTCTTCGAGAATGCTCGTGGCGGTTATGAAATCGCGGATGTGCGATTGTTGCGTCTCAAGGACTTCCTCGCGAAAGTAATCGGATATCTCCGCGTGCAATTTCTCCGTCGGAATTCGCCGGCGCGCCAATCCGCGCGTGTCGCAACCACGAAGATATTCACCGGCCATGACGAGACCGGAAACCCAGCCGTCCATTTCGCGCGCGGCTTCGATGAGCGCATCGCCGTCGACGGGGCCTCCGACCATCGTGGAAAGGAGCTCAGCGGACTCAGATGGGCTGAAGCGCAATTCGTTGCAGCCGACCTCCACAAAGAAGCCAAGCGCCCGCATGCGGGCCGTGGGTATCCCCACGGCACCTCGAGAAACGATGATCGTCGTTATCGCATCACGCGCGCTTGCAATGCATTGCTCGAGAAATTGCAGCACGTCGGCAGGAAGCAATTGCGCGTCCTCGATGACGATCAGGGGACGGCTGTCGCCGTGCGTCGCCAGATGCACCTTCCAGGCTTCGCCATCGCCGTCGGGATCCAGTTCCTCCCAGGGAAGACCGGCGGCGATGCCTGCCTTTTTCAGCGCCAGTCGAAACGAAGCGAGGTCGCGGACACCCGCCCTGCTGGCGATCCAGAGGCCCGGCCGTCCTTCCGCGGCGATGCGGCCGAACCAGTAAAGCGCTGCCGACGTCTTGCCGCTGCCGGCCGGCCCGTTGATGATCGTCAGGCGGGAAGCGGCAACCCGATCCGTCAACCGTTCGATCCCTTCGCGCTCGACACACGACTGCCTGCGCCGTGGCGCAATGATGGCTGTGGGAATCAGCTTCAACCTTCCTCTCCGACATCCTTGAAGCCCGCATCGTCCAGCCTGGTCTTGGCATGGCGACTTAGTCGGGCCCGAGTCGATTTTCCTATCTAATGATAGGTTCTATGGAAGATCGGCGGAGCCGTCAATCTCGCATCGGCGTTTCGATCCGCAGGCGAATCATCGCGGCGGACCCCCGCGACGCCAGGGTCCCGGCATGGCGCCACGGAACGAATCCTATCGCCTGACAGGTTTCGCCGTGGCACCCACCCGGCATTGCTCGCGTTTCCATTGGAGATGGCATGGACAAGCTTTTCGGGCTCCACGGCAAGTCGGCCTTGGTCACCGGCGGCGCGCAGGGACTGGGGCGCATGATTGCCGAGGGACTGCTGCGCGCGGGGGCCTGTGTGACCATCACGTCGCGCAAGCGCGAAGTCTGCGATCGGGCTGCCTCCGAGATGGCCTCGATCGGCCGCTGCGTCGCGCTGGCCGCGGACCTGTCGACTCCACAAGCCGCGGTGGAGGTGGCACGGCGCTATCGGGAAACCGTCGGGCCCTGCGACATTCTCGTCAACAATGCCGGCAAGACTTGGGGAGCGCCGATCGAATCCTTTCCCGACGAGGCGTGGCCCGGAGTGATGGCGGTCAACGTGCAGACCCCTTTCACCTTGGTCCGCGAGCTGCTGCCCGAATTGAAGGCCTCCGGCGCCGACGGGGATCCGGCTCGCGTCATCAACATAGGTTCGGTGGCGGGGATCAAGCCCGAGCGTCTCCAGGCCTATAGCTACGCCGCCTCCAAGGCCGCCATCCACATGCTGACACGCGATCTGGCCGGCGATCTCGCGCAGCACAACATCACCGTCAATGCGGTGATCCCGGGCTATTTCCCCACCAAGATGACAGCGCATATGCGCGACGGGGACGACGTCGATCCCACTCTTCTCGCCCACATTCCGCTGCGGCGCCTGGGCCGTGCCGAGGATATCGCCGGCCTCCTCGTGTTTCTCTGCTCGCCGGCCGGCAGCTATGTCACGGGGGCGCAGATACCGGTCGACGGCGGTCTTGTCGGCTGCGGCTGACCGCGATCGACGACCGCAGCTGAATTTGTTCCTATCGTTCGATAGATGGATAATGCGTTCGCCGCATCAATCTGCGCCCGACGGGCTAATTCCCATATTGAAAGGAAGCATTGTTGGATCCTCTCAGCCGCCTGATGCAAAGATACTGTTTCGGCTACACGGCGACGCACGACTTCTCCGTCGCCGACGAAATCATGGCTGAGAATTACCGATTCTACATGGGAGAGCACGTCTTCACCGGCCGTGAAGAAGCCTATAAGCCAGCCGCCGACCGACAGTTCAAGGCCTATCCGGGCCTCGGCTTCACCGTGCATGATTTCTTTTCGAACGGCGATCGCTGCGCCATGTACTTCAGCGAGCACGGCCATTCGATCCAGTTCGACGCGGACACCGTCTGGCACGGTGTCAGCCTCTACCGCTGGAACGGCGAACGGCTTACCGAATGCCGCATCGAGCAGGATTATTATGGCCGGCGACGCCAGCTGACAAACAAGATCCCGGATCCGATCGACCCGCCGGCCTATGCTCCTTGGACCGTTCCCGTCGAAGCGCCGAGCGAAGCGAACGAGGAGCGCGTGACGGCATGGCTGAACAGCGGAGGCCTCCTGAAAAGCCGGATCGGCAGCCTGGACGACGAGCGGGTCGCCCCGACGATTGCGCGCGTCATTTTCTCGAACGAGAGCGCGGAGGTCGTCGACATCATGTCGGCGGGGAACCGAATTGCCTTCCAGGCGCGAATCGACGGCGCCTATGAAGGCGGACTGGATGCGCTCGCCGGGCACGAAGGGGCCAGCGCCTCGCTCTACGCAACGGGCATCGTCCATCTGAAGGACGGGAAGATCGACAGCGTCCGGGCCGTCACCGACCGTTATACGATGGAACGCAGGATTCTGGCGGCCGCCACGAAATAAAGCCGGTGCTTCCAAGCAGATCGTTCACGTCAGCTTGCGCTCGTCTAGGCCCAGCGAGCGCCCGATGATCTCACGCATGATTTCCGAAGTGCCCGCGAAGATGCGACTGATCCGCGCATCGGTGTACATCCGGCAAATGCGGTATTCGTTCATGTAGCCCGCGCCGCCGTGAAGCTGGACGCATTCGTCCATCACCCGTGCCTCGATTTCGCTGGTGAGCAGCTTGGCCGCGGATGCATCCTCGGCCGCGAGCTCCCCGGCATTGAGCAACAGAACGCATTGGTCGACATAGGTTTGCGCCATATCGAGCTCGGCGCGCATCGTCGCCATCTTGAACCGGCTGTTCTGGAACGCACCGATCGGCTTGCCGAAGGCCCGGCGTTCCTTCACAAAGTCCAGGGTCAGATCGAAGGCGGTTTGCGCGGTTGCCACGAAGCCGATCGCGGCGACCAGCCGCTCCTGCGCCAGGAAGCGGGCGAGGTAGCCGAAGCCCTGCGTGGGATCGCCCAGCACATTGGCCTTGGGCACCTTGACGTCGTTGAAGAACAATTCGGCGGTGTCCTGGGCCTTGAGGCCCATCTTGTCGAGCTTGCGGCCGCGTTCGAACCCTTCCATCCCGCGCTCGACCACGAACAGGCCAAGTCCGTGCCGGCTCTCGGGATCGGTTCGCGCGGCAACGACGACGAGGTCGGAGAGGATGCCGTTGGAAATATAGGTCTTCGCGCCGTTCAACAGCCAATGGTCCCCCCGGTCCTCCGCGCGGGTGCGGATGCCGGCCAGGTCGGACCCGGTCGATGGTTCCGTCATCGCCACGGCGAGGATGGCCTCGCCGCTGACGATGCCCGGCATCCAGCGGTCCTTCTGCTCCTCGCTGCCGAGCTTGGCGATGTAGGGCGCGACGAGATCGCTGTGCAGGTTGATGTAGAAGCCGATGTCGCCGTGGCGCATATTCTCCTCGATGATGATCTGCTCGAAGCGGAAATCATCGATGCCGGCGCCGCCATATTTCTCCTCGGCCCAGGTGCAAAGCAAGCCCTGCGCGCCTGCCTTGAGATAGAGTTCCCGGTCCACCATGCCCTGTTGTTGGAACCGCTCGACGTGCGGCGCCACTTCGGCCTGCATGAACTTGATGACGCTGTCGCGGAACTGCTCGTGTTCGGGCTCGAACGTCAGGCGCTTCATGCCGCTTCGGTCTCCATGGCTGCGACGATGCGGGGATAGAATGCTTCATCCTTGGCGGCCCTTTCGCGCAGCCACGGCGACGGCAGGAAGCGCGGACCGAATTTCTGGGCGAGCCGGTCGGCTTCCGCCACGAAGTTCTTGATGCCGACGGTATCGATGTAACTGATCGTGCCGCCGGTCCAGAGCGGGAAGCCCCATCCGTAAACGGCGCCGAGATCGGCGTCCTGCGGCGTCTCGAGCACGCCTTCCTCGAGGCAACGCGCGGTTTCCATGGCCTGGGCGTAGAGGAAGCGCTTCTTCAGCTCGTCGATATCGTAATCGTCTCTCGCCGGAAAATGCTCGGCGAGGCCGGGCCATAGATGCTTCTTGCCGCCTTCGGGATAGTCGTAGAAGCCCCCGCCGGCCTTGCGGCCCCCGCGACCGATCTCGTCGCGCATCGTGCGAAGCACGGCAACTCCGGCGGGCAGCGTATATTTGTCGCCCTCTTCCTTGATCGCCTGGTCGACGATCTTGAGCGGCAGGTCGAAGGTCAGCTCGTCGAGCAGCGCAAGCGGCCCCGTCGGCATGCCGACCGACTTGGCCGCATTCTCTATCACCGCGGGCGGCACGCCGCCTCCCAGCATGGCGGCGCCTTCGTGGATGAGGGTCTGGAATACGCGGCTGGTATAGAAGCCGCGGCTGTCGTTCACCACGATCGGAGTCTTGCGCAGCTGGGCAATATAGTCGAGCGCCCGGGCCAGCGTCTCCCGGGAGGTCTGCTTGCCCATGATCACTTCGACGAGGCCCATCCGGTCGACCGGCGAGAAGAAGTGGAGGCCGATGAACCGTTCGGGCCGTCTGGAAGCCTGCGCCAGCCGCGTGATCGGCAGGGTCGAGGTGTTGGAAGCGAAGACCGCGCTATCGGGAATCACCGCTTCGGCCTTGCGCGTCGTATCGGCCTTGACCGCGGTATCCTCGAAGACGGCTTCGACGACGAGATCGCAGCCCTCGAGCAAGGCATAGTCGTCGGTCGGATAGATGCGGGCCAGGATCGCGTCCGCCTCGTCCTGCGCCAGCCTGCCCTTCTCGACCAGCCTGCCCTGCACCCCGGCGGCGTGGCCCTTGCCCGCTTGGGCGGTCGGCACGTCGCGATCGAGCAGCACGACGTCGATCCCGGCGGCAGCCGACACGCAAGCGATGCCCGCGCCCATCATGCCGGCGCCCAGCACGCCGATCTTCTTCACCTCGCTCTTGGGCACGCCTGCCGGCCGGCGCGCGCCCTTCTCGGCGGCCTGCTTCGAAATGAAGCTGGTGCGGATGATATTGGTGGCGACCGGATCGCTCAGCAGCTTGGCGAAATATTTGCTTTCGACCGAGAGCGCCTTTTCAAACGGAAGCTGCATGCCTTCGAAGACCGTCGCAAGTATCGCCAGGGGCGCGGGCGCATTATAGCCTTTCTTGGCGATTTCCGCAGCCGCCAGCGTATAGGCCAGGCTGTCCTCGGGAACCGTCATGCCCCTTTTCTGCGGCGGCACCCATCCCTTCCTGTCCCAGGGCCGGACCGGATCAAGCCCGGCGACGAGCGCTGCGCGGGCACGCTCCATCAGCGCGGATGGCGGCGCCACCGCGTCGACGATGCCGAACGAAAGGGCTTCGGCCGGGGCGAGCGAACGGCCCGACAGCAGGAGGTCGAGCGCCGTCTTCATCCCCGCGAAAATTCCCAGACGCACCGTGCCGCCCGAGCCCGGAAGCAGGCCGACGTTCACTTCCGGCAGGCCGACGACCGCCTTCGGGTCATCCGCCAGGATACGATAATGACACGCCAGCGCCAGTTCGAAGCCGCCGCCGAGGGCCAGGCCGTTTATCGCCGCCACCCAGGGCTTGCCCGAGGTTTCCATGGCACGGTGCATCCGCGTCGCCCGTTGCGAAAAGGCAAGGGCCTCGTGCCTGTCATATCCGCGGACCAGTTGTTTGAGATCGGCCCCAGCCATGAACGCTTTCTTGGCCGAGGTGAGGATCACGCCCTTGACGCCGTCATCCCCGGCAAGCGCAGCAATCGCCTCTTCCATGTCGGAGATGAATGCGTCGCAGACGATGTTCATCGACTCGTCGGCGTTGTCGAGAATCAGGGTGGCGATGCCGTCGGCCGCCTTTTCGATCTTCACGTGTCGCATGATGTCTTGCTTTCCGATCGCTTTCTCAGACGCGCTCGATGATGCACGCGGTGCCGAGACCGTTCGCGGCGCAGAGCGAAATGACGCCGACGTTCAAGTCGCGGCGCTCCAGTTCGTCGAGCACCGTGCCAACCAGCATCGCGCCGGTCGCGCCGAGCGGGTGGCCCATCGCGATCGCGCCGCCGTTCACGTTCACCTTGTCGTGAGGCAGGTCCATTTCGTTCATGAAGCGCATGACGACGCTTGCGAATGCTTCGTTGATCTCCCACAGGTCGACATCGTTCCTCTCCATGCCGCCGGCCCTGAGCGCCTTTTCGCACACGGCCGTCGGTGCGGTCAGCATGATGGTCGGTTCCGAGCCGATGTTGGCATAGGCCCGGACCCGCGCGCGCGGCTGGAGGCCCGCCCTTTCGCCGAACCCCCTCGACCCGACCATGACGAGGCCTGCCCCATCGACGATGCCGGAGCTGTTGCCGCCGTGATGGACGTAATGCAGCGCCTCGATCTGAGGATAGCGATCCTTCGCGACGGCTTCGAAT
This sequence comes from Allosphingosinicella sp., assembly GCA_035248285.1. GTDB lineage: Bacteria > Pseudomonadota > Alphaproteobacteria > Sphingomonadales > Sphingomonadaceae > Allosphingosinicella. The sequence continues at coordinate 56,854 of DATFHP010000074.1, read as the reverse complement.
CCGGCCTTGCCGAAGCCTTCGAATGCGGGCTTGAGCTTCGCGAGGTCTTCGGTCGTCGTGCCCGGCCGCATATGTTCGTCATGATCGAGAATGACATCGCCAAGCACGTCCTTCACCGGCACGATCGCGCCCTTGAAGCGTCCATCGGCCCAGGCTTCGGCCGCGCGCCTCTGGCTCTCGACGGCAAAGGTGTCGACATCGTTGCGGCTGAAGCCGTCGAGCGTTGCGATCATGTCGGCGCCGATGCCCTGCGGGGCATAATGGTTCGGGAAAGCGACCGACGGATCCGCCGTCCACGCACCGCTGTCATAGCCCATCACCGTGCGGCTCATCGATTCGACGCCGCCGCCGATGCCGGCCTGGATCATGCCTGAATGGACCTGGGCGGCGATCAGGCTGACTGCGTCGAGCCCGGTTGCGCAGAAACGATGGAGCTGCTGGCCGCCGACGGTGTGGGCATATCCCGCCTGGAGCACCGCCGCGCGCGCCAACACGCCGCCCTGTTCGCCAACCGGCTGCGCCATGCCGATTATGACGTCGTCGAGCAGCGACGTTTCGAGCGCGTTGCGGTCGCGCACGGCCTCGAGCAACTGCGTCGCGAGCTGAACCGACGGGATTTCGTGAAGGGCGCCGTCAGGCCGGCCTTTGCCACGCGGCGTGCGCACGTGATCGTAGATATAAGCTTCCATTTTGACTTCCTGCGAAACGCCCTCGTAGCGGGAATTCGACGGCCAGCCGCACATCGGCTCCAGGTCCGGCGCCAGCACCTATCGAACGGGAGGCGAAACTATTGCGGCACCACCCATGCACGGCGCCTTACTTCGGATAGGTTGCCGGCCATCCGATTGCGACGACAAGGCATCGAAAATCGGGGTTCGGGACGTACGATGGATTTCTCACTGACAGAAGAACAACAGGCCTTTCGCGACATGGTGCGGCGCTGGGTCGATGCCGAGGCGCCGAAGGCGCTCATGCGCCAGCTCGAGGCCGACGAGGAAAACTATCCCTTTCCTCTATGGGACAAGCTCAAGGAACAGGGCTTCTTCGGCATCGGCATCGACGAGGAATATGGCGGTCAGGGCGGTGACGTGTTGACCCAGATGATCTTCGCGCGCGAACTGGCGCGAACGGCGGGCGGACTGGTCTGGACCTGGGGCGTCACCTCGTTCGCCGGCGCGAAATCGATCGGACTTTACGGAACCCCCGCGCAGAAGGAACGCTGGCTGCGGCCAATGGCCGAAGGCAGGCTGCGCGTGGCCATAGCGGTCACCGAGCCGGACGGCGGAACCGACGTGCTCGGCGCGATGAAGACCAACGCGGTCAAGGTCGAGGGCGGCTGGAAGGTCAACGGCGCCAAGATGTGGACCACCGGCGCGAAGGTCGCGGACCGGCTCCTGCTGCTGGCGCGGACGGACAAGGATGTCGACGAACGCCACCAGGGCCTGACCCTGTTCTTCGCGGACGCCAGGTCTCCCGGCATCACCGCCTCGCTCCTGCCCAAATTGGGCATGCGCGCAATGGGTTCCTGCGCGGTTTCGTTCGACGACGTCTTCATCCCGGACGAGGACGTGCTGGGAACGCCGGGCGAGGCCTGGTATATGATGCTGCCTACGCTCAACAACGAACGCATCATGGTGGGCGCGCAGTGCCTCGGCGCGCTCGACGGCATCCTGGAAGACGCCCTCGACTATATGAAGCAGCGCAAAGCCTTCGGCGGCATTATCGGCCGCTTTCAGGTCCTGCAGCATTACGTCGCCGATATCGCCACCTGGCGGACGACGACCGAGCTGCTGCTTTATTACGTCGCCAGTCTTCAGGCCGCCGGCAAGCCCTGCGGGGTGGAAGCCAATATGCTCAAGATGGTGGCGACCGAAAATGCGGTGAAGGCGGCGGACCTGGGCATCCAGATCCTCGGCGGCATGGGCTATTCGGCGGAAACCGACATGCAGCGCTACTGGCGCGACCATCGCGTCCTGCGCATGACCCCGATCTCCAACGAAATGGTGCGCAACACCATCGCCGAGAGCCTTGGCCTGCCGCGGTCCTTCTGAGGAGCGCCATGTCCGCGCAGGATGATCTGCCGCCGCCGCCCGAGGTCGCGGGAACCCGGCTCGACGGCACGGAGCCTTACGTCATCACCGCCGCGCAGAACGCAGAGCTGTGCCGATCGACGCAGATCGAACCGGCCGGCGACGGCACCGCGCATCCGATCTATTATTACGTCGCCACCCAGGTCGCGATGGGCAAGACCGTGGCTGAACTTTGCGCGCTGTGCGATTTCGACGTCGAAGACGGCCCGATGATGGGCAGCAGCGAGGTGCGGTTCGCCAAGCCCCTGAAGGCCGACACGCCCTATCGCGTCTCCGGAGAGATTCTCAGCCTGGTGCGCAAGCGCAGCCGCAAGCTCGGCGTCATGGACGTGCTGACCTATCGGCTGCGGTTGCACGGACCGAACGACGATGTCGTCCTCGACACCGAAAATGTCTGGGTGCTGCCGCGGAGGGAATTGGCATGACCTATCGCGTGGGACAGGAACTGCCGCGCTTCGTCATCGAAAGCGTGAATCCCGAAGCCATGAAGCAATGGGCGGTGTTCCTGGCCGATCCCAACCCCATTCATCTCGACGCCGAGGCCGTCCGGGCCAAAGGCCTGGGCGATAGGGTCATCAATCAGGGACCGATCAATGTCGCCTATATGATGAACGTCCTGCTGGGCGCTTTCCCGAACGGCCGGATCGAGTCGATGGTCTCGCGCTTTCTGGACAATGTCTATGGCGGGGAAACGGTCACGGCGAATGGCCGGATCGAAGCGGTCGAGGAAGGCAGGATTACCTGCGCCGTCAGTCTGGACAGCGAAGATCGCGGACCAGTCTGTTCAGCGACTGCGATCGTGGTCCTCTAACAGGGTGCTGAAAAACACACATTTGTCGCCCCCGCGAACGCGGGGGCCCAGCTTTTCTTACGACGTATCCATGAGTCGAAGGAGAGCTGGATTCCATTGAGGCAGGCCGTCGTATCCCCCGGATACGACTATGAACTGCCGGGGGCAGTTCATACCTGATCAATTTCGCGGGAATCACGTTGAGGCGGGAGTTTTTCAGCAGCCTGCTAAACCGGACCAGAATCCCCTATGTGCCGATTGCGGGAATGAAGAAGCTGAAGCGCACGGCGCCGGATCACCTGTCTGCATCCCCCGCCACCCTGCTCAGCGCAATCAAGAGCAGTTCATGCGATTCGAATGCCGGATAGATGAAATCCAGATAGGCGTGTCCGCTGTCCGGTCGCGGCAGCGATCTAAGGCGTTCCCACGCCGCGTTCAGCTCGGCTGATGCCGCTTCGTTGAAGTCATGGGCTTCCTCGCCGGCGAACATCTCGCTCATGAACGCGACGATCTCGGGCGATGCGGCAACCGTGTCGAGCGCCTGCCCGAAGTCGTCCAGCCAACCGCGGATGTCGCTCGAATAGGGATGCCAGATGGGCTGCAGCGAGAGCTGGATGCCGTCGTAGAAACGGTACATTTCGGTGAGGAGCTCATAGCCCTCTCCCTCGCCGTCGAATTGGCGCGGGACCGGCTCGTTCCAGCCGGCTTCCTCGGCGACGTCCTCGATGCCCAGCGCCTGCGCGATGAGCGCCCTGATCCGCTCCGGGCGAAGCGGCAGGTCGGTGATCTTGACGTCGAAGGGCGCCAGGGCATCTTCGATCGCATTGGCGATCGTGCCCGGCACCGGTCCGGGAGCGCCCTCGCCCTTTCCGCGCGTGCCGAGCGGCGTATGAGGCGTCGGGATGCTGTGATCGAGATGCTCGACGTGCGGGACGTCGGCGGCGGAAGGCATGAGATAGCCTTCGAGCGTGACGTTCTGCAGCTCGCCCTTATCGTTGTAGAGGAATTGCTCGAAGATGGCGTTGCCCATGCCCATGACGACGCCGCCCTGGCTCTGCCCTTCGACCACGAGCGGGTTGATGGCCCTGCCGCTGTCATCGACGACGACATAGCGCTGGATCGTGAATTCGCCCGCTTCCGGATCGACCTCGACGATCGCGGCATGGAAATTCGATCCGTACATCGCCGGCACGTCCGCCGGAGGTTCGTAATAGGCCGTATGCTCAAGTCCCGCCTCGATGCCGGGCGGGAAATTGATCGGCATGACGATCAAATGCTTTGCGACGTCCTTGAACGATATGCGGACCGACGGGTCCTCGGCCCAGACGATATCGCCGCCAGCGAACGAGAAATCCTTCGGAGGGGCGTCGATGCCAAGGTCGTGTGCGGCGACCCGCGCCATCTTCTCCTTGAGCACACGTGCCGCCTTGATCGCCGCGCTCGCGGTATAGGCCGCCATCCGGTTGCCGACCGCGCCCATGCTGTACGGCGTCGACAGCGTATCCCCATATTCCAGCTGCACGTCGTCGGGCGTCAGGCCGAATTCGTCCGCCATGACCTGGGCGATCACCGTCTCGTGGCTCTGGCCGGCAGGCGGATCGCCATCGAGCACCAGCACATTGCCGCCGGACGACACACGAACGGTCGCCGCGCCGTAGCCGGGCTTGTTCATGAGCTGGACGTAGGCGCAGGACGAAACGCCCGACATCTCCGCCTCGCCGCCGAAACCGATCCCGACGTAGCGTCCTTGCTCGCGCAGCCGCGCCTGCTCCTTGCGGAACGCGTCGACCCCAATCGCCGAAACAAGCTTGTCGAACCCGCCGATATAATCGCCGCCGTCGAGGAAATTGTAGGTCCCGGTGACATGCGGGAATTTGTCGACCAAATTCTTGCGGCGAACCGCGACCGGATCGAGCCCGAGTTGCTTGGCCAGCCGGTCGATCGAACGGTCCAGCGCGAAGCGCGCCGGGAGGCTGCCGAACGAACGCGACGGGGTCAGGCACGGCTTGTTGGTCGCCACGCAAATCAGTTCGATCTCGACCTGGGGGATGTCGTAGACGCTCGGCATCCAGATGCATCCCGACTTTGGAAAGACCAGGCCCATGAACATCGGCTGGTTGCCGTCGCCGACGTCGCCGATACAGCGGTCGCGCATGCCGAGGATCTTGCCTTCGCGCGTGGCGGCAAGCTCAAGATAATGGATCTGGCCGCGCTCCTGTCCATAGCCGGCCCGGAAATGCTCTTCGCGGGTCTCGATCCAGCGCAGCGGACGCCCGACCATCTTCGCGACCAGGGCGAGCGCGAAATCCTCGCGTCCGAGCGGCGCCTTGGTCCCGAACGCGCCGCCCTGGTCCTTGGGCGTGATCACCCGGACGAGGTGGTCGGGTATGTCGAGCACCTCGGAAAGGGCGGTTCTCAGCAAATGCGGGCGCTGCGTCGTCGAAACGTGCCTGAGACCGGAATCGTCCTCCCAGACGGTCAGGATGCCGCGCGGTTCGAGCGGGCTGCAGCCTGTCCGCGGAACTTCGTAACGGTCCTTGATGACGATGTCGGCCTTCTCGAAAGCGTCACCGACTCCGTTGCCGATCGTCTCACGGTAAAGGACGTTGTCCGGCCACTCCTCGAAAACACGCGGAGCGCCTGGTTCCAGGGCCTTCTCCGGATCCACCACGATCGGCAGCGCCTCATATTGGACCCGGACGAGCTCCGCCGCGTCCTCGAGCGCATAGCGATCTTCGGCCAGCAGGATGGCGATGGGTTCGCCGTGAAAAACGGTCGTGCCCACTGCCAGCGGATAGGACCGCGGCATGCGCATTTCGGCCCCCGGAACCACAACCGGAAGCAAGGAGGGAATCAGCATTTCCCGCATGCCGTTTTCGAGGAGGTCGGCGCCGGTGAAGCCTGCGACCACGCCCGGCGCCGCGAGCGCCGCGCTGAAGTCGATCTCGACCAGACGCGCATGGGCATGCGTCGACCGGACGAAATGGACATGAAGCATGTTCGGCAGCTTCATGTCGGCGATATACTGGCCCTTCCCGCGCAGGAGGCGGGCATCTTCCTTCCGCTTCAGAGGGCGCCCTACCCAAAGAGCGTCCGAGGGGATCGGATGGGCCTCCGCCACGCTCATGCTTCGGCGCTCCCGGCTTGCTTTTCGCCGAACCACGCCCGGCGTTCTGCCGCCGTCATGGTCCGCACGCGCGCCGCCGCCATCTGGACGGCCTCGACGATGTGGCTGTAGCCGGTGCAGCGACAGATATTGCCGATCAGCGCATGGCGGATCTGCTTTTCCGTCAGTTCCTTGCCCTCTTCAATGACCTGCGCCTTGAGCAGGTCGAAGATGGTCATCATCATGCCCGGCGTGCAGTAGCCGCACTGCAGGCCGTGCTTCTCCCAGAATGCATCCTGGATCGGATGCAGCTCGTCCTTCCGGCCCGACAAACCCTCGAGACCTTCGGCGGTCAGCAGGCTGCCGCCGTTTGCCTGTACCGCAAGCATCATGCATGATTTCACGGCCTCGCCGTCGACCACGACCGTGCAGGCGCCGCAGCGCCCCTCGTAAGTGCAGCCGACATGCGTTGCCGTGAGCCCGAGCTCATCCCGCAGGAAGTCCACGAGCAGCATGCGGATCGGCACGGTGCGTTCGCAGTGCCGACCATTGACGGTCATCGAAACCATCTGTTCCATCAATCGCAATCCATCTCGGCCCGCGTGCGGGCCAGCTCGAGCACCTGCCGACCGTAAACGCGGATCAGCCGACGCCGGTACGAAGACGTCGCGCGGCTGTCCGACTGCGGCTTCACTTCTTCCGACGCCGCATCGGCGGCGGCGCCGATCGTGTCTGCGTCCAGAACCTTGCCGACGAGCAGCTGCGCCGAATAGCGGGCCACGTTCGGACAGGGCACAAGCCCGCCCACCACGATCCGGGCATCGGTGCAGACGCCGTCCGGATCGGCCTTCACCATCGCCGCTACGCCGACCACCGGACGGCCGTTGGCCGTGATGCCATATTTTCCATATGCGCTGCCGGCGCCCTTTCCGAGAAAGGGAAAGTGCACGGCCTTGAGCAGTTCGCCGGGCTGGAGCATCGTGCGGTCGATATCGGCGAAAAGCTCCAGGGCCGATGCACTCCGTTCTCCACCCGGCCCGGCGATCTGCAACCGTGCATCAAGACACATGGCGACCTGCTTCATGTCGGTCAGGACCGTGCCGAAGGCGAGGTTGCCACCGATCGTTCCGCGGTTCTGGATTTGCCGGTCGCCGACGCATGCCGCAGCGTCGGACAAGGCGGACCAGTTCCGCGCGATCCCAGGATCGTTCCAGATATCCCTGTGCCTGCACATGGCCCCCATGATCAGGGTTCCGTCGCGGCTGCCGGTCGCGTCGAGCACGCGCAGATCTTCGATCCGGGCGAGGCTGATCAGGACGTGCGGACGAAGCCCGCGCGTCTTGAGAATCGGCATGATGCTCTGCCCGCCCGCGATCACGAGAGCGCGCGCACCCTCTTTCGCAAGCATGTCGAGGCATTGATCCAGACTCTCCGGTTCGTGGAACGCCTGTATCGGCGCGATCTGGGCCATGGCTTAGACGTCCGCTCCGAAAATGACGTGGTCCGGCAACGGTCAATGTCCCTTCGCGGCAGGTTCGGGTCCATCGAGCGCGAATAGCCACAAAGCCGGATCGCCGACCGAAGGCTCGATCTCGGGCGTGAGCTGGGGAATCAGATTGTCGTGATACGTTCCTCCTCCCGTCACCACCGCGACATATTGCCTGCCGCCGGAGGCGAAGGTGATCGGGAACGAATTGGGCGTGTCGCTCAGACGAACCTGCCACAGAATATTGCCGCTGCCGCTGTCCAGCGCCCGGAACCAACGATCCCGCGAGCCTTCGAAAACAAGCCCCCCCGCCGTGGCCAGAACCGCGGACGCCGGCGGCGCGCGTCGGCTGATGTCCCATATCTTCTTGCCGGTACGGAGATCCACGGCGGCGATGCGGCCGAACCTGTTCCCCGACCCCGGGCGCGGGACGACCCTCCACGTCGACTGCTCGATGCGCGAATCGTCGATCGCGACCTCCATGCAAGTATCGAGCACCGGAATGAAGAGCAGGGCATCTTGAGGATCGTACGACGTGGCCGGCCAATTGCGGACCCCCGCCGCGAACGGACAGGCGTTGACGGGTTTGCCCGAGACCGGGATCTTCGACGAGTCCAGTGTCTTGGTACCGGTTTGCGGATCGATCTTCGTCACGATGTCCTGGAGACCGAAGTCATAGGACCACAGATATTTGCCGGTCCCGAGATCGAGCGCGTCGAGTATGCCGAGCTTGCCCATGGTCATCACGATCGGCTGACCGGCCTTCCTCGGATTCTCCACGATCATATGCTCGAAAGCCCAATCCTCGTCCCAAACGTCGCCCGGGATGTGCTGATAGTACCAGACGGGCGTGCCTGTCCTTGCATCCAGCTTGAGCGTCGTATTCGTATAGAGCGCTGGCAGCGGCTTCTTCGGATCCCTCGAAAGGATCGTGTCGACGGCGTAGCTGTTGCCGGTCCCGAACACCAATTGATCGCGCTGGTAATCGTAGCTCGGCCCCAGCCAGGCGCCTCCACCGCCGCGTTCGGACGCCGGCGCACCTCCCCAGGTCTGCGAACCAGGCTCGCCGTCGCCGGGAACCGTGTGGAATTCCCACTTCATGTCGCCCGACTTCGCATCGAGCGCCGCCATGAAGCAACGCATGCCTTTGCCAAAGCAGACCGCGCTGCTCTGGAACACCGTCCCCCTGGCGACGAGCGGGGCCGCGGTGAACGTCCCGTCGCCTTCGACGGCCTTGTCCCACAGCAAACGCCCGGTCTTGGCATCGAGCGCCATGACGTGATTGTCCACCCGGGAAACATAAACCGCATCGCCATAGAGCGCGATGCCGCGAGGCTGGCTCACGCCGCGGGGCGGAAGCTTCGCTTGGTATTTCCAGATCGTGTCGCCGCTGGCGGCGTCGATGGCGCTCACATATCCGCCGCCATAGAGGAATATCACGCCGTCGTGAGCAAGCGGAGCGATCCCGTTCGTGCCCTTGCCCAGCGTCTTGCTCCAGACCAGCCGCAGCCTGCCGACGTTGGAGCGATCGATCTGGTCGAGCTGGCTGAATCCGAGCGCCGAAGCACTTCCCCGCCAGGCCAGCCAGTCGTTGCGGGCGGGTGCCTGGAGCATTGAATCGGTCACCGGCGTCAGTCCTGCCGCGATCGCCTGCAGATGGCGCTTTGCATCGCGCGACGTCTCATCCTCTACGACCGGCACCGCCGCCATCGCCCGATCGTTGGACGCATCGCCTGCGCCTTCTCCGCCACTTGCCAGGATATAATCCGCCAGTTGCCGCGCCGTCACCGTGGCCATGGGCTTGGCCGCGCCTGGAGGCATGGCGGCGGCGATATAGGCCGCAAGGCCGGAGGCCCCCGTATCCTTCCACTTGGCGGCAAAGGCCGGACCTGTGAGCGGCGGCGCGCCGCCGCCCTGCAGCGAAGCACCGTGACACGACGCGCATTTGGCACCGTAAATGGATGGGACGGCCTGCAATGCGGCCGAATTGGAGTCCTGGGCTGTCGCGATCCCCGTCACGAGCAACGCGCCGACGACAAGCAGAGCCGATGGACCCAATCCTTGCAACAGATCCCGGGGCTCCGCCATCGCCTCTCCTCTTCATTGCCGATGAACGCGGCAGTCTCGACGCCCGTTTCCGAATTTTGGGCACAATGCCATTCGAGCGTCATCGGCCTGTCGGTTGCACTTGATCGCAAGCATCGGAGCGCCGGTTCACCTATCCAAAGATTAGGGTCCGGACCCAGGCCTGCGCTCAGCGCGGGAGTGGACGAAGGACCGGCCCCGATCCTTGGCGAGCCCGGCCAAAGGACCGGAAGATCGCAGCAAGAGCAGGACCGGACAAAGCCTTTGCCGCAAGCCTAGCGCACCCGCCTAGAAGCGCTCGACGCCCGACAGCTTGAAGAAATCTTCATCGAGGCTCTCTTCGAACCATGCGCCCATTTCCTTGTCGAGGTAGATGCGTTCGCCGACCATCTTGCCATCCTGATAGGGAATGACCGCAATGGTGTAACCCCGGAATTGGGTGCCGTCCTTGCGGGTGTACATGCTGCTGAACTCATGCGTCAGCGTGTTTTCGCTGGTCGTGGTCGAATAGAATTCGCGCGTATCGCCGCCGAAATTGCGCGGATCGATCTGCTCGATCACGATCTTGTAGTTCAGCTCATGATAGCGGCGGATGGCTTCCTTTCCGGTTACGCGAATGCGATTAGGGTAGAATTCCCAAACCGGATTGTCGATGATCGAATGTTCCATGATCCCGTCGATATCGCCTTCCATGAATTTGCGCGAATGTTCGAGATTGAAGTCGATCATCTCCTGAGGCGACATCTTGATATCACTGGGATATTGCTTCTTCCATTCACTCTGATCCGGGATGAACATCTTGAACTCATCGTCGGCCATGGCCCTACTCCTTTCGAGATATTATATATTGGTGTCGACAAAATCCCGGTTGCAAGCCGACCGGGACGCCCATGCGGAGACCGAGGCAGCATCAATGCCACATCGTTCATTGCGGTGCTCGGGAAATCGAGACACGCCCGCACCTATCGCAAGTAAGGTAGCAGCCGGCGTCGCCTCGACTATACCTCGAGGTCGTCCAGAGGCGCCTTCCGACAGCGCATCCACCGCCGTGACGCCGGCTCCATAGGGAAGAATCGACGACATGAACTATTATGGCGATGGAGATATTGCCGCCGGCAGGGCGGCGCTCGTGCCTTCAGGCCTGACTCAATGGATTGCAACCGACGCATTGCGGCCCGCGGATATCGCCGGCCGCTGCACCGTCGAGGCCCTGCAGGCAGCCCTTTCGGAAATCGAAGGCGCCGAGGTCGTCTCGGCGAGCGTGAACCGCAGCGGCAGCTTCGTTCCGCCGCAGCCGCATTGGATACCCAATTATGCTCCGGTTCCGGACGAGATCGGGGATTTGCCGGACTATTGTTCGGTCGAGATCCACCAGCGCACACCGGGCGGACATGTCGCGCATATCCTGGTCTGGGTGCCGCTCGCCTGGAACCGCCGCTTGCTTGCCACCGGCGGCATGGGCAGCGTGACTGGCCCGCTGTGGTTCGAGATGCCTGCGATCCGCACCATCACCATGCCGGTCGCCCTGCGCAACGGTTTCGCGACGGCCGCGACCGATGCCGGCAATCGCGATCCACGCTTCTACGAGTGGCCGCTTATGGGGGGCGGCGGGCTCGACTGGGAATCGATGCGCAACTGGTCGTATCGGAGCACGCATGACATGGCGGTCGTCGCAAAAGCGGTGATCGAGGCCCTGCACGCCGCGGCGCCGGCCTATTCCTATTATGCCGGCTGTTCGGGCGGCGGGCGGCAAGGCGTTGCTTCGGCGCTGCGCCACCCGAGCGATTTCGACGGCGTGTGGGCCTCCGATCCCGCCGTCGACTGGACGTCATTGTGGCCGGCCGCCCTCTGGCCCGCGCTGGTCATGAAGGAAATGGACAACCCGCTTCCTCCCGCCAAGCTCGCGGCTTTCAGGGATGCCGCGATCGAGGATCGCGACGGCAAGGATGGGCTTCGCGACGGCATCGTCGCGCTGGTCGACGTGAAAGATTTCGACCCCGCCTCGGTCGTCGGCAGGCAGACGGGCGCCGGCCCGATCACCGATCTCGATGCCGAAGTCATGCGCAAATGCTGGGACGGTCCCCGCCGGGCGAACGGCGAACGTCTCGGCTTCGGCCTCCCGCCCGGCACGACAAGCTGGGAAGCGATCGGCATCTGGAGAACCGAGGAGGTGGACGGCAAGCTCGTTCCGGTGGCTGGCGAAGCGCAAGCCTATTTTCGCTGGATCACGGAAGATCCCGCGTTCGACTGGCGGACGCTGGATTTCGCGAAGTTCGAGGAGCTGGTCGATCGCGGAATTGAAAAATTTGCCGAATTCGCAATCAACAGTCCCGATCTGTCGGGTCTTCGCAACTGCGAAGGAAAGCTGCTTCTGAGTCAGGCGCTCAATGATCAGGTCATCATGCCCGAGGGCATGATCGATTATTATCGACGCGTCGTCGACTGGGCAGGCGGCATCGACGAGGCAAAGTCCGTCGCGCGCCTGTTCGTGACCGACGGCGACATTCACGGCAACATCGCCGGGAAAGGGCCGGGGCTGACTTCGGCAGGCGCGATGGCGGCGCTGATGAAGTGGGTCGAGTTCGGTGAGGCGCCCGAAGAAATCATCGCCGAGCGGATCGATATCACGACAGGTCAGGTGGACCAGTCGCGCCCGGTCTATGCGTACCCGGCCGTCACGCGATACAGCGGAAGCGGCGATCCAAGCGAAGCGCGAAGCTTCGTCAGGGCGGACATACCGATGTGAGCCTTCAGGAGGCTGTCGATCCGGCGCGTTCCGGCAGGTCGCTGCGCGCCCTTCCGGGCGCGCGACGAAAGGAGAGGTGCTTGGAAGACGTCATGGGCGCCGTGGATGTGTCGGACGAGAATCTCGAGCGCATGCGCGCGAAATACCGGGAAGAACGGGACAAGCGTTGGCGCGCCGACGGTCGCAGGCAATATGCGATGCCGCAGGACGTTCTTGCGCGGCTTCTGGACGATCCCAACTATCGACCGATCGAGCGGGAACCTCTCGAAGACGCGGTCGATGCGATCGTGATCGGCGCCGGCTTCGGCGGCCTGATGGCCGGGGCGCGGCTTCGCGAGCTCGGCTTCGGGAGAATCCGGCTGGTGGACCGGGCCTGCGACGTTGGCGGAACCTGGTACTGGAACCGCTATCCCGGCGCACGCTGCGACATCGAATCCTACATCTATTTCCCCCTTCTCGAAGAAACCGGATACCTGCCCGCGGAAAAGTTCGCCCTGGCGACGGAACTGCTGGAACATGCTCGGCGGATCGCCCGGAAATACGATCTCTACGGCGATGCGTGCCTTGATACGGAAGTGACCAAGATCGAATGGGATGAAGAGGCATCGCTCTGGGCCGTCCACACGACGCGCGGGGACCGGATGCAGGCCCGTTTCGTCCTGGCCGCTCCCGGCCCCCTGCAGCGGGCGCATCTTCCCGATATCCCCGGCATCGCGGATTTCAGGGGGCATTCCTTTCTCACCAGCCGCTGGGATTACAGCTATACCAAGGGCGACGTGCTCGGCGGCCTGACGGGCCTCGGCGACAAGAAGGTCGCCGTCATCGGCACCGGTGCGACCGCCGTCCAGGCCATTCCGCTGCTCGCCGAACATAGCCAGCATCTCTATGTCGTCCAGCGCACCGCCACGCCCGTGGGACCCCGTCCCAGCCCGCCCACCGACCCCGAATGGGCCAGGTCGCTGAAGCCCGGCTGGCAGCGGCGGCGCATGTACAATTTCGCGGCGGTCACCAGCGGCGCGACGCAGGAAGAAGATCTGGTCGACGATGAATGGACGGCGCATTTCGGCACGCTGCACGCGGCTGTCGCGGCCGCGTCCGATCCCGCCGGAAAGGCATTGGCAGCCGAGCGCTGCGACCTGGCCCGCGACGAATATATCCGCGCCCACGTGTCACACGTCGTCGAGCGTCCCCAGGTCGCCCAGTCGCTGAAGCATTATTTCCGCTACTTCTGCAAACGTCCGACCTTCAGCGACACCTATCTGCAATGTTTCAACCGGCCCAACGTGACGCTGATCGACACCGATGGCCGCGGCCTCGACCGCATCACCGAAAAGGGGATCGCATTCGACGGCATAGAATATGAGGTGGATTGCATCATCCTTGCCTCGGGCTTCGAGGCCGACGCGGACTATCACATACGTTGCGGCTTCGAGATCATCGGACGCGACGGCGTTTCGCTCGCCGAAAAGTGGAAGGACGGCGCGCGCACGCTGCATTCGGTCAACACCCACGGCTTCCCCAATCTGTTCCTGCTGGGGGCGGCGCAGGGCGGCTTCTTCCTCAATTTCACCAACAAGCTCGATCAGGACCTGCGGGTCGCCACCCATATCCTCGAACACATGCTGCGCGAAGACAAGACGGTGGTCGAGCCGACCCGGGAAGGCGAGGACGAATGGGTCGAGGAGATCAAGCGCCTCGCAATCGTCGATCTTGAATATCTGAAATCCTGCACGCCGGGGCAGTACAACAATTGGGGCGAAACGATCACCGACGCCTATCTTCAGAGCGGCGGCTACGGCCTGGGGCCGATCGCGCTCGAGAAAGTGCTGCAGGACTGGCGTGATGCGGGAGACCTAAAGGGGCTGGAATTCGCGTAAGTGAAAATACGGCGATTGCTTGTTCACCATGTCTGGCAGCACACCGGGCCGACCGTGCGAATTTGCACGCCTCGCCGCCTCTCCGCCAGATCGCAGCGAAGGGAGCGTTATCGTGAACGAAAAGACGTCGACGCTCGAACGTGATTGCTTCACGGACTACGCTCTTTTGCCCGATCCCTATAGCTACTTCGAGACCATTCGCGCCGGAGGGCCGGTGGTTGTCGCCGGCGACCCCGCAATCGCCTATGTCACGGGTTTCGAAGAGAGCGTCGAGATTCTGAACGACGCATCGCGCTTCTCGTCGCTGCCCGCCGCAACCGGGCCGAAAACCGCTTTGTCCTTCGTGCCGCAGGGGGACGATATCACGGATCAGATCGCGGCAAGCCGCGATCCCGACTCTCCCTTGTCGCTGCTCGTTACCTACGACGGACAGCAGCACAGCCTCAATCGCGCGCTGCTGTCCAAACTGTTCACGCCGCTCCGGCTGAAACAGAGCGAGGCCTTCATGCGCGACCATGCGGCGAGCGCCGTGGGCAAAGTCGTGGCCGAGCAGGGCTGCGAGATCATCGACGACATCGCCGCCCCCTATGTCACCTATGTCATCGCCGACATGCTGGGTGTGCCGGACGCGGACAGAATAAGGTTCAAGGACAGCATCAGGGAAAATGCGCCCGCGGGATTTCTGGGCGATCCTTTAGGCATCGTCCCGTCCGCACCGCTTCAGTATATGTACGATTTCTTCTTGCGCTATCTGACCGACCGGCGGGAGAAGCCGCGCGACGATGTCATGTCCTGGCTCGCGGCCGCTTGCTATGCCGACGGCACCCAACCGCCCATTCTCGAAATCGTGAAGTCGGCGATGTTCCTGTTTTCGGCCGGGCAGGACACCTCCGCGCTGCTTCTGTGCAATGCGCTGCGATATCTCGCCGAACATCCGGACCTGCAGCGCCGGCTGCGTGCGGACGACACCCTGCTTCCCAACTTCGTCGAAGAAATGGTGCGGATGCACGGGTCGATCAAGATGACGTCGAGGCTGACCGTCAGGACGACGAAGGTCGGCGGCGTCGAACTCAAGGCCGGCACGCCGATTGCGGTCATTTTAGCGGCAGCGAACCGCGATCCGAGGCAGTGGGAAAATCCCGAGGAATTCGACCTCGAGCGCCCGAAGCTGAAGCAGCAGGTGGGTTTCAGCCGCGGCGCGCACACCTGCCTCGGCGCGCCTTTGGCCCGCGCCGAAGTGACGCTGATGCTCGAGGCATTCCTGGATCAGACCTCGTCCATCGAGATTGACGAGGCACGTCATGGCCCGGCGGAGGACCGGCGGTTCAAATATGTTCCCAGCTTCATGAACTATGGCCTGGAAGAGCTCCATCTGAAGTTCACGCCGGCGAGTTCCGACATCAAGGGCTGATCGCGATGCAGATGACCGAGCGTCTCAAGGATCGGGTCGTGATGGTGGCGGGCGCCAGCACCGGCATCGGCCGTGCAACCGCGCTTCGTCTGGCGGCGGAAGGCGCCAGGCTGGTGGTCGGTTCGCCGCCGCATGAACAGGATCTGCTCGATACGCTGGCGGCCGAGATCGAGGCGCGCGGAGGCGAGGCGCTGGCCATCGCATTCGATGCCGCCGACGATTCCTCGATGGCGGCTTTCGTCGAAGGCGGAGTGGCCCGTTTCGGCGGGATCGATGCCTTCCACGCGAATTTTGCCGACCTCAGCATCGTTCACCAGGACAGCGACGCCGTTGCCGTCAGCGACGAGATTTTCGATCGCATGATCGATGTGAACCTCAAGGGCATGCTCCGCGCGACCCGCTATGCCATCCCCCGCCTCGTCGAGCGGGGCGGCGGCGCGATGATCTACACATCGTCGGGCGCGGCGATCCAGGGCGCGCCCGACATGCCCAGCTACGCCATTTCGAAAAGCGGGCTGCACGGCCTGATGCGCCACGTCGCTTCGCGCTGGGGCAAGGACAATGTCCGGGCCAATGCGATCCTGCCCGGCTTCGTCGTCACGCCGGAAAAGGCGCATCTCGTTCCAAGGGAGATAGCCGAGCAATTCCTGTCGACCTGTCGCTCCCCGCGTCTCGGCAAGCCGGAGGACATCGCCGCCATGGTCGCCCTGCTGGCATCGAGCGACGGCGAATGGATCAACGGCCAGTGCATCACCGTGGACGGAGGCATGCAGCTCGGCCGGTAACATCGGTGCGAAAGGCCGGCGCAGCGCTGAACAGGGCACGATCCGCCAACGATTCTCCCGGACGACAAGGCGGTTCGCCTTATTCGTTCGCCTCTTTCACCACCTTGTCGAGGCGGTCGTAGCCATGAACCGGGGCGGTCCCGTCAATGATGGATCGCACCACTTCATAGTCGGTCGACGGGTCGGGCAGCTCGTAGCCCTGGATTGCCCAATATGCCTCGATCAGGCGCCGGATGGAGCCCATGAAGAGGATCGTCGAAGTATATTCGACGGCGCCTTTCCTGCCCAGGCGGGCCTCGATCGGCTGATAGATTTCGCGCGTCACGTTGCCGGCCAGGGTCGCTTCGATATATTCGACCAATTGCCGGTCGTCCGAGGGCAGATCGCCAAGGCGGCCATCCATGAGAGCCAGAATGTCGGTGGGATCGATCCCCGAAGCGACCGCGTCGGCGATTTGAAGGCCTTGGATGACGGACTTCTGGAAGACAGGAACCGCGAGGCGTATCCAATCCCGTTCCCGCGCCTTGAAGCTTCCGCGGCTCTCCGCCGTGCCGAGCATATCGGTGAGCCTGATCCACAGTTCCGACACCTCGGGCGACTGCAGGAATCCGACATAGAGCGGAGACATGCGATACTCCTTGCCCGCATTCTCCGGTGTGGACTCGAACCAGACCTTCGAGCGTTTCATGATATAGTCGAAAGCTTCGCGTTCCTTTTCGCTAAGAGCATCGCGATCCGGCAATGGCAGAATGGAAGTCGCGATTTCCTCCAGGGTCAGTCCCGGCGGAGCCACTTTGCCTTGACGCGCCTTGGGATCCACATTCGCCATCTCGCCTGCCTTCCCGTCTTCTCTTGCTGCCGGACGCGCCGCGAATGCCTGGAGCGTTCGAAGTCCTCACGTCTCAGGCATGGGTGAGGTGGCGATCTTTCGATCCTGACAGAAGATAGGGCCGAGGCCAATATCGAGCCTCGACCCAAACCGGCCGGCTGCAGGCCGATCACGGCTCCGATCGTCTTGCGGAGAAGCAGAGCGCAGCGTGCCGCATACACAGGATGCAACTCTTGTCGTCATCCCATTCTGAGGCAGCCGATACAGCGCCCAATGTTCAGAAGACGTATTTCAGCCTGACACCGTAGGTGCGGGGCTTGGCGACAGTTTGCGCCGACCCGAAGGGAGCCGAGGTCTGCCAGTTTATCGAATATTTCTCGTTGAAGGCGTTGTTGAGATAAAAGCCGATCTGATAAGGTCCATCTCTGGGCCCCACGTAGCCGCTGACGTTGACCAGCGTGTAGCTATCCTGCTTGTCCAATCGAAGATTGCCGCCGGCGCCGGGGAAAAAGTCATAGGCCGAGCTGTGGCGCACCACGCCGTTCAACGCGGCCATCCAATTGCCGCCGATGGGCTGCTCAAGGGAGGCTCCCAGGAAACCGGTGAACTTCGGCGCATTCGGCACCCGGGTGCCGCTGAGATCCTCGGTGGTCGTCAGGAGCACGCCACCCACGACGGAGTTGACCGTTGCGCTTTCGAAATCCTTGAACCGGGCGCGCAGATAGGAGGCGCCGCCGTATATCTTCACGCCTGTGACGGGCGTGTAGTCGAAGTCGGCCTCGACACCTCTTCCTCTCGCCGAGGCCGCGTTGCGCACCGCGGCCCCACCCGCCGCCAGATCGGCGACGCGCACCTGCAAATCCTTATGTTCGTAATAGAAGGCCGCCAGATTGATGTTGAGCTTGCGGTCGGCCGACACGAATTTGGCGCCGACTTCGAAACTGTCCAGCTTTTCGGGTTTGACCGGCTTGTCGGGCGCATAGAGGGGAAGGCTGAAGCCGCCCGCCTTGAAGCCGCGATTGTAGCTTGCGTACAAATTGAGGTTGCCGGCATCATAGGCGATAACCGCCCTCGGCGTGAAGCTCCGGAAGGACGCATGCTGCTTGAATGTAAACAAGCCGGACGCACCGGCAAAGACCAGATTGGCGGCTAAATTCTCTCTGGCAAGGAAGTCCCGGTCGTCATAGCTGTATCGGCCGCCGAGCGTGACCGCGAGTTCGGGGGTCGGCTTCGCGGTCATCTGCGCGAAGGCCGCAATCGACTCCGTCGTTACCTTGTTGAAGATGAAGGGAGGACTGTCGGGCAACGCCGCAAAGAGCAAGCCGGTAGCGCGCGACCGCTGGAAAGCGTCGTCCTTGACGAAAGACACACCGACGATGCCGTCCAGCCAGCTGCCGCTGTGACTGCTTACGACAAGGTCCTCGCTATAGGTCTTGCCGCCAAGCAGAGAGACCGCGTTGAACAGATCCAGCGAGGTGGCGTCGATATCGGTTTCGCTGTCGCTCGTAAGATTGCGATAGGCCGTGACGCTGTCGATGTCGAAAATGCCCGTCTTGGCGCGCAGTCGCAGGGTGGCGCTGAAGGATTTTGAGAGCGAGTCCTGCTCCGCGGCGTCGTTGCGCGCATCGTAGAAGCCCGTCACCGGGCTTTCGCCCGTGATGGAGCAGCCGAGGCATAGCGGCGCGCCTACTCGGGCGGCCTGCGGAAACGGCTCGGAACGATCCCGGCTGTGCTCCACCGTCAGCAACGCGGAGAAGTCGGAAATCGGGCGCCAGGCCACGGAACCACGGATGACATGCGCCTTCCGGTGCGGCTGGTCGCGATCGAGTTCCAGATTATGTATGTAGCCGTCTTCCTGGGTGTAGCGGCCGGCGAACCGCACCGAAAGCGTGTCGCCGACGGGAAGGTTGATCACACCCTCTCCCAGGATGTGGTCGAAGCGTCCATATTCGGCGAGCGCATATCCTTCCAGGCTTTGCGTAGGCGCTGCCGTGTTCACGACAATCGCGCCGCCGGTCGCGTTCCGGCCGTAAAGGGTCCCCTGCGGGCCTTTGAGGATCTGCACGCTTTCGACGTCCAGAAGATCGAACACCGCGCCTATGTTGCGTGAGAGATAGGCCCCGTCGATATAGGTGGCGATTGAACCTTCAAGACCCGGACTGGGGAAGCTGCTGCCCACCCCGCGAATGAATGCCTGGGTATAGCTGTATGCGGTGCCGAAGACGAAATTCGGCGTCACGGTTGTGACACTGTCGATACTGCGCAAGCTCAGCTGCTCCAGACGCTCCGGAGGCACCGCCGTGACGGCGATCGGAACGTCCTGCAGTCGCTCGGATTTGCGTTGCGCGGTAACGACGATGTCGCCGGCGGTGTTGGCGCTCGCATTTGCGGCTGCGCCTTCGGAAACGGGAGCCGCGCGATCTTCGGACGAACCCGGCGCCTGTGTTTCCGCCTTGGCGGATGACATGGCCGCGACAGAAGACATCAGAAGAAATAGAGTATATTTTCCGGAATGCTTTCCGATGTTAAACATTATATGCCCCTCCCGCTTTCTTATAGTGGTTTTTCGTAAATCGGCCCGTGATCTTTTCTGGCAAACAAGTGATCCGAAATGATCATATAATCATGCTCATCTTCAATCTGTTCCCCTTCATATCGGGGCCCGTTACTAGCGTCGAATATCAGACGCGGTGTCTGGCCGCCTGTATTGTACGGTATATGCAGGAGGATTTCTTGCCTGATACCCGTTCGCAGATTGCACCCCCTTGCGTCTCCTCGCACAGGATCTTTATTGCGGGGATCGACTGCACGCATGAACAGAGCTGAGGAAGCCTTAACCTCCCTATACCCTCAGCATTTCTTATCGAGCGGAAGTTAGCAGCTTGTCGCCGATATGCGAGTATCCTTCGTTTGATATTGCCGGAATTCATCAAGCGATCGGCACCTCTCCCTCAGTCGTTTGATCCGCGCAGGAAATGCGGGACCGGGATGACGCAGAGAAGGGCGGGCGTGGTCCCCGGACGGATCGCTACCGAACTTGTCACCCAGATCCGTTCCCGCTACTTTGCCGAAGGAGAGGGTGCCCGTTCCCAGACTTATCTGCGGCATGACAAAGGCCCAATATGTCGTTGTTCGCTATCGACCGGTCAGCCGTGCCTTCGGTGCCAGATGCGGCCGATCCGTGGCTGTCGGCAGTTGGTTGCGCCCAGGTCAACCGTCCCATCGGCAGGAGGGTGCTCACGCATCGTATCAAGCGTGCCCAGGTCTTGGCCGCGACGAGACGGCGTATCGCTTCCGAAGGGCATCGGGGCGTGACCTTGGGCATGATCGCCGCCGATTGCGACACGACGGTGCAGACCGTCTTCAATCTGGCAGGCAATAAGTTCGAACTCCTCAAGTCCGCGATCGCCGAGCACGGTTCTTCACTGAACATCACCGCCCATCATTGGAAAAGCTATCCGGTGCTGGCTCTCGGTTTCGCCGACGCCATTTGGGCCAGCGCTCAACGCAATCCGGAATATATCAAGGAGGCGGCGCTGGTATTCGACAGCATGTGTCGATCGTCGGGCACGGTGGCGCGCTCTGCCGGGACCGCACTGCTTGAATCGGTGCTGTGCGACATTCGTGAAGATATCAGAGCGACCTCCAATTTGGCATCGATTGCCGGGATGTTGTCCAGCCTGATAGCAACGACGATGCTCGAGTGGGCGCAGGACGGACTGGAAACAAATCGACTTCGAACCGAGTTGATCAACAGGATCGCCCTCATCCTGATCGGGGCGGTCAGTCCGGCAAAGGGTGCGCAGATTGAATCCTGGCTGACCAACCTGGGCCAGGTTTAGCGCAAGCCGGTAAAATCGGCATCCCGCCTTGAATGAAGGCGCGTGCTTCGGCCGGTTCCGCAATCTGCATTTCGATCTCTTTGATGCTCGGCCAAAACATCAAGCCGTTTTTCTGGTGTCGGGCGCGATTGACCGGCAAGACCTTGCAAGACCTGGCGGCGAGGGAGAGGCATCCGTCTCCATTTTGCCGCGCTCGCTGTCGGGCGCGCAGCCGTCGATCCGCGAGATCATATGGGAGAACAACAGAATGTATCCGTCGCTCACTCTCGCTCCCTCCAGCCAGGTCACGTGGGTTTCGACGGCCGGGCTGGCGCGTCCCGAGGGCATTCTGGACCGCTGCACCATCGCCACCGTCCAGGACGCGGTCGCCCATCTCGATGGGGTTCGGGTCGTCTCGGTGACGGTGAACACCTCAGGCGAATATAGCGATGCCCTTGATGATGCGCAGCCGGCCAATTTCGATGTGATAACGTCGAACCGGGTCGAACAGGCCGCCCTGGAAAGAGACCTTCCCGATTTCTGCGACGTGCGGCTCGAACAATCGGTGGGCGGACATGTCGTGCATACGACGGTCTGGGTTCCGCTGGCATGGAATGGCCGCTTCTTCGGTCTCGGCGGTCAGGGCAACCGCGCGTCGGCGCCATGGATCTATCCCGATGTCGTCCGGATCGCGTCGCTTCCCCGTGTGCTTCGCAACGGCTTTGCGGCCGCGGAATCCGATGCGGGAAACAGGGACCCGCGGTTCGCCGACTGGGGACTGGATGTCGAGACTCGCGCGCTCGACTGGGAGCTCATTCGCAATTGGGCCCATCGCAGCACGCACGACATGACCCTGATCGGCAAGGCGGTGACGGCCGCCATCCACGGCAAGCCGCCGCTCTATTCCTATTTTCAGGGCACGTCCGGCGGCGGGCGTCAGGGGATGATGCAGGCGCAGCGCCATCCCCAGGATTATGATGGCGTGTGGGCTTCGGACCCCGCCATCAACTGGACGAGGATGATGCCGGCGACGATCTGGCCGGCGGTGGTCATGAAGGATTGTGACAACCCCCTGCCCCCGGCCAAGCTCGAGGCATTCCGGAAGGCTGTCGTGGAACGATGCAATCCCGATTCGAGGCGCGACGGCTTCATCAGCGATCTGGAAGTGCCCCATTGGGATACCGACGAGCTGGTCGGAACCGACACCGAGGCAGGCCCGATCACGGCCGCCGACGCGATGGTCATGCGGAAGATCTGGGAAGGGCCCAGGACCCCTGACGGCGGATTCCTGTGGTACGGCGTGCGTCCGGGTTCGGAAAGCTGGGGCGACAATATCTATGGCGGGGGGCTCGCCGTGACGATGGACGTGAATGGCGTTCTGACCCCGGTGCCGTTCGAGATCGGCCGAGCCTATGGTTGCTGGTTATATCGGGACCCGAACTGGGACTGGACGACAGCGACGATGGAAAGCTTCCACGAGCTGGTCGACATCAGCGTGCGCGAATTCGCGGAAATCGACACGTCGGATCCCGATCTGTCCGGTCTGCGCGACAGCGGAGCAAAGCTGCTTCTCAGCCAAGCTTTGGACGATGAAGTGATACCGGCTGGCGGCGCGCTTCATTACTATCGGCGCGTTCTCGAAAAAATGGGTGGGATCGAGGCGACGTCATCGTTCGCGCGTCTATTCATGTCGCCCGGGGAGGGGCATTCGCATGTTACCGCCGCGGGACCGGGGCTGACGCTGGCCAACGGCATGATCGCCCTGATGAACTGGGTCGAGAAGGGGATCGCGCCGGATTGGATCAGGACCGAGCGATATGACCTTTCCACGGGAGAGCTCACCATGTCCCGGCGGGTCTGCGCCTATCCGAATGTCGCGCGCTACGCGGGCAGCGGAGACTTCCGGTCGGCTGAGAACTTCACCTGCGCGAGACCGGATGCGGCTTCGTGAACGATATCGATCGTCCTCTCCTCATCGCGTCATAGCCGGCGAGCGGCGCTGCGGAATCCCCCCCGGCGCGCGCTACGCCCGTTGCGGCGCAGCACGATATGAAAAGAGAAGCTAGACTTTATCCCGGCTCGATCGAATGGGATGGAATCCGGGACTCGAGGAGGCGTTGAATGAGCGAGCGGGCGAATGCCATTGCGGCAAAAGTCGAGGCTTTTGTCCGGGAGACCGTGATCCCCTACGAAAAGGATCCGCGGGCGAAGGGGCACGGTCATGGACCATCCGACGCGCTCATCCAGGAGATGCGCGAGAAGGCGCGAGCCGCCGGCGTCCTGACGCCGCACATACTTCCGGATCGCTCGCATCTCACGCAGCGCGAGACGGCGATCGTGTTGATCCGCTCGGGCCTGTCTCCGTTGGGGCCGCTGGCGGTGAACACAATGGCGCCGGATGAAGGCAATATGTATCTCTTGAGCCATGTCGGCAGCGCCGAACAGAAAGCGCATTTCCTCGAGCCGCTTGTCGAAGGGCGGACCCGGTCGGCATTTCTGATGACCGAACCGGCTTCCGAAGGGGGCGCCGGTTCCGACCCGTCGATGATGAAAACCCGCTGTGTGCAGGACGGCGACGATTGGATCGTCAACGGGCGCAAGGCGTTCATCACCGGCTATCAGGGCGCCAGCGTCGGCATCGTCATGGCGAAATCGGACGATGGCGCCTGCATGTTCCTGGTCGACCTGCCCAATCCCGCCATCACGGTCGACTGCATCCCGGACACGATCGACAGTTCCATGCCGGGCGGACATTCGACCCTGACAATCAAGGATCTGCGCATTCCTGCGCACCAGATGCTGGGCAAGAGCGGTGAAGGGTTCGAATATGCGCAGGTTCGGCTATCGCCGGCTCGGCTCTCGCACTGCATGCGCTGGCTGGGCTCCTGCATCCGGGCGCATGAGATCGCAACCGCCTATGCGTGCAAGCGGGAAGCTTTCGGCAAGCTGCTGATCGATCATGAAGGCGTCGGCTACATGCTGGCGGAGAACCTGATCCTGTTGAAGCAGGCCGAGCTGATGATCGACTGGTGCGCGGGCGTGCTGGACGGCGGATCGCTCGGCACGGCCGAAAGCTCCATGGCCAAGGTCGCGGTCAGCGAGGCGCTGATGAAGATCGCCGACAATTGCGTGCAGGTCATGGGCGGGTCGGGCGTGACGGGCGACACGATCGTCGAACAGGTGTTCCGCGAGATCCGCGCCTTCCGCATCTATGACGGTCCGACCGAGGTGCATAAATGGAGCCTTGCGAAGAAGGTGAAGCGCGATTTCCTGAAAGCGGCCCACTGACCGCTTCCCGAGCGTTTGCTCGGCTGTGAAAATGCGACGGGCCGGCGCGAGAGCTTCCTTGGCGGCGCCCAACGCCGGATGGGCATGATCGTGTCGACGGTGCCGCGACGCGCGCGTCGCGCGTCATGGCGGAGGTCCATCAGCATTGGCGAGGCGGCCGCAGCGGCCCTATCGGCTGGCGCTGCCGTAGCGGCGACCTGCCGAGCCATGTTGCATTTAATCGGTTAATGTATAAGAGAATTGCGCGATCAGGAGCGAGAATCCCCCATGTCTTCCAAGCGTGTCGAAACCGAGAAACGTGGGCGCGTCGGCTTGGTCCGGCTGAACCATCCCGAGACGTTGAATGCGGTGTCCGTCGAGATGGTCGAGCAACTGTCGTCGGCTTTGAACGCGCTGGAAAAGTCATCGCGCGCCATCCTGCTCACCGGCGCGGGAAGAGCCTTCTCATCGGGCGGCAATCTGTCGGCCGACATGGCGGCTGGGGGCGGCGACACCGATCTCGGGCTGTCGCTTGAAACGCATGTGAATCCGCTGATGTGCCAGCTGCGCGACCTGTCCATTCCCTGGATGACGGCGGTGCGCGGAGCCGCCGCCGGTGTCGGCTGCTCCATCGCGCTGGCTGGCGACCTGATCGTCGCCAGCGAATCCGCCTATTTCATGCAGGCCTTTTCGCGGATCGGCCTTGTCCCCGACGGCGGGTCTTCGCATCTTCTCGTCCGCACGGTCGGCCGCGCGCGGGCCATGGAAATGATGCTGCTCGGCGAGCGGCTTCCGGCGGCGCGTGCCCTCGAGTGGGGCCTGGTCAATCATGTCGTTCCCGACGATGCGCTGGAGGCGGACGCGATGGCGCTGGCGGAGCGGCTCGCCAATGGGCCGAGCAGCCTCGCGCAGACCCGGCGCATGGTGTGGAAGGCTCTGGACAGCGACTGGGACAGCATGCTCGCGATGGAGCGGAAAGAGCAGCTGGCGGCCGGACGCAGCGCGGATTGCGCCGAAGGCATCGCCGCCTTCCTGGAAAAACGCCCGGCCCGCTTCACGGGGGCCTGATTAGGTGCGCGGCCCATTCATTAAACCTGTCCCGTCCGTTCCCTGCCTTTGCTCGGCGGCGAGCGCCGAAATGACAGCATCCGTCGTCTTCGCCATCGATGACCGCCAGTCCTTGTAATTCGTTGCAATTTCCGGAGACGCAAATGAGCGACATGACCGCCAAGGGCGGCATTTCCAGCTACGCAGTCCAGGATTCGATCGCGGTGCTGACCATCAATTCGCCGCCGGTCAACACGCTGGACCACGAGGTCCGCATGGCCCTCGACGAGGGCATACGGCGGGCGGGCGCGGATCCCGAGGCCAGGGCGCTGGTGATCCGCTGCGACGGCCGCACTTTCTTCGCCGGCGCGGATATCGGTGAAATCGGAGGCGAACTGCGCCGCCCCCATCTCAACGACATTTTCGGCGCCATCGAAGCCTCCTCCAAGCCGGTCATCGCGGCTATCCATGGCACGGCGCTGGGCGGCGGCTTCGAGCTGGCGCTGGCATGCCATTATCGTATTGCCCTTCGTTCGGCCAAAGTGGGCCTCCCCGAAGTTTCGCTCGGCCTGCTGCCCGGCGCCGGCGGAACGCAGCGCACGCCTCGCATCGCGGGCGTCGAGACGGCGCTGGACATGATCGTCGGCGGCCGTCCGGTGGGGGGCGTCAAGGCACAGGCGCTCCGCCTGATAGACAAGGTCGTCGACGGCGACCTTGCGGTCGAAGCCGTCTCTTACGCGCGCCAGCTGTTGGACGAGGGCGCTCCGCTTCGCCGAATCCGCGACATGCAGACCGATCTGGACGCCACGACTGCGGCCGCGGCGATCGCCGCCTACCGGCAGGCAAATGCGCGCAGCTTCAAGGGGTTCAAAGCGCCCGGCCATATCGTCCAGGCGATCGAGGCGGCGGTGACGCTGCCCTTCGACGAGGGCCTGCAGCGCGAATGGGCCTTGTTCGAGGAGCTGGTCGCCTCGACCGAGTCGGGCGCGCAGCGTCATCTGTTCTTTGCCGAACGGGCCGCGGCGAAAATTCCGAATCTGGCCAGGGATATCGTTCCCATCGATGTAAAGACGGTGACGGTCATCGGCGCCGGCACCATGGGCAGCGGCATTGCGGCGGCCTTTCTCAATATCGGATTGCCGGTGACGCTGGTCGACCGCGACGATGCGGCGGTCGAACGCGGCGCGGCCGGAATTCGCAGGACCATCGCCGGCCTGGTGTCGAAGGGGCGCATCGGCGAGACCGAAGGGGAAAAGCGCTCCGCCCTGCTGGCCGTCAATACCGATCTCCCGGCGGCGGTCGCGACCGCCGATCTGGTGATCGAGGCGGTGTTCGAGCAGATCGACCTCAAACGGCAGATTTTCGCCCAGATTGATGCTGCCGCCAAGCCAGGCGCGATCCTCGCCAGCAACACGTCCTTCCTGGACCTCGACCTCATCGCCGACGCCACTGCGCGGCCCGACCGAGTGATAGGGCTGCACTTTTTTGCGCCGGCCAACATCATGCGCCTGCTCGAGGTGGTGCGCGGAAAAAAAACGTCGGACGCGGTCATTGCGACGGGAATGGCGTTGGGCCGCCGGCTGGGCAAGGTCGCCGTCCTTTCGGGCGTTTGCGACGGTTTCATCGTCAACCGCGTCATGCGCCCGCGCATGACGGCGGCCGAAGCGCTGATCCTCGAAGGGCCGACGCCTTCCCGGATCGACCAAGTCATGAACGACTATGGCTTTCCCATGGGGCCGTTTCAGATGATCGACCTCGTCGGTCTGGATGTCATCGGCTGGGACCGCGAAAACAGCGCCGGCCGCACCGTGCAGGAAATCCTGTGCGAAATGGGCCGCTGGGGCCAGAAGAGGGACGGCGGCTATTATGATTATGACGACAAGCGTCGCGCGACGCCGTCGCCTGTCGCCGAACAGATCATCCGTGACTTTGCCCGGCGGAACGGCATCCCCCCGCGCGATTTCAGCGATGTCGAGATTGTCGAGCGATTGCTGTGCCCGATCGTCAACGAGGGCGCGAAGGTTCTGGAGGAGGGCATTGCCCTTCGTGCGTCGGACATTGATGTCGCATCGGTGACTGGCTATGGCTGGCCGGCATGGACTGGCGGACCGATGTTCTGGGCCGATAGCGTCGGCCTGGCCAGAATCGTCGACAGGCTGGACGCGATCATGGGCGCCGATGCCGTGTCGCCGCTGTTGCGGCGGGCCGCGGCTGAAGGCGACGGCATCGCCGATGTGACGATCATCGAGGCATTCTGAGCCATGGCGGGACCTCTGGCGGGGCTGCGGATCATCGAGATGGCGGGCATCGGCCCCGGACCATTTGCCGGGATGATGCTCGCGGATCACGGTGCGGAGGTTGTCCGCGTCGACCGGCCCGGCACGCCTCACACGCCGTGGGATCCCCTGTTGCGGTCCCGCAAGTCGGTGGTCATCGATCTCAAGTCGGTCGACGGGGTCGCGGCGCTCCGCGATCTGGCCCGCAGCGGCGACGGTCTGATCGAAGGCTATAGGCCCGGCGTGATGGAGCGTCTGGGCATCGGGCCGGATGTGCTCCTCGCGGACAATCCCCGCCTCGTCTATGGCCGAATGACGGGTTGGGGGCAGGCCGGACCCTGGGCAGCGGCGGCCGGTCACGACATCAACTATATCGCGCTGTCCGGCGTCCTGGGCATGGTCGGACGCGCGGGACAGCAGCCGGTGCCTCCCCTCAATCTGGCGGGTGACTTCGGCGGCGGCGGCATGATGCTCGCCTTCGCGATGGTCAGCGCGCTGCTGGCGGTGCAAAGGGGCGGCGAAGGCCAGGTCATCGATTGTGCGATGACCGACGGCTCCGCCCTCCTCGCCGCCATGATGTGGGGCTTTCGTGCGCAGGGTTCCTGGCGGGAAGAGCGGGGCGTCAATCTGATCGACACCGGCGCCCCTTTCTACGACACATATGAAACCGCGGACGGCGGGAGCATCGCGATCGGCGCCATAGAACCTCAATTCTACGCGGCGTTCCGTGCGCTGGCCGGAATCGAAAAGGATCCGCTGTTCGACGATCAAAACGATCAGGCGCGCTGGCCGCAACAAAGGCAGGCGCTGTCGGCGCTCTTCCGTACGCGCCGGCGCGACGAATGGGCCGAGATCTTCGCCGTTTCCGATGCTTGTGCGGCGCCCGTGCTGACGATGACGGAGGCCTTGCATCATCTTCACAACAGCGCGCGTGAAACCTTCATCGAAGTCGGCGGCTTCGCCCAACCTGCGCCGGCTCCGCGCTATTCGCGCACCCCATGCAACCACCCGACGCCACCGCCCGTGCCGGGGCTCGATAACGATGCACTGATCGCGTAAGCGCGAGGCTATTGATCAATCGATTAAGATTGTTCTCATCGAAATTTTTCGCTATCGACGCATTCTGTTTCGATAAAGAGTTGAATTGTGGCAACAAAGATCATCCCGTCGGGCGCCCAGGAAAAGGTTGAACGAAGCTCCTCACGTGCAATTCTCTTGAACTCTGCCGGCGCGTTGATGGCGGAGCGAGGCACGATCGAGATTTCGTTGAGCGACATAGCCAAGCATTCCGGACTCAACTCCGCCCTGGTGAAATACTATTTCGGCACCAAGCAGCGGATGATGCTTGCGCTGCTCGAGGACGTTCTTGGCCGAGGGCTCGAGCAGCTTGAAGGCCTTATTGCCATGGACTTGGATCCCGTGGAGAAGCTAAAGCTCCATATCAAGGGTATAATAAACGTTTATTTTAGATACCCGTTTATCAATCGGCTTATTCACTATCTCTTCGAAGGCGAAGAATCGGGACGAGAAGTAGCGGAGAAAATATCCAAGCCGCTCGCAGAAACGCAGCGCAAGATGATTGAGGAAGGTATTTCGAAGGGATTGTTCAAGCCTATCGATCCAATGCTATTCTATTTCATTGTGCTTGGCGCCTGCGACCATTTGTTTTTTGGCCGACATATGCTGCGCGTTGCATTTAATATCGACGCTATCAGCGAAGATTTGCGTCGAAATTATACGAACACTCTCCTCGACATGATTCTGCATGGCATGCTCTCAGGAAACGAAGTTTCCAAATCCTAGCTTCGGCAACGGGGCTGAAAGCATATCGCACCGCCAATTTATTGTCCTGGACTCTATCCCGGTTTGATTGAACCGGAATTGAGCATATTTTCGTTTGTTTGCCGTGGGTTCTAGAGTGATTTCGAGCCAGATGGATCATCTGGCGGCTCGGCGCGACTTACGCTGCCTCGATCCCGGCGACGCGGATTTTCCGCCAGCTACGGAATCGCCATGCGGCGACCCCGCAGAGTCACGACACCGCAGAGTCACTTGACCTCACTTAACTGCGTAATTAATTGTGGGCAAAGGCCATGGAAATCATATGACCGAAGCTCTCATCATCGACGCGGTGCGAACGCCTCGCGGAATAGGCAAGGTCGGCAAAGGCGCGCTTGCCCATCTTCATCCCCAGCATCTTGCGGCCACGGTGCTGAAGGCGCTGGCGGACCGGAACGGCATCGACATTGCCGATCTCGACGACGTCATCTGGTCGACCTCGATGCAGAAAGGCAAGCAAGGCGGCGATTTGGCGCGAATGGCGGCGCTGGACGCCGGCTTCGACGTCACGGTCAGCGGGGTGACCCTCGACCGCTTTTGCGGCGGCGGGATTTCCGCGGTCAGCCTTGCCGCCGGCCAGGTCAAGAGCGGGCTGGAGGATCTGGTCATCGCCGGCGGCACGGAGATGATGAGCTACACCGCGACCGTCATCGCGGACGAGGCGGCGGCCGGCCTGCCGCCGACGCTGATGGGGTCGCTCAACGCGCGTCTCGACCAACGACACCCGCAATCCCATCAGGGCGTTTGCGGCGACGCGATCGCAACGATCGAAGGGATCACCCGCGAAGATCTCGACGCCTTCGGGCTGGAGAGCCAGCGAAAGGCGGCGCGGGCGATTGCGGAGGGGCGCTTCGATCGCTCGATCGTCCCCGTCGTCGATGACGAAGGCAATGTCCTGCTGGCCAAGGACGAATATCCGCGGCCGGAGACGACGGCCGAGGGTCTGGCCCAGTTGAAGCCTGCCTTCGCCGGTGCGGCGGATTGGGCTTACGACGAGAGAGGAACGACGTTCCGTCAGCAGATCAACCGCCGCTTCCCCGATCTGGAGATCCAGCATGTCCATCATGCCGGCAACTCGTCGGGCGTGGTGGACGGCGCCGCTGCCCTGCTGATCGCCTCCCGCGACTATGCCGACACGCACGGCCTCAAGCCGCGCGCCAGGATCGTGGCCACGGCCAATGTCGGGGATGATCCGACGCTGATGCTGAATGCGCCCGTGCCGGCGGCGAAGAAGGTGCTCGCCAGGGCCGGTCTGACGAAGGACGACATAGACCTTTGGGAGATCAATGAGGCCTTTGCCGTTGTCGCCGAGAAGTTCATCCGCGATCTCGATCTCGACCGCGCGAAGGTGAATGTGAACGGCGGCTCCATCGCGCTCGGTCATCCGATCGGCGCGACCGGCGCGATATTGATCGGAACCGTCCTGGACGAGCTGGAGCGGACCAAGGGCCGCTATGGTCTTGTCACCATGTGCGCCGCCGGCGGCATGGCGCCGGCCATCATCATCGAACGGATCGAAGCCTGAAACAGGCGCAGCTTTAGGGGCGTGAACAATGGAATTGAACGATTCTGTCGCGGCCGTCGTGACGGGTGCCGCATCGGGCCTGGGTGAAGCCACGGCGCGCGCGCTGGCGGCCAAGGGCGTCAGGGTCGCCGTCTTCGACCTTCAGGAAGAAAAGGGAGAGGCCGTCGCGCGGTCGATCGGCGGCATCTTCTGCAAGGTGGACGTGACCAACGACGACAGTGTCGACGCCGGCTTCGCAAAGGCGCGCACGGCACATGGCCTGGAACGCGTGCTCATATGCTGCGCCGGCACCGGTAACGCGATCAAGACCGCCAGCCGCTCCAAGGAAGATGGGTCGGTCAAGCATTTCCCCATCGACGCCTTCGACAAGATCGTTCAGGTCAATCTGGTCGGCACGTTCCGCTGCGTGGCGAAATCTTCGGCGGGCATGCTGACTCTCGACCCGCTGGCGGACAATGATCGCGGCGTCATCATCATGACGGCTTCGATCGCGGCGGAGGACGGCCAGGTGGGACAGGCGGCCTATTCCGCGTCGAAGGGCGGCGTCGTCAGCCTGACCCTGCCCGTCGCGCGCGACCTGATGGGCGAAGGCATTCGGGTGAATACCATTCTGCCCGGCCTGTTCATGACGCCGCTGCTCATGACGGCAGGCGACAAGGTTCTCGACGCGCTTTCGCAATCCGTGCCCTTCCCCAAGCGGCTCGGAAATCCGGCCGAATATGCCTGCCTCGCTCTCTCCATGATCGAAAATGGCTATTTCAACGGCGAAGATGTCCGCCTCGACGGCGGCATCCGCATGGCGGCGCGCTGATCATGAGGCAGGTGTTCGACACACCGTCGCGGTGGATGGATGACGAACTCACCATGTTCGACGAGTCGGTCAGCCGTTTCTTCGCTGACAAGGCGCCGCCGGAACGCATCTCGAAATGGCGCAAGGACGGCATCGTCGAACGCGCGGCCTGGAACGAGATGGCGGCCGCCGGTCTGCTGGGGCTGTCGATCGCGCCGGAATATGGCGGCGCGGGCGGCGACCTACGGCATGAGGCGGTGCTCATGCGCCATCTGGGCCTGATCGGCGCCGAGGGCTGGGGCGTGCCGCTGCACAACGGCATTTGCGGCGGCTATCTGTCGAAATATGGC
This sequence comes from Allosphingosinicella sp., assembly GCA_035248285.1. GTDB lineage: Bacteria > Pseudomonadota > Alphaproteobacteria > Sphingomonadales > Sphingomonadaceae > Allosphingosinicella. The sequence continues at coordinate 24,734 of DATFHP010000074.1, read as the reverse complement.
ACCGATGATCAGCGCCGGCGCTGGCTTCCCGGTCTTGTTTCCGGCGCGCTGATCAGCGCGATCGCCATGACCGAGCCGGGCGCCGGGTCCGATCTGAAGGGCATTCGCACGACCGCGCGACGCAGCGAGAGCGGCTATGTCCTCAACGGACAGAAGACATTCATCACCAACGGTCAGCTCGCCGATCTGATCATCGTCGTGGCGAAGACCGATCCGGCCGCGGGCAGCAAGGGCATTTCGCTAGTCGTCGTGGATGTCAGGGAAAGCGAAGGCTTTTCACGCGGCCGCAATCTCGACAAGGTCGGGCTCGAGCTGGCCGATACCTCCGAGCTGTTCTTCGAGGACGTGCCGGTGCCGGCCGACGCCGTTCTGGGCGGGGTCGAAGGCCAGGGCATGTATCAACTGATGCAGGAGCTCCCCAAGGAGCGGTTGTTGATTGCCATCGAATGCATGACGATCATCGAATCCGCCCTGGCGCACACGCTGGACTATGTCCAGGAAAGGCGGGCGTTCGGCCAGCGCATCCTGGATTTCCAGAACACCCAGTTCACGTTGGCGGACTGCAAGACGGAAGCTGTGATCGCCCGGTCTTTCGTCGACGAGTGCCTCGAAAAATATGTCGCGGGAACGCTCGACGCCGCGACCGCCAGCATGGCCAAATATTGGGTATCCGAACGGGCGCAGTCGATCGTGGATCGCTGTCAGCAATTCTTCGGCGGCTACGGATATATGAACGAATATCCGATCGCCCAGCTGTACAAGGATGTCCGCATCAAACGGATCTACGGCGGCACGACCGAGATCATGAAGCTGCTGATCGCGCGCACGCTGGAGCGCTGATGCCGCGAGCCCGTCCGCTCCGCCGCGAGCGAGATCTGACGGGCGGCGCGGGATAGTCTTCTTGACCGCCGGCACCGGTCCGGGTGATGGACAATCGCGCCTGTCCGGCCTGGCCTCCGTTCGCCCATTGTCTTATTCTAACGCGGAAATTGCGATGGACTATGAAACCATTCGTTATGCGGTCAGCGACGGGATCGCGACGATCACGCTGTCCCGCCCGGACAAGCTGAATGCCTTCACGCCGGGCATGATGGACGATCTGCTGGACGTGTTCGATCGTGTCGATGGCGACGACGACGTTCGCGCCGTGATCGTGACGGGCGAAGGCAGGGCGTTCTGCGCGGGCGCCGACCTGTCGGACGGTCCCAACGCCTTCGTGTATGAAGGCGATGTGGCTCGACCCGATGGATCGCTCGACTATTCGGCGGATGCGGCGCGCGACGGCGGCGGACGGGTGACGTTGCGCATCTTCCAATGTTTGAAACCCGTCATCGCCGCCATAAATGGGCCCGCGGTGGGTATCGGCGCGACCATGACGCTGCCCATGGACATCCGCATGGCGAGCGAAAATGCGCGTATCGGCTTTGTCTTCGCACGCCGCGGAATTGTGCCTGAAGCGGCCTCCTCCTTCTTCCTCCCGCGCGTGGTCGGTATCTCGCAGGCGCTCGAATGGTGCTGCAGCGGCCGTGTCTTCGACGCGCCTGAGGCTTTGGCGGGAGGGCTCGTCAGGTCGCTCCACGCGCCGGAGGACCTTCTGGGAGCGGCGCGATCCATTGCCCGCGAGATCGCCGACAATACGGCGCCGGTATCGGTGGCGCTGGTCCGGCAGATGATGTGGCGTGGCCTGGGAATGGCCCACCCGATGGAGGCGCATCGCATCGACAGCAGGGGCGTTCTTTCGCGCGGTCGCAGCGGCGACGCTGCGGAAGGAATCGACGCCTTCTTCAACAAGCGGCCGCCGCGATTCCCCGATCGGATTTCCACAAGCATGCCCGATTACTTCCCCTGGTGGGAAGAACCGGTCTACCGGTGAAGGGGGTGCCCCGCATGGACATATTGGCGGGCATCGCCCGGCCCGTCGCGGAAAGCCGATAGGACGCCGCCGTGGCCATCACGTTCGACTTCACCGGAAAGACCGTTCTCGTCACCGGCGGTTCACAGGGTATCGGGCTTGGCATAGCGACCGCCTTTGCCGAGGCCGGCGCGCATGTGCACATCACCGGGACGCGAAGCGCCGCGACCGATTATGCGCGTGATCTTTCACGGTTCCACTATCATCGCGCGCGAATGCAGCAGGCCGCGGAGCGGGCCGCGCTCGTTGCGTCGGTCGATCGTCTCGATATCCTCGTCAACAATGCCGGCATGGCCCACGGAGACGAATATGGCCTCCAAGGCTTTTGCGAGGTCATCGAGGTCAATCTGAACGCGGTCGCAGACCTGTGTTACCGTTTTCGAAAGCAACTGGCCCGGCAAAAAGGGGCGATCATCAACATCGCCTCGGTGGGTGGACATATCGCGTTGCGCGATCAGCCGGCCTATTCCGCCAGCAAGGCGGGAATAATCGGCTTCACCAAGGCGATCGCGGACAAATGGGCCGTGGACGGTATCCGTTGCAACGCGGTATCGCCCGGCTTTGTCGACACCCGGCTCATCGAATGGGCCCGGACCGACGGCGCATTGTCGCCGGAGCTGTTGCGACAGGTTCCCGTGCACAGGTTGGGACAGCCCGAGGATATCGCTTCGGCCGTGCTCTTCCTGGCAGCGCCGGAATCGAGCTATATTGCCGGACATTCGCTCGTCGTCGATGGGGGTTATCTCATCCGTTAAATCGGCGTTCCGCGTGCGTTTGAAACGGCTCCGCGCGCTCAAGCTTTCGCCCTCGCGACAATGCCTCTTCTTATGTGCCGGCGAGAAAAAGCCGCGCGCCGCATGGGCGGATACGACATGCTGCTCAATTCATTAAATGATTAGGCTCTTCACGAGTCGGTTGACAACGTCCAATTTAGCCATACAATTAACTAATCAAACAAATCGCTGTCTGGGAGAGGGAGCTATGGTGGGCAGGAGGGGATATTGGCTGTTGGCGGCCGGCGTGTCGTTTCTGGCGAGCACGACGGCCTGGGCCCAACAGGATGCAGGGGCGGCTTCCGCCTCCGACGCGAACAGCAACGACATCATCGTGACCGCGACGAAGCGGGGCGAACGCCTGCAGGATGTGCCGGCGGCGATCACGGCTTTGGACGGCGACGACCTTCTGAAGCGCGGCCTGACGAACATGGAGGCGATCGCGACGCAGGTTCCCGGCGTCAATTTCGGCCAGCATGCCGGCGCCACCCAGATCGCGATCCGCGGCGTGGGCTCGGTGGTCGATTCGGGCCTGACCGAGCCGTCGGTGGCGATCTATGTCGACGGCATCTATCTGCCGCGTTCGACCATGGGCGCCCTGCGCGGCGTCGATCTCGAGCGCGTCGAAGTGCTGCGCGGTCCGCAGGGCACCCTCTACGGCCGCAACGCGACCGGGGGTGCCATCAACTTCATCTCGCGCGCGCCGACCAAGGCGTTCGAAGGGGAAGTGACCGCCTCGACCGGCAGCCGCAACGCCTTCGGGATCGAAGGTTATATGTCGGGCCCGCTGGCCAACGGCGTTTCCGTCCGCCTGAGCGGCGGCCATCAGGAAGCGGACGGCTATGTGAAGGTCATCAACACCGGCCAGCGGCTGGTCAACGTCAATGACGATTATGTACGCTTCGCGGTGCGCCTCGAGCCCACCGACACGCTGCGGGCCGATTTGGCGGTGCGCTATGAAAGCAACACCGGCGCCAACGCCTTCCAGCAGCTCTACACGCCCGCTGGCGCCTTCATCCCGCCCACGGCGCTGCAGACCACCGCGCGCAACAAGATCTATTCGGACGGTCCGTTCCGCATGGACGTCAAGACGCTGATCGCGTCGGGCGTTCTCAACTGGCAGGTTTCCGACGGCGTGACGATGAAGTCGGTGACGGGCTATGTCGATCACAAGAGCGCGATCGACTTCGATGCCGACGGCACCGACTACCCCTTCTACAATGCGTTCGATTTCAAGCGTCCGTCCAAATCCTTCAGCCAGGAATTCGACCTGATCGGCGACACCGGCCGGCTGAAATGGATCTTGGGCGCCTATTATTTCCACGAAAAATACTTCTTCGGCCTGCCGGTGGTCTTTATCGCCGGCCTGAATACCGGCGATCCGGCGAGCAGCATCCCTCCCGGCGCGATCGTCCACGCCGGTTTGCTGAACGACCGCACCGAATCCTTCGCGCTGTTCGGCGACGCGACCTATTCGCTCACCGATCGGCTGCGCCTCAACGTCGGCCTGCGCTTCAACACGGAAAAGAAGCGCTTTGAATCCGGCGCGGGCGTCACCCTCCCCGGCATCGGCTTTGTGGGCGTGACCGGCGTCAAGACCCGGTTCCAGGCCGACAAGCTGCTGCCTAAGGTCGCGCTGCAGTTCGACGTCAACGACGACATCAACGGCTATGTGCAGTGGCAAAAGGGCTACAAGTCCGGCGGCCAGAACCTTCAGCTGCTCCCGGAATATCTGCCCGAGAGCATCAACGCCTATGAAGTGGGCCTCAAGACCCAGTGGCTCGATCGCCGGCTGACTGCCAACTTCGCCGCCTTTTACTACGACTATAAAGATCTGCAGGTGACCATCGTCAGGCCCCCGGCCATCACGCTCGTGCAGAATGCCGACGTGACGGTCTACGGCTTGGAAGGCGAGATCAACTTCCAGGTCACCAACGCCTTCCGGCTGAACGCCTCGGCAACCGCGCTGCATGCCCGCAACAAACGCTTCTTCAGCCTGGACGACGCCAATCCGGGCGCCGGCGTGCAGGACCTCAAGGGCAAGCCCATCTCGCGCGCGCCCGATTTCACCTTCAACGCGGGCGCCGAATATCGCTTCGACCTGGGCGGAAACCTGCTCTCGACCCTGACGATCCGGGCCGACGTAAGCTATTCCTCCAAGGTCGTGCTTCGCTACTTCATCCTGCCCGAGGATGTGCAGAAACGCTATGCCCTGCTCAACCTGTCGGCGGTCCTGGCCGACGTCGGCGAGAAGACGGCGCTGCGCGCCTTCGTCAACAACGTCACCAACAAGCTCTATCGCCAAAGCTCGGGCTTTCTCGCTCCCGTGGGTGCCTGGATCGGAAACTATTCGGCTCCCCGCACCTGGGGACTCCAACTTTCCAGAAAATTCTAAAGAAAAGCAGCGCTGGCTAGACTCTATCCCGGTTTGATTGAACCGGGATAGAGTCTATTTCCCTTTGTTTACCGTGATTTCCGAGTCGTCAGAATGAGCAGGTGCCGATTGCCCCGCAATCGGCAGCCGCGCCGGGGGCACGGCGGCCAGCTCATTCCATCCGACTAGAAATCACTAAAGCGGGATGCGTTCGGGTTGAATCGCGTCCTGCTTCAGCATTCGAAGGTCCATCTTTCCCTCACCGCTTGCGGATCGGAACCCGGTCCGGGCAACGGACGATATAGCCGGTCGTGCGGACGTCTTCGGGCGCGCAATCCAGCACGATGTCGGGCAACACGGTCGTCAGCGCACGAAGAACATGCGTAAAGCTCTGCCGCGCCAGCTGTTGGCCCATGCATGCGTGCGTGCCGGTGCTGAACGTCAAATGGGGCTTGCGCGGCCGGCGAACGTCGAATTTCTCCCCGTCCGGCCAGATGCGCGGATCGCGATTGGCGACGCCGAATATGCCGTACATGCTCGATCCGGCGGGGATCGCCACGCCTGCAAGCTCCGTGTCGCGGGCGGCGGTTCGCGGCAGAACGAAGCCCGAGGGCATCCATCGCAACACTTCCTCGATCGCATTGGCCCAGAGGCCTTCGTCCTGAACCACGGCGTCATATTGGTCGGGATGGAGCATGAAGGCGTAGCCGATGTTCGCGGTCTGCCGCCAAGTGGTTTCGATTCCGGCGGGCAGCAGGAAACGGCAATAGACGACAAGCTCGCGGGCGCCGAAACGCAGTCCGTCACGCTCTGCGTTGTGCATCAGCGACATGAGGTCGGCCTTGTCGAGGTCGCCCTTGGCCAGCCGGTCCGCATAGACCTTGCCGAAATATTCGTCGAGTTCGGCGGCTGCCGCCACGGCGGCTTCAAAGTCGCGCGGTCCGCCGAATACGGCTTCCCCCAAGCCTACGAAATAGCTGAGGTCGGTCATGTTGATGCCGATAACCCGAGCCATGCTCATATAGAGCATCGGCAGGGCAAGATCGCGGCATAGATCCGCCGGTTCGCCGACATCGATCATCATGCGGATACGCCGCGCCAGAAACTCGGCGATGGGCGCGATGGTGCCGTCGGCCAGATCGGTCAGATATTGGCGAGAGAAGATCTCCGTCTCGAACAGACGGCGCATGGCCTTATGCTCGGCGCCATCCAATTCGTTGACGAACGTGAAGCCTGGATTCTGGGCATCGCCATGGGCGCCGTAGGCATCGCGATTGACGAAGGTTTCCCGGTCAAGCGCCATCGCACGCAAGGCTTCGTAGCCGATTACGGCGAAGTTCGGCAGCGAAAGGTCGCGGCCGAAGCCATTGTAGACCTTCACATCGCCATATCGTCCATCCTTATACTGGATGACGTCGTGTCCGCTGTCGCGCAACCGCCCGAAATGCGCGAACGGATCGATCGACACCGCCGGATCCATTCCTTTCGCATGATGATCGGCGGACCGAAGTTGATGACCTGGAATGGCGCGGATCACCTGGTCCATTTCTTCCATCATGACGCGGTCCAGCAGCGCGTTCGGCGGCAAGTCGCTGAGCATCGCGGCCACCTTTTCCTCCCCCTTCCCTATCGGGTTTTGAGCGATGAGATCGCCGCTGTGAGCAGGCCGTTGTGGATCTCCCACATCCGTCGCTGCGCGGGCCAGAATTCGCGCGGCATACGTCGCATTCCGATCGCGCCCCAGGTCGACACCCGGAAGGCCGCGAACGCCCTGCAATAGGCGAAGTCTTCGAGCGTCCCTCCAGCTTCGATATAGAAACGGATCGTATCGTCTTCCGTGGGCATGGGAGCGATCTGCTCGCCGAATTCTGCGATGCCGGTCATCGCGGCGAGGAAATAGGCAACGTCCATGCCCGGCAGGCCATAATGGGTCAGTTCCCAGTCGAGCAAAGCGGCGACCGAACAATCATCCTTGAACATGGTATTGGCGATGGTGAGGTCGCCATGCGCGATCACCGGCGGCCGATGGCGCGGTGCATATTCGCGCATCACCAGCGCGGCGTCCTCCAATCTTCGACGCATGCTGCCATGCAGCTCGGCCCGCTCGCCTTCCTCCCGCTCGGGGAACTTCGCGTGCAGCTCGCCCAGGACCCAGTCGATCTCGCGATCGAGGAAATGCTTTTCCCTGCCGCCGCGGGCATCGAGGATCGGCAGGTTCACCGAATCCACCCGGATTGCATGCAGCGCCGCCGCGACCGAGAACAGGTTGCGCATCATCTGTTCGCGTTTGGCGTCGTTCGAATTGGCGAAGAAGCCATTTTGAAGATATTGAATGCTCGGTGCATGCGCGAAGACCCGTCGCATGATCAGGGCGCGTTGCCCGCCGGCCATCTTGCCTTCTTCGTCGAGCCAAACGGCCTCCGCTACGGGAAGGCCGCGGTCGCGCAGGACGCGCAAGATCTCAAACTGCGCTGCAAGCGAGGTCTGGCTGAAAATGCCGCCGTTTCCCAACTCGTAACGCAACACGAACGAACCGTGGAAATCGCTGGCCTGCTCACCGGCGATTTCGAACAGGATCGTGCCGCCCGACGCGCCTGCGGCCAGCGCTTCGCTGTTGAGCAGGACATGGAAACTCTGTCCCGCCAGCTCGGGCTGCTCGGCCAGGAAGGCACGAATCGTCGCGACGGTCACAGGGCTTGGTGCATCCACCAAACCCTTCAGAGCCTTCAGCGAATCGGAATTATGCTCGCCCATCTGCTGGTTTCCCTGCGATAAAAGCCCTGCGGGCGGCGCCGATACCTTCCGGCTGAACGAGATAGCCGTCCGCGAAGCGGCTGAGGCCGTTTGCCATCGCCGCGCCGACCAGGAAGAATGGCCGGGAGGTGCCGTTGCGGGGGTTGAAGATGGTATCGACGATGCCTCCGCCGACGCGATCGCCGCAACGAATGGTGCTTGGCATGGACAGCTCGAAATGCTTGCCCTCCATCTCAAGCACGACATTCCCATAGCCTTCGGCTTCGAACGTCAGCTCGCCCAGTTCCTCGCAAGAGACGACCACCCGCGCGTTGCGGATCGACATCCCGTCCGCGAAATTGGTGCCAACCCACGCATCTTCGACGGTGACGATGTAGGTCACGCCGTCCCTGACGATATAGTTGAACGGCATCGTGTCGCCGGAATGGGCACGGCCGTCGCCGAAACCGAAAGAGAAATCGCCCCCCAAGGCGCCACCCATCCACCAGGCGGCATAGAAATCCGCCTTGGGATTATGAAGCAGGCGCGTGCCCCAGCTGTGATCCCGATAGGTGAAGCCCAAGACCTCGTGCGCCTCGTCGCCGATGCGGACATGCCCGGCAACCAGGCCGCCGGCCTGGATGTGGTTCGGGGCAATCGTGCGCGACACCTCGGTCTTCCCGGTGAAGGAGAAGAAATCATAGGTCGGGTGAACGTCGCGGACGGTCAGATCGAGCGCGCAATGTTCGTCGGTCGCGATCCAATGGCTCCCTTGCTCGAAAAAGCGTGCGGAGACGAAATCGTCGGTCGAAAAAGTGTCCGAGGTCGCGTCGTGCGGGCGCCACGGCAGATGCTGCGTGCTGCGCGTGTAGCCGTTGCCGTTGCGGCTCACGATGCCGAAACAACATTTGGTGAAGCCCCGATTGGGCTGGTGGCCGATCCTCATGAAGCCGCCGATCTGCTTCTCGGTGTCGGCCCAGCCGAGCACATTGCTTTCCTGCCACCATTCATTGTCGCCCGGTTCATGGGGCAGATCGGCTGAAAGGGGGAGCTTTGTCGGTTCGACGATCATGCCGCTTGTCCTTTTCTTCGATGAGGGTGGGTCGTCCGCGCGCGGGCGGCGCCGGTCTGTGCACGCTTTCGGACATCCTCACCGAAGATTGTGGCTTCACCTATCGAGATGCATTAGTTTAGTCGATTAATCAACGCTAGATTGCCGGAGATCGAAATGGCGGAACAGCGTTCGGTGTGTCGAATCTGCATAGGTACTTGCGGCACGATCCTAACGGTGGAGGAGGGGAAGATAACCCGCATAAGGGGGGACAAGGCGCATCCCCTCAGCCGAGGCTATGCCTGCATCAAGGGGCTCGCCGCGGGAGAGGCGCTGACGGCGCCGGATCGCAACCATCATGCGATGAAGCGTCAGCCCGACGGCTCTTATGCTCCGATCGACTTGCAGGTCGCGCTTGGCGAGATCGCGGAGCGCCTGAGCCAGCTCCAGAAAGAGGAAGGGCCTGAGACCGTCGCCATATTCAAGGGCACGCAAGCCTATCTCAATATCGCTTTGTCGCCGATGCTGCAGGCATGGGCCAAGGCGGTCGGCACGCACAACTTCTTTACCACCATGACGATCGACCAGTCGGCCAAATATGTGTCTTGGGAACGGCTGGGGAATTGGGCGGCGGGCAAGCATCATTTTCATGAATCGGACGTGATGATGCTGGTGGGTACCAATCCGCTGGTTTCGCTCTCCGTCATGGGGATGTTCTCCTACAATATGACGAAGCTCGTACGCGAAGCCAAGGCGCGCGGCATGAAGTTCATCGTCATCGACCCGCGCAAGACGGAGATGGCCGAACAAGCGGATCTCCATCTGCAGCTGCGCCCGGGCGAGGATCCGACCTTGTTTGCGGGCATCGTCCGCGAGGTGCTGCGGAATGACTGGCACGATCGTGATTTCTGCGGCCGCTATGCGGAAGGAATGGACGATCTCCGCAGGGCGGTAGAACCGTTCACTTCGGACTATGTGGCGGCGCGGGCCGATATACCGCCGGAGCAGATTGCGGCCGCCGCGCGAATGTTTGCGCAAGAGGGCCGGCGCGGGGCCGCGATCACGGGCACCGGGCCCAACATGGCCGCGCGTTCGAATCTGGCGCAGCACATGATCGACGTACTGAACGTCATCTGCGGACGGTTCCGCCGAGCGGGCGATCCGATCGACAATCCCGGCCTTCTCAATCCGCAGACCGATGTTCGCGCGGAGGTGATTCCGCCGGCTCGATCCTGGACGCAAGGTCCGAAAAGCCGGGTGCGCGGGATCGGCGGCATGTATGGCGAGATGATGAGCCCGACGCTGCCGGAGGAAATCCTGACACCGGGAAAGGGCCGCATACGGGCCCTGCTCGTCGCCGGCGGGAATCCGGCCGTGGCGATGCCCGACCAGGACAAGACGGTCGAGGCGCTCAAGGCGCTCGATCTGCTGGTGGTGATCGACCCGTTCATGACGCCGACCGCGCGGCTGGCCGATTATGTCCTGGCTCCAAAGCTCATGTACGAGCGAGAGGAAGTGCTCATGGGTCCGGGATATGAACCATTGTTCATGCCGGTTCCGTTCCAGCAGTTTGTCGAACAAGCGGTGCCGCTGCCGCCAGGATCCGAAGCCGTTGACGAGTGGTGGATTCTCTGGGAGCTTGCGCGCCGCATGGGCAAGCAGATCGTGTTGAACGATGTCCCCTTGAACATGGAAAATGCGCCGACGACGCGCGACATCCTGCGGATCGTCGCGAAGGACGCGGCTATGACCATCGACGAATTGGCTGCCGAATCGGCGCCCCGCATATTCGACCTTCCGAAGACATTTGTGAAACCCGCCGGGGATTCGAGCGACGCCCGGTTCCAGCTCATGCCGGATGACGTCGATGCCGAGCTCGGCCAGGTTTTCGCCGAAGCGCAATCCGACGCGGACCGATCCGGAGAGGAATTTCCGCTCAAGCTCATATCGCGCCGGATGCGTGAGGTCATGAATACGACGGGCATCAACCTGCCCTCGATCCGCAAGCTTCACCGATATAATCCGGCCTATATGCATCCCGATACGATCGCGTCGCTCGGCGCCGAGCCGGGCGCGCTCGTTCGGATCAGGTCCGAACATAGCACGATCCTGGGACGCGTGGCCGCCGATGCGAGTTTGCGCCGCGACGTTTTGTCGATGGTCCATTGCTGGGGAGGATTGCCCGAGGACGAAACGAGCTATGACGATATTGGATCGTGCACCGCCAGGCTTGTCAGCCTCGATGGGCCCATAGAGCCGATCAACGCAATGCCGCGCATGAGCGCCATTCCGATTCGCGTCGAAATTGCGTGAAAGCCGCCAGCGCGGCGCATTTCCATGCGTCGCGCGGCGGGGCGTGCATCTCGAGCGCCTCGACGGCGCGACTATCCCTCTTCAACCATAAGCGTCCATCGTGAGGACGGGCTTGACGCATAGGCCGGCCTGCTGGTCGGCAATGGCGTCGTTGATCGCGTCGAGCGGATAGGTCCGGATCAGCCGCTCGAAAGGGAAGCGCCCTTCCGCCTGCAAGGCCAGCAGCCACGGGATGAACAGCTGGGGATCGGCATCGCCTTCGATCACGCCGCGCAGCGTGATGCCTTTCTGCACGAAAAGCCCGGTGCGCACGGGAAATGTCTGGCCGACCATCGAGGGCGACCCGACCAATGCGCAAACTCCGCGCACCCGCAGGCAGGCGACGGCGGCGGCGATGGAATCCGGGACACCGCTCGTGTCGAGGGACGAGTCGAATTCCCCGCTCGCGACCAGCGTGGTGCTGAAGTCCTCGGCGAGCGGGTCAAATGCCTCCGTCGCGCCCAGGTCGAGCGCGGCTTGACGGCGCTCCGTCTTGGGATCGATCGCCACGATCCGTTTGCATCCGGCGGCGGCGGCCGCCAGCACGGCGCTCAGGCCCACGGCCCCGCCCCCGAAAATGGCTATCGCGCTGCCCGGTTCCGGAGCGATCACGTTCAAGACCGCGCCGGCGCCCGTCTGGATGCCGCAGCCGAGCGGGCCGAGCAGCTCCGCGGGCAGATCGGATGTCACCTTGACGACGCTGCGCCGCGGCGCGAGCGCATAGCTGGCGAAAGAAGATTGGCCGAAAAAATGGCTGCCGATCGGCGTGTCGCCGTCGCTCAACGCGACGCTCCCGTCCGGGCGCCGGCCGAGGTAGTTGAGCATCGGCATTTGATCGCAATATGCCGGCTCGCCCCTGGCGCACTTTTCGCAGGCGCCGCAGGACAGAAAGGTCAGCACCACCGTATCGCCCGGCGCGAGGTCCGTCACCTCCGCGCCCACCTGCTCCACCGTCCCGGCGGCTTCGTGGCCGAGCACCGCAGGCAGCGTGACCGGCAGCATCTGATCTCGTGCGATCAGGTCGGTGTGGCATATGCCGACGCCCGCGACGCGGACGAGCACCTCGCCGGGCCGGGGCTCCTCCAGCTGCAGTGCGCGTATCGCGAACGGCGCGTTGGGCTTGGCTGCAACGGCGGCCGTCACCGGCCGTTTCACGATGGCATCCGTGCTCACATCGAATCTTCCTTGACGATCTGGGCGGCGACGGCGTCGTTCGCGCCGAAATAGGCGTCGCGCAGATACCGCTTCATCAGCTTGCCCGTGGGCAGGCGCGGCAGTTCCTCCATGAAGTCGATCTGCCGAGGCACCTTCACAGGGCTGATCCGCTCTCGCAGATAGACGCGGAGAGCGGCGGCAAGCGCCGGGCCGGCCATGCTCCAGTTCACGGGCTGGATCACCGCGGTCACCTGTTCGCCCAGATCGGAATGCGGCGCCGCCACGACGGCCGCATCCACGACCTGCGGATGGGAGAGCAGGACATTCTCTATCTCCTGCGGGTAGATATTGACCCCGCCGGAGATGATCATGAAATTCTTGCGGTCGGTGAGGTAGAGGAAGCCGTCCTCGTCGAGCCGCCCCACATCCCCCAGCGTGGACCAGCCGTGGCGATTGCGCGAGGCCGCGGTCTTCTCCGGATCGTTATGATATTCGAAAGGCATGCCGCCGGCGAAATAGACCACGCCCTCCGCGCCTTGAGGCAATGGTTCGCCATCCTCGCCGCAAATCTTGACCTCGCAGCCTACGCCGCGTCCGACGGTTCCGGGATGGCGAAGCCAATCGTCGGGCGAGGCCACCGTCACGCCATTGCCTTCGCTGCCGGCATAATATTCGTAGAGTATCGGCCCCCACCACGCGATCATCGCCAGCTTGACCTCGCGCGAACAGGGGGCGGCGGCATGCACGACGGCGCGCAGCGAGCCGGCATCATAGCGCGCCCGAACCTCGGCGGGCAGGGCCAGCAAGCGGGAGAAGTGGGTCGGCACGAATTGCGCATGCGTGACGCGATGCGCCTCGATCAGCTTCAATACGGCTTCCGCCTCGAACTTCTCCATGACGACGACAGTGCCGCCCAGGCGATGAACCGTCATCGCCCAGCGCAGGGGGGCGGCATGGTACAGCGGGGCAGGGCTGAGATAGACCGTGTCCTCGTCCATGCCGTAGCGCGACCGGCCAAGGGCGGTCATCCGGGTGGGCGCGTCGATCGGCCCTGCGGGCAAGGCCGGACGAATCCCTTTCGGCCTGCCGGTCGTGCCCGAAGAATAGACCATTTCCGCTCCGGCAACCTCGTCGGCCACCGGCGTCCGGGCCATGACATCGCGCGCCGCTTCATAGGCTGCGCCGGTCGCCAGCAACGCGACTCCGTTCAGCGCCGAAACGGCATCGCGGGCGATCGATTCCAGCGTCGCGGAGGCGAACAGCAATTTGGCGCCGCAATCTTGAACGATATAGGAAAGTTCGTCCGCGACAAGGCGGGCCGAAATCGGAACCGCATACGCCCCGACCCGCTGGCAGCCCCAGAGGATCTCGAAATAGGCGGGCTCGTTTTCAAGATAGACCGCGACCGCATCGCCCCGCGCCACCCCCGCGCGCCGCAGAAGATGCGCGACCTGGTTCGACCGCGCGTCCAGCTCCGCATAGGTGATCTGCGTCCCGTTCGCGAAGATGATCGCAGGCTTTTCGGGGGTCGTTCGCGCGTGATGACAAGGATGCATGGAATCAGCCGGCCGCCTGGAAGGACATCGGCATCCGCTTGAGTCCGCCGACGAAGTTCGCCGCGACCCATGCCGGCTCTCCGGCCAGCTCGATTTTTTCCACGCGGCTGAGAAATTCCTCGAAGAAGACCCGGATTTCCAGCTTGGCGAGATGCTGTCCCAGGCACACATGCGGACCATATCCGAACGCCAGGTGCGCGTTGGGCGAGCGCGCGATGTCGAACCGGAAGGGATCGGAAAATACCGCTTCATCGCGATTTGCGGATGGGTAGCACATCAGCAGGCTTTCACCGGCCTTGATCTCCTGGCCGCCCACCACCGCATCCTGGACGGCGGTCCGGAAGAAGTGGGTCACCGGCGTCACCCAGCGCAGCATCTCGTCGATGGCCTTGGGCAGGAGCGATGGATCGGCGCGCAGCATTTCATATTGCTCGGGATGCTGCGCGAGCGCGTGCATGCCGCCCGCCATGGTGGAGCTGGTCGTATCGTGGCCGGCCGTGGCGATCAGGATATAGTAAGAGAGAATTTCCTGCTCGGTCAGCGGACGCCCATCGGCTTCAGCATGGGCAATCACGGTCGCGACATCGTCGGTCGGCTTGGCCCGGCGATCCGCGATGATGCCCCTGAAATATTCGAAGAAGCTGTTGATCGTCTCGATCAGGTCGCCTTGCAGCTCGCCCTTGATTTCGGGATCGTCGGAACCGAACAGCTGTTGCGTCAGCATCAGCATCTTGGGCTCGTCTTCTGGCGGAACGCCCAATATCGTCATGATGACGCGCAACGGATACCAAACCGCGACATCGCGCACAAAGTCGCACTTCCCGCCCATCGCCAGCATGCGATCGATGTACATCCGCGCATGTCCGCGAATTTCGTCTTCCAGCTTCTTGACCCGAACCGGGAGGAACCAGGCGTGGGTCATCTTCCGGAAAGCGTTGTGCTGGGCGCCGTCCATGTTCGTCAGATTGAGGAACATGAAAGGACGTCCGCCGGTCAATTGGCTGATATGCGCATTCAGCGCATCGCTGCGCAGCACCAGTCGCGGCGCGTTGATGAAGGTCGCGGTGTTGAGCTCGACGTCCCGGATGTCGCCGTGACGAGTGACCATCCAGAATGGCTGATAGCCATCCGGCGCCGCATGGAACACCGGACATTCCGAGCGAAGGCGGGTCAGAAGCCCATGGTAGCGGGCCGGATCGCCATAGGTTCCGGTGGCGACGATCATGTTGCCGACTTCAACGGGGTCGAGCGAAACGGGCGAGCCTGCTGTCACTGGCCTCTCCTGCAAAGTGATGCATCGCGAGCGCGCTGCCGCTTCGTCACGCGATGGCGCATCATAGCGTTGTTTAATCGCTCATGTAAACGCGTTGCATCGGCGCTCAAACCGGCTACTTTGCCTGCCATGGAACTGACGTGCGACGGGAAGTCGTTTAACCGCGTAACTACATTCGGGAAAGGTTGAATGGAGAGTTGGTGACGCGCAGGAGAGACCAGTGGCTGCCGGCGGCGGACAAGCCGCTTCCGGCGAGCACGGCGGCCTGGACTCGACAGGATGCCGGGGCGGCTTATGCCCCTGCGGCAAGCGGCAACGACATCATCGTGACGGTGAAATGATCGGGTTCGATTCGACAGCGCGTTTCCCCGGCACGGGAGAGGTTCTGGCCGGCCGCGACATGCGCGGGCGGTTTGCCGTCGTGACCGGGGGATCAGGCGGAATCGGGCTCGCAACGGCTGAGGCGCTTTCGCGCGCAGGCGTCGAAGTCGTGATCGCTTCGCGGCAGGGCCCCAAGCTGAACGCCGCCGTCGACGCGGTACGGATCGCGGCGCGCGCACCCGTGCACGGCCTCGCTCTGGAGCTTAGCGACATTGGCAGCGTAGATCGGCTCGCCGATGCCGTGCTCGCGCTGGACAGGAAGATCGACATGGTGATCGCCAATGCCGGCGTGATCGGGCCTTTTGCGCTCTCCGGCGCCGGCATCGAGATGGGCTTGATGACCAACGTGGTTGGCCACGCAATCCTGTTCAGCCGCTTCTCGCAGCACATGGCGGACGGCGGACGGGCGGTATGCCTGAGCTCATTCGGCCATCATTATTCGCCGTTCGACTTCGACGATCCGAATTTCAAGAACCGGCCCTACGCCGCCTGGACGAGCTACGGCCAATCCAAGACCGGCTGCTGCTTGCTGGCGGTTCGGCTGTCGAACGCCCTGCGGGACCGGGCGATCGATGCCTTTTCGGTGCATCCCGGCGCGATTCCCACGAGCATGGGCCGGTGCATGACCGCCGAGGATCATGCCTATTCGCGCGAACGGACCGGACCAATCGATCCGAGCGATTACAAGACGCCCGATCAGGGCGCCGCCACCACGATCTGGGGCCTCACCGAGCCGCGGCTGAAGGGGCTTGGCGGCGCCTACCTTGAAGATTGTCATGTCGCGGACGTGCGGGACGAGCCGAATTACCGGTCCGGCGTCATGCGCTACGCCGTCGATCCTGTCGCAGCGGATCGTATGTGGACCCTGATCGAAGATCTCATCGGCCGGGAACTGCCGCTTTGACCACGCGATCGACCCGGGAGACGGACATGCGCTTCGATCCGCCTCTGGCGGGGATCAGCGTCGTTGATTGCGTCCGGGGACCGCTGGCGCCGACAACGCGTTATCTGGCCGAGCTTGGAGCCACGGTCGTTCGGCTGGCGGACCCTGCCGATGGCGCCGACATCGACGCGGCGACGGCGAATGCAGGCAAGAATCTGCAGGCCATAGCGCCACAGGCGGAAGCCGCGCATCCGTTCCTCTCTTCCGCCGATATCATCGTCGAAAATGTCGGCCTGGCTCTCGGCCAATGGCGCGCCGCCCGGCCGCAGCTCGTGACCATGACGGTCAGCGACTTCGGAACGGGCAACAGCTACAGCGACTGGCAGGCGAGCGATGCGGTGCTGCATGCTCTATCCGGCGAGCTTTGCCGTTCGGGGATCAGGGGCAAGCCGCCTCTCCTGCCGCCGCACGGGCTGGCCTATCAGTGCGCCGCCGCGCAAGCCGCTTATGCGCTGATTGCGTCCCTTTATCGAGCGCTTCGCACCGGGGAAGGCGATCATCTCGATTTCTCTGCGCTGGAAGGCGCGGTGCAGACGCTCGATCCAGGCTATGGCGTGGGCGGAAGCGCGACCTTGGGACGCCCGGCCAAGCTGCTGTCGCGCGACCGCCCGGTCCGCGGCATGCAATATCCGATCCTGCCCTGCGCCGACGGCCATGTCCGCATCTGCCTGCTTGCGCCGCGCCAGTGGCAGGGCATGTTCCGGTGGATGGGCGAGCCCGAGGCCTTCGCCGACCCATCCTTCCAAAAGACCGCGACGCGCTACAAATCGCCGAGCCTGCTGCCTGCGATTGCGGCCTTCTTCGCGGACAAGACGCGTCGCCAGTTGGAGGAGGAGGGGCAGAGGCACGGCGTTCCCATCGCGGCGATGGCGCGGCTGGAGGAAGCCATCGAAGCGTCGCATTTCGCCGAACGCAAGGCATTTGGTGGTCTGCAGCTGGCCGATGGACGCACGGCCGCGATGCCCGCGGGGGCCTTCGTCATCGACGGCGCGCGGGGCGGTGCGCCAGGACGATCGCGCGGGGCCTTCCCCCCGCCCTCGCCGGCGCCGCGCGCGGATATCTTCGAAGGCCTGCGGGTCCTGGACCTGGGCGTGATCGTCGTCGGCGCGGAAACCGCGCGGCTGTTGGGCGATCGCGGCGCCGATGTCGTCAAGATCGAGAGCCGCGCCTTCCCAGACGGCAATCGGCAATCCTACCTGCCCTACGAATTTTCCGTCAGCTTCGCGGCCGGCCATCGGAACAAGCGCAGCCTTGGGCTCGATCTGCGCGACGCGCGCGGGCGGCAGGTCTTCCTCGACCTGGCGGCGCGGGCCGACATCATCCTGTCCAACTTCAAGCCAGGAACGATGGCGTCGCTCGGCCTGGACGATACGATTCTGACGGCCGTGAACGACCGCATCATCACGATTGCCAGCTCTGCGTTCGGGGCCACCGGGCCCTGGAGCAAGCGGATGGGATACGGCCCGTTGGTGCGTGCCGTTACGGGGCTTTCCGAGCGCTGGCGCTATCGGGACGATCCGGAAGGATTCAGCGATTCCCTGACCATCTATCCCGACCATGTGGCCGCGCGCGTCGGCGCCATGGCGGCCGTGGCGCTGCTGATCCGTCGGCTCCGCTCGGGCAAGGGCGGGCATGTCGACATCGCGCAGGCCGAAGTCATGTTCGCGCAATTTGCCGGCGATGTGGCGCGCGCGTCCCTGGGCGCGGAGGTCGGGGACGCGCCGGACCGGCCATGGGGCGTCTACCGGACACGAGGCGAGGACGATTGGTGCGTCGTCAGCGTGCGCGATGACGAGGATTGGAACGCGCTCGCGCCCTTCATCGGCTTGTCGGACGATGGCCATCTCAAATCCCGGACCGGCCGTCTGGCGGCGTCCGACCGGATCGACGACGCGCTCGCAGCCTGGATGGGCCAGCGCGATGCGGCGACCGCGATGCGCCAGCTGCAGGAGGCCAAGGTTCCAGCCGCGATCATGCTGCGTGTGCCCGATCTGCCCGGTTTCGGTTTCTACGCGGAGCGAGGTTTCTACCGCGTCGAAACCCATCCCTATCTCGACGAAGAGGTCATAAACGAGGCCAGCCACGTTCGATCCGAAACGATCGCCGCGGCCGCGGCCCGCCCCGCACCGCTCGCGGGCGAGCAGACGGAGGACATTGTCAGGGACTGGCTCGGCTTGCCGGATGAGCGCATGCAGGACCTCATCGCCGGGGACGTCCTGCAGCCGACCCCGGCATCCGTTTACCGGCTTATCGAAGCGACGCTGAAGAGCAGGGCGGAGGCGCGCGAGGCGACATGAACCTCGATCTGTCCCCGTCCGACGCCAAGTTCAGGTTGGAGGTCCGTCGCTTCTTCGAAACCGAATATCCCCGCGACATATTGGACAAGGCGGCGCGGGGGCAAAGGCTCGGCCGTGACGACCATATCGCTTCGCAACGGGCGCTGAACGCCCGCGGCTGGCTGGGTATAAGCTGGCCCAGGGAATATGGCGGCACCGGATGGACGCCGCTGCAACGGTTGATCTTCGACGAAGAGCTGGAGCGCGCGGGCGCGCCCAATCTCATTCCGATGGCGATTCTCTATATCGGGCCGATCCTGTGCGCCTTCGGTTCTCAGGCGCAGAAGGACCAATGGCTGCCGGACATATTGGCATCGCGGAGCCTATGGGCGCAGGGCTATTCCGAACCGGAAGCGGGCTCCGACCTTGCCAGCCTGCGGTTCGAGGCGCGCCGGGAGGGGGACGAATATGTCCTCAACGGCACCAAGATGTGGACATCCGGAGCGCATTGGGCGGACTGGATTTTCTGCCTGGCGCGCACCTCCAGGGAAGCGAAAAGGCAGGAAGGCATTTCGCTGATCTGCCTGGAGATGCGAAGCGCCGGGGTTCGGGTCGAGCCGATCGTCTCGATCGACGGCAGCCATGAACTGAACAGGGTGATTTTCGACAATGTCCGGGTTCCCGTCGCCAACCGCATCGGCGAAGAGGGCAAGGCATGGCATTATGCGAATATTCTGCTCAAGAATGAGCGCCTGTCCTATGCGCATATCGGCCGCAAGCGCGTCGACTTGCGGCAGGCCCGAGCAAGGGCGACTGCGCTGGCCGAGGCGGGCGTGTGGACCGACGAAGAGCTGCGTGATTTCGCCTACAGGCTGTCGAAATGCGAGATCGAGATCGATGCGCTCGAAATATTCGTTCTTCGCGCGCTTCTGGGAGAAGCGGACCCGGCATCGGTTGCTTCCATCAAGATCATCTGCACCGAGGCCGCGCAACGGATAACCGAGCTTCGAATGGAGTTGGCCGGACGGTCAAGAGCCCCAGCCCTCGATCGAGAGACAGCCGATTGGCGTGACGGGGCGCCCCTGGTTCCGGAATGGCAGATGTTGGCTGCGCCGACCTATCTTTTTGAACGCGCCCAGACCATCTACGGCGGCGCGACGGAGATTCAGAAGACGATCGCCTGGCGTGTCATGCTCGGTTAGGGCGTCGACCTTCCGGCTGGCGGCGGATCACCTGCCCTGCCATTTCGGATCGCGCTTCTGCGCGAAAGCGAGCGGTCCCTCCCGTATATCGGCGGATCGAAAGAGCGCGCGCACGGCAGGATAGTCCCGCTGCCGTTCATAGGCGGCCTGAAGCGTTTCCTCCTCCTGCCCCCGCAGCGCGATTTCCTTCGACGCGCGGATGGACATCGGGCTGCAGGCCATGATGTCGTTAGCCCAGCGCCTGGCGGCCGGCAGCAGTTCATCGAACGGGACCATCTCGTTCACGAAGCCGAGTTGCATGCCTTCGGCGGCGCTGACGGTTCGTCCGGTCAGAATCATGCCCATTGCCTTCTTCAACCCGATCTGGCGCGGAAGGCGCAGAAGGCCGCCCTCCAGCGCTGCCAGGCCTACCTTCGGTTCCGGCAAGGCGAAGCCGGCGGTTTCCGAAGCGATGATCAGATCGCAGGCTAGGGCGATTTCGAATCCGCCGCCCATTGCCAAGCCGTTTACGGCAGCGATCACGGGCTTGTTGAGATCGTAACGGGCGGTCAGTCCGGCATAACCCTTGACCGGCGATTCCAGTGCCTGCCCGCGGGCAAGCGCGGCGGCGGTGAATTTGAGATCGTTGCCGGAGGAGAAAGCGCGATCTCCCGCGCCGGTCAGGATGGCGACCCGCTGATCCGGGTCGGCCGCGAAATCGTCGAATATCGTCGCCAGTTCCGCGTTCGTCGCCGGATCGAGGGCATTCATCGCCTGCGGGCGATTGATGGTGACGATCGTCAGATGGCCGTCGCGTTCGACCGTGCAGAAACGATGGCCGGCCTGCTTGCGCGACTGAATAGCCTTTTCCGTTTCCCAGACGGGCTTGCCGAACGGATCGATCCGCACATGTCCCTCGGCGCCGATCGCGTTGGCGTCGCGCGACTGGAGAAGGGCAAGCGATATGCCATCGGCGGAAGGCACGCGCGCCATGACACGCGATGAATCCGGCGTCCGGGCGATGACGATGCCTTCTATCGGCGTCCCGTCCCGCCCATAGATGATGGTATAGGTTTCTATCGCGGCGGGACCTTCGTAATCTTCTGCCAGCGCGGGCGTCGGACCGCGGCCGGCATCGGCGCGATCCTGCACGGAATAGCTTTCCGGAAGCGCCGCAGTCGCAGGAAGCGTGCTCACGATCAGACCGTGATGCTTGTTGACGAAGCCGCCCTGGCCGTAAAGCAGGCCCAGGCTGCCTTCTCCGGCCCGCAGCCGGCGCACCATGGCGGCAACCGCATGGCTCATATAATTGTTGAGCGGACCGCCAAAGAAGGTGAGGCCGCCGGCGGCGGTTGGGCGATGCCTTTCGGGATCGAGCCCCAGGGTGCGCAGCGCCATCTTCGGGACGACGGGGAAGCAACTGTAGAGTTCAAGCAGATCGAACCGCTCCGCGCTTCCCCCGGCGATTTCGACGGCACGTTCCAGGACCGCGGCTTGCGCGGCGCTGTGGTCGTAGCGATCCCGCAGCAGATAATTCTCGGGTTCCTGCGCCGCCGCCCCGCCCCAGATGTAGATGATACGGTCTTCCGGAATATTCGCCGCGCGTGCCGTCGCCAGGCTGGTGACGATGATCGCGGCGGCCTGATTGACGCTCGGATTGGCGACCATCAGCTTGCGGTACGGCCAGTTGATCATTCTGTTGTCGGCGGTGACCTCCTCGATCGTCGCCGCGGAGGGGGCGTCACCGATCCAGGCACAGGGATGTTCGGCGGCGACGCGGGCATATTGCGCCCATAAGGCCGCGGATATGGCGTCCGCCTCGGCGGGCTTCTGCCCCCAGCGATGCTGCGTCGCCATCTCGTAAAACGGATAGATCTGGGCAGGATCGCGGATGCCGAGCCGCGTTGCGACATCGCTCATCGCATAATGGCTGGAGGGGAAGACCATTGCGTCCTCGGGCGGAACCTGCTTGGTCCAGTCCAGCTTCACGCCGGCCTTCTTCGCCTTCGTGCGCGCGTTCAGAGCCTCGCCGCCGACGATCAGCGCGATCGACTGTTGGCCCATCGCGATGCGGATCGCAGCGTCGTGCACCAGCCTGATCGGCGTTTCACCGCCCATGCTGGCATTGACCTTGCGGGCCGGCGAAATCCCGAGCCTCTCGCAAAGCAGCGCCACCGGATCGGCGTAGCGCCAGGAGATGAGGCCGACCAGTTCGATCGAGTCCGCCTTCTCGACCATCCCTCCGCCGGCATCCTCGTCCGCTGCGCGGAGGGCGCAGACCATCAAATCCGCCGGCTCCAGCGCATCGCCTGGGTCTGCCGGCCGATCGACATATTCGCCAACGCCGACGATGACGGGCATTGTATCCGCTGCTGACATGTTTCTTCCCAAATATTGATGCGCTGTCCATTCGCAGGGTCGGTCAATCGCCTTTTGGAGCTTGGCCCCCCTGCACCATCCATCCAGCCGAGCGATGAGAGCGTTGCGCGAAAAGCCTCATTCCAGCGTCTCGATCGGACGGGGCGTGCGTCTCTGCTCGTCGAGCATGCGGTTCGCCTCGGTCGTCTGCAGCAGGCGAGCGAAGGCGCGGGCATTTTCCTCGATCGCCGCGTCATTGTCCGGTGCCAGCTGACGCAGGATCGTCGCCACCGCATGCGGCGACCGGCGGGCAAAATGCTCGCCCCGCTCCAACGCCCGCTCTACCGGATCCGGGCTGACTTCATCGACGATGCCCAGGGTGAGAGCGGTTTCACTGCCGACCACCGTGCCGTCGAGGATGAAGATCCGCGCCCGGTGCGGCCCGATGACGTTGGCGAGGCGCTGCAATCCTCCCGAACCGGGCGCAATCGCGAGCCGGATTTCGGGTAGGCCGATCGCAGCCACCGCCGGCGCGGCGATCCGAAGCGTGCATGCCAAAGCGATTTCGAGCCCGCCGCCCATGCAGTCGCCGTTGATCGCGGCGATCACCGGCTTCTCGGCCCGATCTAGCGCTCGGCACAGCTGCTGGAAGGGGGTGTCGAGAAAATCGGCCTCGGAGATTTGTCCGGCCAGCATCGCCTGGGCCGCGCGCGCTATCTGCCCCAGATTGGCATGCCTGATAAAAATGCCCGGTCGGGCGCCCGTCAGCACGATCGCCTTGACATCGGGCTCGGCCAGCGAGCGGTTCAGACTGTCCAGAAGAAGCGCGGCGCCCTTGTTGGAAATCGTCCCGTCGGCGCGCGGCTGGAAACGGACGAGCGCCACCGAACGGCAAAGCTCGACCGTTACGGCTTCGTCATCTTGGTCCGTCACACCGCATTTTTCCCCTGCCCGGCGTTCATCCGAGGGATGGACGTAGCTAGTTAATGGATTGAATGAAGCTATAGATAGCATAGATCGCAACACGATATATAGGCAACCGCATCGTCGCGGCGCGGAGAGGCTGGCCGGCAGGCGCGAGGAACGGGGAAAGCGGGGCGACGTGGACTTCAGTCTGACGGAAGAGCAGATTCTCCTTCGCAGCAGCGTCGCTCGCTTCTTTCGCGACCATTATCCGTTCGACGCGCGCATGACGGCGGTGCGCGGCGCGGAAGGGTGGCGGCCCTCCATCTGGAGGCGTTTCGCCGACGAGTTGGGCATCCTCGGCCTTGCCGTGCCGGCTTCGCTGGGCGGCACCGGGGCGGGAAGCGTCGAGATCATGATCGTTATGGAGGAGATCGGACGCGCGCTCGCCGTCGAACCCTATTTGGAGAC
This sequence comes from Allosphingosinicella sp., assembly GCA_035248285.1. GTDB lineage: Bacteria > Pseudomonadota > Alphaproteobacteria > Sphingomonadales > Sphingomonadaceae > Allosphingosinicella. The sequence goes on along the minus strand of DATFHP010000074.1, from coordinate 1,042 downwards.
GGCGGTCGTCGGCGCAGGCCTGATGAGCCGGATCGACAGCGACGTCACCCGGGACGCGCTGCGGCGCATCGCGTGCGGCGAGTTGGTGACGGCCTTCGCCTGGGCAGAGCCCGGGATGCGCTACAATGTCGCCGACATATCGCTCGCCGCCGCCAGGCAGGGAGATGGCTGGCGGCTGGACGGCGGCAAATCCGTCGTCATCGGCGCGCCCTGGGCGACGCATATCATCGTGGCGGCGCGGACACAGGGACGGAAGGGAGATGTTTCCGGGCTATCGCTTTTTCTCGTGAAGCGGGGGGCGGAGGGCCTCAAGTCGTTTGACTATCCCACCATGGATGGCCGAAGGGCGTCGGATCTGATTTTCGACGATAGCAGGGTGGCTGGGAACTGTCTCATCGGAACCGAAGGCGAAGCCTGCGCGCTGATCGAGGAGGCAATCGACCAGGCCATCGCGGCAAGCTGCGCGGAGGCGGTCGGGGCGATGCAGCGCATGCTGGACGATACGATTGCCTATACCGGCGAGCGTCGCCAGTTCGGCAGGCCGCTGGCCGATTTCCAGGTTCTTCAGCATCGCATGGTGGATATGTTCATGAGGCTGGAGATGGCGCGGTCCGCAACCTATCTCGTCACGCTGCGGCTGCAGGCGGACCGTTCGGCGCGCGCGCTGGCGTCTTCATCCGCCAAGGTGACCGTCGCCGACGCCGCCAGGTTCATCGGCCAGAACGCCATACAGCTGCATGGGGGCATGGGCATGACGGACGATTTGCCGATCGGCCATTATTTCAAGCGAACGACGATGATCGAGGGCGAGTTCGGCACGGCCGATCATCATATTCGGCGTCACGCGCATGTGTCGCGTCATTGCGCGGCGTGACGGCCATCCGGCATAGCAGATCGAAACTAGGGTCCGGACCCATTACCCGCAACGGTCGTGATCGCCCGGAGGGGCGTGCCGGCAAGGAGGGCCGCGCAGGGCGGAGTGGTGCCTCCGTTCAAGCGGCCCGACGACGTCCGGCGCGGGCCTCCGGGCGACCCCCGAAGG